>NZ_DATMRL010000286.1:0-8093 GCF_035566355.1 Pedobacter sp.
CGGAGCAGTTCTTAGCCCCCCAACCGCCGAGCCTCCAAGTGCGTTCTGAAATTCCGGATCTATTCCATTATGATTGGCTTTCCATAACATCACATTGGAAATTTGAGCCCTAAACGTGATCACGTCTGCTTTGAGTTTCGTACAAAATAGTTTTGGCAGGTTATAGGACAGCGTGATATCTCTCAATTTGATATAAGAAGCATCAAGCACATTGATGTCGGCCATCGTATAATAACTTACATCTCTTCTTGCAAGACTTGCTGTAGAGCTGGATATATAGGCAGGAATATTTGTATTGGCTTCATCTCCGGATTTTTTCCACCTATCTGCAAATTCAGCATTTAAATTCCCATTGAAACCAGCATTGGCATAGGTATTATCTCGTCCGGCAAATACACCATTTACATCCCTCCGCATTACATAACCCAGG
This sequence comes from Pedobacter sp., assembly GCF_035566355.1. Classification (GTDB taxonomy): domain Bacteria; phylum Bacteroidota; class Bacteroidia; order Sphingobacteriales; family Sphingobacteriaceae; genus Pedobacter. Next base: position 431 of record NZ_DATMRL010000286.1, read on the forward strand.
TTATAAATTGCATTGATACTTAAGGAAAAATCCTTATAGCCAAACATATTGCTCAAACCACCGCTCCATTTGGGCTGAAAAGTGCCCATATATTTTACATCTTCTGGTTTCGCTGCATTTCTTGCTTTAGTAATGATGCCATCATGTAACTTAATCTGAGGATCGCCCATATTATCCAGACCCGCATAAGTATATGCAAATACTGAAAAAGCAGAATATCCTTCAAGATAAGCCTGATTGATTTTATCGCTGCCAAGGATGATCGGTGTAGTTTGGTTTAAACGAGTGATCTTATTCTTGTTAAAACTAAGGGTTAACATGCTATTCCATCTGAAGGCGCCCTGAACAAGGTTAACAGAACTTAAATTGATGTCGATACCCTGGTTGGTCATGTCTCCTGCATTTCCAATAGTGCTGGGAAAACTGGTAAATGGATTCAGAATCATATTTCCGATCAGGTTCTCTGTTTTCTTATGATAGAGGTCTAAGGTACCACTCAACCTGTTTTTAAGTAAGGAAAAATCTAGTCCGAGGTTAAAGGTCTTTGTCGTCTCCCAGGTAAGAGCCCTATTGGCCGGGCTGGACAAAGTCAGGCCTACACCTCCGGGATAAAATACATTCATTGTAGAAAGAAAAATGTCTTTAGAAGCTGCAACACCGGCATTGGGTGAATTACCTGTAATGCCATAGCTGCCTCTCAGTACCAATTTTTCGATCCAGTTCACATGCTGGATAAAATCTTCTTTACCCGCTTGCCATGCAAGACCCGAGCTCCATACAGGCCGATTTTGTGCGGATTTGTCTTTACCAAATAAATTAGACTGATCAATACGTACACCTGCATTTACAGTATATTTATCGGCATAGGTATAACCGCCGTTTGCATAGTAAGAGCTGGTACGTGCAATGGTTTCCGATTCATTATAAAAATCTGTTGACAAAATACTGGTTCCAGCTCCATTTGGCATCACCGTTTTAGATACACCCGTTGCCAGAGTTTTATAGTCTATTGCTGCATAACTCAGTAATTGAGGATTATATCCCCTTACCACAGAGCCATTTAAATTCACATACTGCTCCTGAGCCTCCTGTCCGGCCAGCAAAGTGATCTGATGCTGCTTATCATTCCAGGCATTATCGTATACCAGCTGGTTTCTTACTGTCCAGTTTTTATTCAACTGATTGGTCACGGTATTGCGTCCGCCGTTATTTGGCAGCAAGTACGTCGGCTGACTTCCGGCAGTTGCCGCAGGGAGGGTAAAAGAAGTGAGTTCAGAACGTACACTATAATTGTCTTGTGATAAATATCTAACCGTTTTATTTTGTGTCCTGCTGTATCCAAGAATCCCTTCGTACCTTAAGCCTTTTAACAGGTTTACGGTTACACCGGAAGTAATTGCTGCTTTAAACAGATTGCTTTTATTGGTTCCGGTATTGATTTCATCAAGAGGATTATACCGGAGGCTGACCAAACTTTTATTTTCGTAAGCGGTTCTTATATCATCTGTACGGTACAACCAAGACATATCCGCATTACTTCCATCTGAATTTTTGAACATGGCATAAGGCAGAAAGCTGGCATCCGGACTGACCGTATTCTGGGAACTGACTATATTGTTGACCAGATCTGTAATCAGGAACATTTTAATCCGGTTGCTAAACCTGTAATCCTGACGAAGATTGAGTCCGTAATTGTCGTTTTTATTACCCGGCGTACTGTTTTTTGTATTTGTATACGCACCCGATCCATAAAAGCTGTATTTATCTCCACCACCGGAAATAGATAAGCTATGGTTCATAAGCGCGGCATTACGGTACCATAAATCTTTAATTTCCTGAAGATTGTCCTGGCCTGCTAGAGCATTCAGTTGCTGATCCGCCTGGGCCTGTGTAATTAAACCGCGACTTTGATTGTATAAGATCTGTTCATGCGGAGAAACCGGGGCTGTCCCGCCAATTGTAGGAACGCTTATGCTCGCCCATGGATTGACTACAGGGTCAAAGATCTCTTTTGCTGCCTGAATATATTGGCTGCTGTTCAGCTTATTCAGGTAAGCAAGGTCTGGTTTACCCTGAAAATTGATAAAGCCATCATAGTTAATTTTGAGCTTTTGGTTGTTGCCTCCTTTTTTAGTCACCACCACGATTACACCATTAGCTGCTTTCGGGCCCCAGATAGAAGCTGATGTCGCATCTTTAAGAATGGTGATATCTTCCACGTCATTTGGGTTTATGGTACTGATATCAGTAACCGGAATTCCGTTCACTACATAAAGCGGATCTCTGTTAGTAAAATCACTAATAGTCGTCAGGCCACGGATCAAGACCGAACTTCCCCTCTTTCCATTGGACTGTAAATTCCCTGTCGGACTTGCAGAGTTATTGAGTACCAAACCCGGCACCAGTCCATCTAATCTTTGGATAACGTTCATAGATCCCGAGCGGTTCTTTAATATATCCATATCAGGTTTTGCAATGGCTCCCGCACTTCTTTCCCTCGCAATAGATTGGTAACCTGTATTAAAGGTAACATTCACTTCCTGCAGAATTCCATTCAAGGTCATCTTTATTGTTCCCATGTTTCTGGCCGCAGGCGCGACATATACTTTATAGCCAGTATATGAAATCAGAATTTTAGCTTTTTCATCCACGTTTTTCAAGTGGAATTCCCCTTCTGCATCCGTTACAGCAGCAGTTGTCCTGCCTTTAATATTCAGATTAAAGTCGCCTGTTTTCTGGTCATTTGAACCATCGCTGATCACCACACTAACTGTTGCACCAGAAAGAGGCCTCCCTTCCTCATCGGTTACCCGACCTGACACCTCTATCGAAGTGAAATAATCGGAAAGTCTGTCTATCAATGTTTTTTCTTTCTTTGTCAGAACCACTGTATTTTCTACGATCTGATAAGAAAAGGGCTGATCTTGAAGGCACGCCTTTAAAGCTTCTTCAATGGAAGCATTTTTCACATTGATGCTGATCTTTCTTTGGTTCAAGTCTTCTGCATTATAGAAAAACAGATAGCCACTTTGTTTTTTAATCTCAAGTAAGACCGTTTTCAAAGAAGTATCTTTTTCAGAGAGGTTAATTTTCTGAGCGTATCCTGCCGCAGTAGCTTGCATCAGGCCAATAAAAAACACGAATGTGACTAATTTCATCATCATCAAAATTTTTGGGAGTCGCCGTGTCATGGACATAGCTATGGTATTCGCAGTAATTTTCATTAATTTGCGTGAGTTTGAGTGTATACTGAAATAGTTAAGAGAAATTATTTGCCCCTCCGATCTGATCGGCTGGGTTTGCGTTTTACTCAGACTTTGCCGGAAAGTGCTTCGAACCACTTTTCGGCTTTTGTTTTAAGAACGCCGTATAGCTTTATTGCCTTCGTAAATATTTTTTCATGTTGGTTTGGTTAAGGTTATAAGTTGGTTATTTATTGACTGGATATAATTACTTTGCCAAGGCTCTTTCCATCTCCATTCATATTGAATTTAACATGGAAATTACTCAGGATCTTCAAAAAGACCGATGCACTAACTTTTCTTGAAATCTCCCCGGTAAAATGTTGATCAGGTAGTTTTCCTACATACACAACTTCCACGTTATACCAGCGGGCAAAGTCATTCATTATCGTTTTAAGATCGGCATCTGTAAAGCTAAATAAACCTTTTTGCCATGCCAGCACAGCATCGGTATTATTCTCCGTAATTTCAATATGATCATTGTTAAGCACCGATTGCTGACCTGGTTTAAGTGTGGCTGCTTTGCGCCCTGTTGGAGAAAGACCAGCAACACGCACACTTCCTTCAAAAAGTGTAGTTTTAGTCACGGCCGCTTCTTCGTAGCTATTGATATTAAAATGAGTACCCAGTACTTCCACATATTGCTGTTTACTTTCAACAATGAAAGGTTTTTTCTTATTCCTGGCAACCTCAAAATAAGCTTCTCCAGTCAATTGTACTCTCCTTTCTTCAGCAACAAATTGAACCGGATATTTTAAAGACGATGCCGCATTTAGCCAAACTCTGGTGCCATCAGGTAAACTCACCTGAAACTGACCACCTTTCGGTGTAGCAATAGTATTATATACTGTTTTTTGAGTTGTATTCCCGTTTAAAGTCTGATATTTTACTTTATAAATGATCTGACCATCTTCTGTTTTTTCAATAACAACACCAGACTCCAGGGCAAGCTGCCCTTTACCCGAAGCCGACAAAGGTATTGCAGAGCCATCTCCTAAAGTCAATATAGCTTTATTTCCACCGGGTGCAAGATCCTTTACAAAGGAAATCTGGTCTTCCTGTTTACTGCCTGAATACTGGAAAACAGCAACTATTCCAATAATAACAAGTACTGCTGCTGCTGCAATCCAGCTCCATTTCTGTTTGCCTAACTTTTTATGGATAAACTCTGTATTGTCCAGCCTGCATTCCAGTGTCCTGACAAAAGCAGGCGAAGGTAATTCAGTACTTTGATCTTCGGTTACATATTCTGCGTACAAATCCATAGTTTTCTCTATGTCTGCAGGTGATGCAACATTCAGCCACGAGATAAACTCCCGATGTTCGGAATCTGTATGTGCATTTACAGCAAATTTCTTTATAAAATCAGAGACTTTTTTCTGGTCCATATGTGTTATGACGAATGAGAATCTTAAAAGACCCCCTTCAATGAAAAAAAATTACAAGGCTTTTAAAAGGGCTAACAAGAGACCGGCAGATATGCCTCCGTGTTTATGCATATATTCTCTTATAAATGCAATTGAGGCATACAACTGCTTTTTGACCACAGATTTTGAAATAGACAGTTTATCTGCAATCTCATCCAGAGATAAATCCTGTTCTGTCCGCATTAAAAAGATTTCTCTTCTTTTTTCAGTTAAATTACTGATCGCCTCTTTAGATAAAGCGATATAGTCTTTATGATCTATACTGTCGGATGTACTGTCTTCTATAGGTTCCGTTTCAGGACTAACCATTTTAATGATTCTATTCTCTGTTTGTAATCTCCTCAGATGATCCAAAAGCAGGTTCTTGGTTACACGGTACAGATAAGGTTTTAAATTTTGCACAGCAGAGAGAATATTCCTGTTTTCCCAGATCTTAACAAAAACATCCTGAACAATCTCCTCACTAGCTTCCCTGGATTTCAGAAAAAGAAACACATGTCTGTAAAGTGGTTTGAAATAAAAGGTATAGAGCTGTGCATAAGCTTTCCTGTCGCCGCCTGAACAGCGCAGCTTAATATCTTCCTCATCAAAACCTTCTTGCATTTTTTATTCTTAAATCAGAAAGGCAAATATTAAAGAATTTACCCGAGATTGCAAATACTAAGATTTTTCTCCTGATCAACATTTTCGTTCCGGGTATTTTATTTTCTTGCCCTTACTTTATTATCGTAGCAAACAGGTTCTAAAAAACAGACCTCTCTGCTTTTATTTCTATCTTGCTAAAATGAGCAGAAAAATTCAAAAGTATATCCTCGCTATCCTTATTTTTTCAACCTGCCATTCTTTTGCTCAGGCACCTGCGGAAATAGTGCAGGTAAATGAAGGATTGCTTGCAGGAACAAGTTCTCCCGATGGAAAAATTCAAGCATTTAAAGGCATTCCATATGCTGCTCCCCCAATTGGAAATTTAAGATGGAAAGCACCTCAGGCTCCAAAACACTGGCAAGGAATAAGGGCAGCCGATCAATATGGCAACAGTGCAATGCAAACTACAGCTGCGCGCAATCCCTGGACTGCCGAATTTATCAATGATCAACCGATTAGTGAAGATTGTCTCTACCTGAACATTTGGACACCAAAACATCAAAAGGGAGAAAGTTTAGCCGTTTTGGTTTATATACACGGGGGTGGTTATGTTGAAGGTTCAGGCTCTACAGCCATCTCCAACGGAGAAAATCTGGCAAGAAAAGGCATCATCGTTATCGATATCAATTACCGTCTTGGCATTTTTGGCTTTTTTGCTCATCCCGAACTTAGCAGAGAATCTGTACATCATTCCTCAGGAAATTATGGTCTGATGGATCAAATGGCCGCCTTAAAATGGATACAGAAAAATATAGCTTCATTTGGAGGTGATCCAAAACGAGTTACAGTTTGTGGCCAATCAGCAGGGGCAGGATGTGTACATGACCTCATAGCGTCTCCACTAACCAAAGGTTTGATGAGTGGAGGTATTGCACAAAGTGGTTCAGACTTAGTGCCACGAACCCCAATGCTCACTCTATCACAAGCGGAAAAAGCCTGCTCTGATTTCACCAACAGTTTAGGTATATCTTCTTTAAAGCAATTAAGGGATTTGTCTGCTGATGAGTTATTGGCTTATACCAAAAAGCTGCCTGGTGTACTACGGCCAATTATAGATGGATGGTTTTTACCAGAAAGCGTTCCAGTTATATACCTACAGGGCAAACAGAACCCAGTGCCTGTGCTTACAGGCATAAATGCAGATGAAGGGAGTGCTAAATCTAACTATGGTAAAATACCTGCAGAAGAATTTCAAAAACAGAACCGCCAAATTTACGGGGTACTTTATGAAGATTTTGAGCATTTCTATCCAGCCCATACCGATTCAGAGGCCGGTACATCACAGGTTGAGAGTGCAAGAGATTTTGGCTTGGCCTCAACCTACTTATGGGCTGTTGGCTATTCGAAAATGGCACATGCCTATACCTATTATTTTAACCATCCCATTCCCTGGCCCGAATTTCCGCAATATGGTGCATTTCATTCCTCTGAAATTCCTTATGTGTTTAACAACTTGAACAAGCTCATGCGGCCCTGGACTCCGGCAGATAGGCAGATATCCGAAATGATGTCCTCCTATTGGGTGAATTTTGTGAATAAAGGTGATCCAAATGGCCCTGGTTTACCCTTATGGCCGTATGTAGAATCCAAAGTAGCTCAAACCTTGTATATAGATTTGAAGACAGAGACTAAACTCGCCCTGCCTTCAAATAAAATGAATTTTTTTCAGTTATTCTTTGCTCAGCCACTGTAGTAACGATCTGATAAAGCATCAGATGATTGCAATTTTAAAAATACATCATCGCAACAGACATATCCGCGCCTGCCGACATAGCCTCTTTCAAAACCTTGTCTCCTTTTAGAATTTTAACCCTCAGTACAGAATTCGCATCAATGCCTTTAGCACTTGCGTTAACCACACTTACAGACTTGTATTCCTTAGTGAAGGACTTTTTATCAGACAAGCTCTCTGATTGTGCTTCACTACTTCCATTAGAGATGGACGATATACTGATCAACTCACCATTTTCAACAGTTACCTTTACATAGATCTTTTCATCTGTTACAACAGTTTCTTTTTTGTCAATAACTGGATTACTTCCTTTACTGCACGAAAAAAGGGAAAGTGTAGTCATGGAAAACACGAATAGTATTGTTTTTAGCGTTAATTTCATAGAAACGTTAGATATAATTTCCTGCGAATATAGGCTTATTATTCATCATTCCTTTCAAGAACAGGATCCCGCTTTTTTAAAAATTCATTGATATAAAACAACGGCACCCCGATTAAGGCAATAAACAATCCCGGCCAGGTAAAGCCAGGTTTATATATGATCAATAAAACACAAAATGCTACGCCCAACAGTATATATAAAGCGGGCAAAAATGGATAGCCAATGGCTTTATATG
>NZ_DATMRL010000287.1:0-9914 GCF_035566355.1 Pedobacter sp.
AAAAACACTATATATCATGATGATCCTGATCGGTACCGGGATCTTCATAACCAGTTGTAAAAAGGATTTTTTAAACCAGGAACCAGAATCGGGATTACTTGGCGCTAACTTTTGGAAAACGGAATCGGATTTGAAACAGGGCGTGGTTGGTGCCTACAGGTCTCTGAAAGACATGGGCTCATTCAGCTATTGGCTTTTCGGAGAAATGCGTTCTGACAATACCAGTTTTCAGTACAATGCACCGCAACGCGGACAAGAGAACCGCGAGCAGGTAGATGAATTCCTGGCTAATTCTGCCAATACATTACTGCAGGATTTTTGGCAGCAAAGCTATATCGGTATTGCACGTTGTAATGATGTGCTGGATAATGTAGAGCGAATCCCAATGTCTGCACAATCCAAAGCCCAGTCCATTGGCGAAGTGAAATTCCTTCGGGCCTTTCATTATTTTAACCTGGTCAGACAATTTGGAGGTGTACCACTGCGTTTGGAAGTAACTAAAACCCCGGGCGATGCAAAATCAAAAGGACGTGCAGCAGTTGATGCAGTATATGCTCAAATACTTGAAGACCTGAATGATGCTGCTTCAAAACTTCCAGCTTCTTATTCAGCAGCAGATAAGGGGCGTGTTACCTCAGGTACAGCAAATGCCTTATTAGGAGAATTTTACCTCACGCAGAAAAAATATGCCGAAGCCTTAACTGCACTTAGAAAAGTAACAGGCTACAGCCTGATGCCTAGTTATGCAGATGTGTTTGACAAAACCAAGAAAAACAACGCAGAATCTATATTTGAAATCCAATATCTGGGTTCAAATCCGGATCTTGCGAGCAATTTCATGTATCAGTTTGCACCCTTTAACTCGGTTCAGTATGTAACTAAGGATCCGGGTACCAATCTGAGTTTTGGCAGTGGTTGGAATACACCAACCACAGACCTCATTGGCTCTTATGAAAGCGGGGATGCCCGGAAAGATGTTTCGCTTGCGGAAGGCTTTACCGATGATAAAGGGGTATTTACTTATGCGCCATATATTAAAAAATACAATCAGGGCTTTGTACAACCAGGCCAAACCGATGTTAACTTTCCAGTTATCCGTTATGCAGACGTTTTGCTTGAAATTGCAGAGTGTTTGAATGAGCAGGGCTTTGTAGCCAATGGTGAAGCCTTTGGACTATTGAACCAGGTTAGACGTCGTGCCCAACTTCCAGATAAAACCTCAGGAAATGCCATTCCAGCTTTGAACGTAAGTTCTCAGGCAGCTTTCAGGCTGGCAATTGATCAGGAACGTAAAGTAGAGCTGGCCTTTGAAAATCACAGATGGTATGATCTGGTACGTACCGGAACAGCAGTTCAAGTGATGAATGCTCATGGCCAGCGGGAGATAGCAAAAGCTCCGGCTCAATACCCTTCAGGAGCATATACTGTTACAACAAATAAATTGCTTTTGCAAATTCCTCAGCGGGAGGTGGATTTAGATAATCTTGCTCAAAATCCGATGTAAGGAACATGATTAAGAGAGAAGCCCCGGATTTTATGGTCCGGGGCTTTTCTGCTATTAAAAGTGACTCAGAAATCTGGTGATACTACCTGTTTTATCCTTTTATCAATAAATCCAGTTTCAAAATGAATTTTCTTGGAAACGATATGTTTACGTATCCGGCTCAGGGTCTCTCCCGAAATCCCAAGGTAAGACGCAATCATTTTTTGAGAAAATCTTAAAGCAAGCTGAGGATAGGAATTGACAAGATCTGCATACCGCTGTTCAGCCGTCATACTGATATACGAATGCATTCTTTTTTGAGATGTATTATTGGCCTCCTGATATTTTTTAAAGATCATTTTAAAGAATATCGGGCTGTTATCCAATAGTATATGAAATGCATCGTTGGTAATTACTAATAGCTGGCTCGGCTCAACAGCCTCAATATAGTACAAAGAAGGGACTGCAGTCTGATAACTTTCGTAATCAGTTATCCATCGGCCTTCTGTGGCAAACCGGACAATATGTTCATTGCCTTTATCGTCGACAGAAAACTGCCGTAATGCCCCTTTTATCACAAATCCAAGAAGTTTAGCCGGATCTCCTTCCTGCAGAAGATATTGCCTTCTTCTAACCATTTTAATTTGAAAACTTTTTTGAATGATTTCCCGTTCCTGTTTAGAAATACACAGACCTGTCTGGTCTTCAATGTATTCAAAAAATGATTCATACATAGTATTTGGTATTAGTTAGTTTCAATTGGAGAATTGTTTTTATATAAACCAACCTTATGCCATAAATTCAAGTGCTTGTTTAATAGTTGTTTATGTGTTTTCTTTAAATAGGAACGCGTAATTAAGTAAAAAACTGCTCTTTTCAACCACGAGATTTCGTGGTTGAATTTCAAGACTGCTGTTGACAAATAATAAGAATAATCCTTAAGATTTATCATTTCATAAACCAACAGGTAAGACCAAATTTGTAATAAATGGAAAAGCGAATTTAAATTTCAAAATTGATCCAGATGGAAAAAAAAATTAAATCAATAAATGATGGCGTCAACGCCGTAACTGGAGATTTCTTAACCAACCGTTTAATTCCACAAGGTATGGTCCAAGCTGTAGGTCCGATAGTTTTTTTAGACCATGTCTATCCTATTGCACTCAATAAGGATTCTCTAATTGCTCCTACCGGAGAGTTGGCGCACCCACATAGAGGGATTGCTACTTTAACCTATGTATTTAGCGGTAGTTTGGCACATTACGACAGCTACGGAAATTACGATGTTGTAGGTCCCGGAGGTTTACAATGGATGAAATCTGGAACTGGTATTGTGCATGAAGAATTACCTGGAATCACTAAAGAACATGGAGAAATATTTCATTCCGTTCAATTTTGGATTATTCTTCCTTTTGCGGTAAAATCTGAAGAACCTGAATATTTAGCCCTGCAATCTAAGGATATTATTGAACTTCCTTTACCCAAAAATGCAGGTGTGATCAGGATTTTACTTGGGAATTTTGGAAGTTCAGAATCTCCGGTTAAAACCTTCGGAAAACAATTTATTTACCATATTAAACTTAATCCAAAGTCAACATTTGAATTGGAAGGAAAAGAAGATTTAGAATACGCCTTATTTGTTCCTGCAAATGAAGTATCGGTTAATGAAGCGGTTGTAGGAAGAAGCAAAATGGTTATATTTGAAAAGAAAGGTGATAAAATTATACTCGGGAATTCCGATATATTTGTTGCAGATATTATGATGTTCGGTGGCGAACCAAATACGGAAACCGTTATTGTAGAAGGACCATTTGCCGCAAATAATTATTTAGAAATATCAGAAGCATATAAGGATTTTTTTGATGGAAAATACAGAACGATAAATTATATAAGAGATTAATTACCATAGCCCATGCACCAAATATTAAGGACATACATGAACAAGATTACTTCATCAATTATATCTGATGACGAATTTAAACTTGTGGAACAATGCTTTACTCCTAAAACAGTAAAGAAAAAACAATTTCTGCTGCATGAAGGAAGCATCTGCAAATACATGTCCTTTATTGCCAAGGGGGCAATGAGGCAATATACAATTGACGATAAAGGAATTGAACATATCGTTCGTTTTGGCCTGGAGGAATGGTGGATCAGTGACCGGGAGAGTTTCACCATGCTTACACCATCTAAATATTATATAGATGCAATAGAAGACACACAATTACTAGTGGCGACAAATGATAAACTATTTGAGCTTAGGGCGCATTCGCCGTCATTTGAAAAGTTGAGTCGCATATTGGACGAAAGGCATTATAATGCTGCGCAGGAAAGAATCCAGGCTATAATTAGCTATACTGCTGAAGAAAAATTCCAGCATCTCATGCAAAACTATCCCGCTTTTGTCAAACGTATACCTCAAAGTATGCTCGCTTCTTTTTTAGGAATTACTCCAGAAACCCTAAGTCGTGTACGTAAGCAAACTTCATTAAATAACAATTAATAGGTAGGCTCTCTCTTTGATAAAGATCAATATCATTATTTGTCAAATGTCAAGAATAATTGATGTTTGATGCGCGACTTTTACCTGTGTAAGGATTAAAAAAATAACCATGGTTATAGCCGCATTTATATTGATTGTACTTCTCATTATCTGCATCCAGGCGTACCATGCTCAACAGAATAACAATAACCAAATAGAAAAACATAAGGGAGAAATAGCAGAGCAAAATATTATACTTAGAGATCTTACTGATCGGCAGAGTAGATTAATCATAGAAAAAGAATGGCTTGCAAAAGAAGTCCACCATAGAGTAAAGAATAACCTACAGATCATTATAAGTCTTTTGGATTTCCAATCTAAATATCTGGAAGATCCGATCGCATTTACCGCTATAAAAAATAGTCAGAATAGAGTTAGAGCAATATCACTCATACACCAAAGATTGCATCAAAAAGAAGATTTTCAATGTATCGATATCCAGATTATCATAAGAGATATTGTTCGGTATCTTAAAGAATCACTAATGAATAATGATAATATTGAATTCAAGATAAAGTCAATTTCTGTAAAAATGGATGTGACGAAGGCTGTTCCAATAGGACTTATTTTAAATGAAGCCATTACAAATTCAATAAAGCATGCATTTTCAGGTCAATCGGTAGGGGAAATAAATATTGAACTTGATTATGATCTAGAAAATAACCTTATACTAAGCATTTCTGACAACGGGCAAGGATTGCCGATCGGTTTTGATTTAAAAAAAAGCAATTCATTAGGATTTTATCTGATCAAAACTATGAGTGATCAACTTGATGCAGAATTTAAGTTAATCAATCACGAAGGTTTGGCCTTTAACTTTAAATTCAATAAAGATCGCTAAGGAGGACCAAATATTTGATTAATATCAATCCTATTTCTTATTAAACATCAAGATATTTCTAAGTTCTGAAAGGTAGTTTTATACAGTACATATTTATTCTTTAACTTATTATGGAAAATCTATTAAAAATTAGCAAAGGCCACCACAATCATACCGGAGACAGTTGCAAGCATTGTACTCATGTTGTTCCAGAGAACATAACAACTCTCGTTGATGGATTTTTAGTTCGGGAGATCAAAGAAGGAGTCTTTTTGTTAACTAATGGAAACTATCAATCCATGTTTATGACTACTGGTATTGGAGTCGTCTTAATTGATGCACCTGAACCCTTGGTTGAATTTATTGATAAGGCCGTTGCTGAAGTCACAAATGAAGATATTACAACTTTAATTTACTCGCACGGTCATTCAGATCATATTGCTGGGAGCCATTTACTCCATAGAAAAGGCTTGAATATTATTGCTGAAAAAGACGTTGCCGATTTTATCAGCGCAAAGAAAGATGGCCGAAGACTTGAACCTACTCAAACCTTTGTAAAGGAAACAATCTTGGAAATTGGTAACCGTATAATACATTTAAAACGCGACGAATTCCATTCTCCAGAGGGAGATCTGGTCATTTTCTTACCAAATGAAAAGATCATCATGGCTGTTGACATGATTGCACCAGGGTGGGTACCTTTACTCGATTTTGACATAACAGGGAACATGTTTGTTTACCTCAATTCCTTCGATCGGATTTTGGCCTATGATTTTGATGCCTTCATTTCCGGACATACTGCGGATATTGCGCATAGAAAAGATGTTGAACTCACTAAAGCTTATGCTTTTGATGTTTACGAAACTGTTAAACGTATTCATGGCGAAATCAATGTTGCAGAATTACTTGCCGAGGAAAGAGATAATGAACAGGCTGGTATAAAAAAATTAATAGAAACGGTAACCGAACGTGCAACTAAAGATGTACAGGGAAGATGGTTGAAGGGGCCATTAAAGGGGGTAGACCTTTGGACGGAGAGTCATTGCAGGGCAATGTTGCTGTACGTTCGATGGAGTGATTGATTTTCGGAGGAAATAAATTAACGCTCTTTTTGTTTGATTTTATTTCGGTTTTTTGTGTAAATTCATGATTATATTCTGTTTATTAGCATACCGATTTAATAATCAACCAATAGTGGATACATATAGTAAATTTTCTGATGCAGCCCTGGCCGATCTCTTGAAGTCTGGAGACCGGGTGGCATTTACTGAGATCTATAATCGGTATAAAGGCTTGTTGTACATTCATGCCTTTAAAATTTTAAAGGATAGGGAAGAAGCAAAGGACGTCGTACAGCAATTTTTTAGTGTGTTATGGACCAAACACGAAGAGCTTACTTTCAAAGTAAACTTATCACAATATATGTATACTTCCATCAGAAATCTGATTTTCCGTTATATTTCCAGAAAAAAGATTGAGTCAACTTATATAACTTCTATTCAAATATTTTTTGATGAAGGTGTTTGCGAAACGGACCACTTGATTCGAGAACATGAGTTAAGATTTATCATAGAAAGGGAAATTGCCAACTTACCTCCAAAAATGCGTGAGATTTTTGAAATGAGCAGAAAGGTAAATCTAAGCCATAAAGAAATTGCAGATCAGCTTTCAATTTCGGAACAGACAGTATCTAAACAGATTACTAACGCCTTAAAAATACTTAGAACAAAGCTTGGTTTGGTAGCCTACATTGTCTTTTTGATCGGACATTAATTTTTTTTTCATTTTTATCTACCTGTTCAGCCCGAGATATGTATCTAAGTTATAATTAGCAGAAAACTTAGCTTGTCGGCAATGAAAAAAGAGCAAATTAAAGAGGTGTTAAACCGGTATCAATCCGGATCAATTTCCGATCAGGAACGTGCGCTATTAGAAAGCTGGTATAGTGAACAAGCTAAATTTCAGTCAGATATTCCGCACAGCCAGATAGAGCTGGACCTGGAAGAAATTTGGCTTAATCTTGAAGCTGAATATTCACCAAAGCGAAATACTAGTCTTTGGATTAAGATCTCAATTGCAGCTACTATTTTAATGGCTCTTTCTACAGGGTTATATTTCTATAAAACAGTATGGACAAGGAAAAATGTAGCAACCAATAATACTGCGAAAAATGATTTTAATCCAGGAAGCAATAAAGCCGTGTTAACATTGGCAAGCGGTAGAACAATCAATCTGGAAACAGCTACCAACGGTAAAATTCTGGAACAGGAAGATGTGACTGTTCAAAAAAACAGGAATGGTCAGTTGAGTTATATCCCTGGTTTGAAAAAAGAAGATCATGAGCTCATAAATACAGTTACCACTCCTAAAGGTGGTAACTATCAAATTACATTAGCCGACGGAACCAAGGTTTGGCTCAACGCGGCATCATCTTTAAAATTTCCACAGCAGTTTAATCAAAACTCCCGTCAGGTAGTTTTAATAGGTGAAGCCTATTTTGAAGTGGCTCACAATAAGAAGAAGCCATTTAGAGTGCTGACTAAGGGACAGGCTGTTGAGGTATTAGGAACACATTTCAATGTTAAGGCCTATGCCGATGAACCCGCCACCTGGACAACACTGTTGCAAGGCTCAGTGAAAGTAGAAAACAATCTTAATCGCAGGGCCATATTAATACCTGGTCAACAGGCGATCAGTAAAAATGGGGGAGCACTACAGACACTTAAAAAGGTTAACTTGGACGAAGTTTTAGACTGGAAGAATGGGGAGTTTGTCTTTTCAGGTGAATCCCTGGAGAGCATCATGCGTAAAGTTTCCAGATGGTACGATACAGAAGTAGAATATAAAGATGAATCACTCAAGAAAGAACTTTTCTTCGGATCGGTATCGAAATGGTCCAGCGCCTCAGATGTACTGGATGCCCTCGCACTTACCGGAACTGTGAAATTTTCAATAGTTAATAGTAACGGACCTAAAAAAGAAAGGAGAATAATTGTGATGAAATAGACTTAACCAATCTAGATGCGTTGCATAAAAAATCCGAAAACCAACGGTCATTGGAATTCGGATATGACTGCAAAGTATAATCAAAAAAGGATGCGATCCAATCTTCAACTAAACCATCATTATTCAAATGTACAAACTTTACTCACATTATGCAGAGCGGGTATGCCCATATCTGCAAAAAGAAAGTCCGTCATATATAAACAGCGGATTATCGAAAAAAATATGGGCTGAGCACAAACTGAATCACCACTTCGGTCAAAGAATAAAGCTCATTCTTGTAATCCTTTTATTATTTGCAGCTGCCCCCGTTTTTGCACAAAATATAACCATATCTGCGAAAAACGCCACAATGGAAAGTGTCCTGCAACAAATCAAAGAAAAATCAGGTTATCGGATTTTGTATAATGGAAAGACATTGGAAGGCTGCAAGCCCGTTAATGTCAATCTGAAAAATGTCACACTTCAGACAGCTCTTCAGGAAACGTTTAAAAACCAGCCGGTTACTTACACCATTAACAAAAATGTAATTATTATTCGGAAAGGTTCTGATACACCGCAACCCAGTCAATCCAGTACGCCCCAAAAAGCGGTCCAGGTAATTCCTATAAAGGGCTCAGTAGTTGGTGAAAAGGGCGAAGCATTGCCTGGAGCTAGCATCACCATTAGTAGCACAGCCATCCGTTTTATGGCTGACGACCAGGGCAATTTCAGTTTCGCAACCGTTCCGGCCGACGGGATCATGATTGTTTCCTATATCGGATACCAAACAGATTCGGTCGCTATCATGGGGAAGAATAGTTTCGATATTAAACTCAGGCTTTCCAGCAACAAGCTTAGCGAGGTTACAGTATCAACAGGGTATCAGAATTTAAGTAAGGAACGGGCCACGGGTTCCTTCGCAAAACCGGATATGGAAACTTTTGCGGCGCGCATCGGCACAATGGATGTTATTTCGCGCCTCGATGGCCTGGTGCCAGGTCTGACGGTCATCCCCGGTCCTAAAGGCGTATTGAACAGCAATGCTAATGGGCGGCTGGGCAATGGCAACTCTACGCAGAAAAGCATTATCAGGGGTCAAAGCAGTGTCACATTGTCAACAGACCCATTGTATGTCGTAAATGGTTTGCCTATTAATGATTTCAGTACGATTAATCCGGACGACATCGCTGACATTACCGTGCTTAAAGACGCGGCCGCCACCGCCATCTGGGGTGCCAGGGCTGCCAACGGGGTTATTGTGGTGACCACAAAAAACGGGAATAAGGACGAAAAAATGAAGATCAGTTACAGTGGCTTTGTTAATTTTATGGGCAGGCCCGATTTTGGCTACGGCAAGATGGTCAACAGCCAGCAGTACATACAGGTAGCCAGGGAAACATTTAACCCCACGCTATTTCCCTATTTCACCCTGGGTAGTGCCGTGATCATACCGCATGAGCAGATTCTGTACAATCAAAATGCCGGCAAAATAACCGCGGCGCAGGCAAATAAAAGCCTGGACAGCCTTGCCTCGATAAACAATATGTCGCAGATCAGAGATCTGCTGTACCGGAATGCGCTTACCACAAGTCATACCTTATCCCTTTCGGGCGGGATGCAGAACTATACCTATTACAGCTCGTTTTCAAATACAGATGTGATAGGTAACAGGCCGGGTCAGTCTGAACGGAGTTTCCGGATCAATTTAAACCAGGAAATGAATATTAGTCAAAAGCTGAAAGTTTCGCTATATACTTCCTTAAACAATACGTTAAGAAATTCTATAAAGGAGCCCGATATCAGCAACCAGTTTGTTCCTTACCAACTTTTCCAGGATGGCCAGGGAAATAACTTGAATATGAACTGGGCTCAGGGGCTGTCGCCTGAAACGAGGGCGGATTACCAGACAAGAAGCCGTATCAACCTGGATTATAACCCACTGGATGAAATCAATGACGGTTTTTCCAAAACAAATAACCTAGCAATAAATGTGACGGGTGCTGTTACTCTTAAATTAATTAAAGGACTGAGCTTTCAGGGTACTTACGGTTATCAAAAAGCACCTGGTTCAACGACCAACTATG
>NZ_DATMRL010000288.1:0-9833 GCF_035566355.1 Pedobacter sp.
AACACTTCAATGGCCTCCTGCATGTCTTTAATGATCTGATCATAAATGGCAGCACGGTCTGTTAATGGCAGTCTCAAATCATCTCCGGTTACAGAACTTTTGGTTTTAAAAGGCACATCACCCCAAAGCCTGATCAGTTCTGAATAGTAAAATCCCCGGAGAAATTTGGCTTCACCCAGCATACGGTTCAAATCTGTCTTTTGTGCAGCTGTTCCACTGCTGTACACGTCCATTTTCGGAATGCGCTCAATCACAACGTTGGCGCGGTCTATACCACTATACAATGCACTCCATGTACTAAAGAACAATGAATTTCCAGCCAGATAGTAATAGTGGGAAACTTCTCTGAAATCGTTGGAGGTGGCTCCCGGGCTTAAAAACTCTACATCGGTATCTGCATCATAAACCAATGGGATATACCAGGCATAGGTACTGGGATTTTTCATTACCTCATAAACACCCAGAGTAGCCGAATAAGCTTCACCAACAGACTGAAAGAAATTAGCTGTAGTAAATGATGAATAAGGTGTGGTTTCAACAGCTTTTTTGCATGAAATGAATGGCGTAAGCATTATTAAACCTGCAAAGGCCATTTTTCTTATATATATATGCTTTGTTCTCATTTTTATATTTTTTTATAGCGATAGATTTAAACCGGCAACAAAAGATTTTCCTCTTGGATAGGCGCTAAAATCTACACCAGGGGTTAAAGGATTATTTGTTACACTGACTTCCGGATCGTAACCAGAGTATTTGGTAAATACATGCAAATTATAAGCAGTAACGTAGATACGGGCATTTGCAATTTTCACTTTACTCAGCCATTTTTTAGGTAAGGTGTATCCCAAACTGATATTGTTGATTCTTAAAAAAGAACCATCTTCTATAGCAAAACTGGTCAATCTTCCCGCCGTTGTACCTCCAATGGAAGCAACCGTATTTTTACCCTTGTTTAAGGCTTCAAGTTCTGCAGGATCGGTAACCAGTTGCCCGGAAGCACCTACATTTGTCCATCTGTTGGCCTGAAAGGCTAAATTGCTGTTGAAATCTCCGGAGATAACGAGGTTGTTCTGTACATTGGCATTGTAAATATCATTACCATAGGTAAAATCAAGAAATACGCTTAAATCAATTCCTTTATAACTGAATGTATTGTTGATACCTCCGGTAAACTTCGGATTTGCATTTCCGATAATGGTGCGGTCCTGATCATTGATTAAACCATCCGGCACACCATTGGGCCCGCCGATGTCTTTATATTTCGCATAACCAGGCTGAGGCGCATTACCACTGTTTACCACACCTGGTTTCAACACATAGGTGCCGGTTGTTGAATTGTAATTAAAGTCATTGACCTGATAAAGCCCATCGCTGATATAACCATACATCATTCCAACGGGCTGTCCTACTTTAAGGATATAGTCGTTAAATGAAGTATTGTAACTGCTGGTTAACAAGGAGTTTTCCTCATTACTCAATTTAAGCACTTTGCTTTTATTAAATGCAATATTGAAATTCGTGTTCCATAAAAATTCACTGTTTCTGATGTTTACGGTATTCAAGGTAAATTCTATCCCCTTGCTGGAAGTTTCGCCTATATTCTGAAGTTGGGTACCAAAACCAGAACTTGCCGGTATTCTGGTGTTGTACAACAAATCTTTAGACCGGTTGTCGTATAATTCCGTAGTCAGCATAATTCTTTGCTTAAATAAGCCCAGATCCAAACCAATATTCTTCTGCACTACTGTTTCCCATTTCAGGAAAGGATTGGCTAAATTTGCCTGATACACTGCACTGATCACCTGGTTACTGAGCGGATAGTTACCGGTTACATAGGTACCCAGGGCGGCATAATTCGCAATACGGTTGTTGCCCGAGCTACCATAACTTACACGGAGTTTCAGATCCGAGACCGCGCTGAATTGTTTCATAAAAGCTTCTTCATTGATTTTCCAGGCCAAGGCAGCAGATGGGAAGTATCCAAAAACATTTTCCTCACCGAACTTTGACGAGCCATCTCTTCTGATCGATGCGCTTAACAGATATCTACCTTTATACGAATAATTTGCTCTGGCGAAAAAGGACAAAAGTTTATCGTCTTCTGCATATGAAGTGGGGAAATTGGCAATGGTTCCGGCCCCAAGGTTATCAAAACCATTGTTAACAACTGGGAAGCCAGCCGCACTGGCCGAAAAGTTTTCTCCGTAATTATAAATATACTCCTGCCCTATCGATACATCCATTTTATGCTCTTTTCCAAAAGTGTTGGCATAGGTAATGACGTTGTTGTAAGATAGGCGTTGTGTTAAAGCATCACTTATACCACCATTTGGTCCGCCGGAACGGATGGCCTGGATATTGGTGGCATCGATAAACGTTTTTATTTTGTTGGTTTGACTACTAAAGCTCACCAATCCGTTATAGGATAAATTTTTCAGAAAATTGTACCTGATGGTTGCGCTGGCATTTAAATTTTTTATCGATTGTTCTATCTTCCTGGAATTAAGCGAGATCAACGGACTTTGAAATGCCGGATTGCCCTGGTTATCTAAAGGATCTATCGTATCATCAATCAAATCCAGATCGTTGTTGTTTTTTCCATTTATCGGCCGGTATTGCAGCAAGGTTTGCAAAAAGCTTAAGCGGGCATTTCCACCAGTTTGCGTACCTCCTGTACCATATATAAACTGATCAGAATAATTTACGATACCGGTTACGGTCACATCCTTACCAATATTGTTTACTACGGAGAGTTTGGCAATGTCTTTATTGGACCCACTGTTCAGTAAAATACCATCATTTTTACTTTTGGAATAGAAAAGGTTGTACTTGATTTCGTTCGACCCCCCGTTGATACCTATTTTATGGTATTGACTTATAGCGGTTTTATCAAAAACTTCTTTTTGCCAATCAATTCCTGGTCGGTTTGCGTACCGGGTTTGCAAAGAATCAAAAGAACCATAGGTATTCAAGAAGGTTGCCATTCTGCCCACATTTGGCAACGCGTTTTCATATGCATACTGTACATATTGATACGGATCTAAAACCGGCAAATAACGGGTAATCGTTTTAGCCCCCACATATCCATCATAATTAATAGTTGTTTTTCCACTCTTTATTTTTTTGGTTGTCACCAAAACAACGCCATTGGCCCCACGGGCCCCATAAATAGCCGTTGCAGATGCATCCTTCAATACATCAATAGATTCTACATCTGTTGGATCCAGAAATGCCAGGCCTTCTGTTTGCGGTACCCCATCCACTACGTATAAAGGTTCATTGCTCTGTGTTATAGAGGTACCTCCCCTGATTTTAATAGAGGGTGCCGAGCCTGGATCTCCACTCCCCATAGTGACCTGCATACCTGCAATACGGCCCTGTAAGGCCTGTGCTATGTTTTGTACTGGTACTTTGGCCAATTCCTCACCCCTTATAGAAGAGACAGAACCTGTCAGGTCCTTACGCGCAACCGTTTGCCCGTAGCCGGTCACCACAACCTCGTTCAGGTTATTGGCATCATCTACCAACTGGACATCAATAGTCGTTCTGTTGTTGACCTGCCGCTCTACAGATTTTGTTCCCAGATAGGAAAAAGTCAGCGTAGCATTTGCTTTTACTTTGATTTGGTAGGTACCATTGCTGGAGGATACCACCGCGTTTTGAGTTCCCTTTTCATAAATGGAAACCCCGGGCATGGCTTGTTTTGTGCCATCTCTTACTACACCTTTCACGGTAATAATTTCCTGTGAAAAAAGCAAGGTTGATGTGGTCAGCAAGAATAAGATCAATAGGGTTCTTTTCATTTTCTTACAAGTTGGTTGGTTAAGGACATGGTTGGTTGTTAGGTAGAGTACCTATCGTTATCTGGTTTATAATTTGGTTGATTTGAAGAAACGAATTTAACGCAAGGCGGTGCAATTTGAGTTTCAAATTTGTTTAAAATGCTATCAAATTTGATGAATGGACTGTTTAAAAAAGTGTTTTTCTATGATAAATCGCCACTAAAGGGCTTTTTAACCCTTTCAAAACGGAGAAGTCTGATATTTTAAAATGTGAGGCTCAATTTGCGTTTAACCAATTTCAAAATATTTCTGGTGGATATTAAAAGTGTTTCATTTTTAACTACTCTAATTTCACTTTACAAAACAAATACAAATTAATATCTAAGATTCAAATCCAAACACTATGAAAAAAGCATTTTGCTTAGTAGTGGTAGCAGCCACCATCGCTTTAAACTGTTACGCTGCGCCAACACAAGACGACCCGCCATTAAACTGGTTCAAAAAAACAACTGAGGTCATTTCATTTCAGTTGAATAAAGCTGCACAAACTTATCAGCCTGGTCAAAACCCGCGCTCGGTTAATCCGAACGGAACCGTAAGAACTGCCGGATTAACAGATTGGACCACAGGCTTTTTCCCAGGCAGTTTGTGGTACGGATATGAACTTACAGGAGATCAACATCTGGCCGAAGAAGCTAAAAAATTCACATTGGCGCTTGATTCTGTCCGTCACATCACCAATACACATGACATGGGCTTTATGCTCTACTGTTCTTATGGCAATGCCTACCGTATAACAGGAGATAAAACGTATCTACCTGTTCTTGCCGATGGAGCCAAACACCTTTACAACCGTTTTAATCCAAAAATCGGTGTCATTAAATCATGGGATTTCTCCTGGTGGCATTATCCTGTAATCATAGATAACATGATGAACCTGGAATATTTATATTGGGGAGCTAAAGAATTTAAAAACCCAGATTATGCTGTGGCAGCTAATACACATGCCACAACAACCATGAAAAACCACTACAGGAAAGACTATAGCTCTTATCATGTGGTAGATTACGATCCCGCAACCGGTAAGGTATTGCGCAAAGCCACACACCAGGGTTTAACTGATGAATCGGCCTGGGCACGCGGCCAGGCCTGGGGCTTATACGGTTATACCATGTGTTACGAAAACAGCAAAGACCCTAAGTTTTTAGCACAGGCCGAGCATATTGCCGCCTTTATTATGAACCATCCGCGTACACCAAAAGATAAAATACCGGTATGGGATTACGATGTGCACAATGCATTGGACACTGAAGAACGTGCCCCAAGGGATGCCTCTGCTGCAGCAGTTATCGCCTCCGCTTTGCTTGATTTAAGCAAGCAGGTCAAAAACGGAGAAAAATATGTTGATTATGCAGAGCAGATTTTAAAATCGCTTTCTTCCGATGCTTATTTGGCCAAACCAGGAGAAAATCATTATTTTCTTTTGAAACACAGTGTAGGCGCATTTTTGTATAATTCAGAAATAGATACGCCACTGGATTATGCTGATTATTATTACCTGGAAGCTTTAAAAAGGTATGCAGAGATAAAAAAAATAAATCACTAACCTAAAAACCGCCATGAAGAAAACACCAATTAATTTGCAAAAGTATGTGACCTTTGCCTTGTTATTTTTAACAACCGCATGCAGCAAAGAAGAAAATGTATTAGCGAACCAAAAACAGTCACCAAATGCTAATTTAACCAAAAAAGAATTGACTAATGTTCAAAATTTAACCTTTAATAACGGTGATACCATCTTGAATGTAAACTATGAAAATGGCACCTTCAGCTCCGGTATCACAGGTATAACGGCCACCCATGCCACCGCAGCCGACGCCGCTTACCTAATTAATCCTGCCGGAAATGGCAGTAACTATGCTATTGCTCATAAAATTGTTTATGGCGACTCTACTTATTTTTCGGACGGATCCTTCAGAAGCGAGAGCGATGCCATATCAATACCCTCTGCCCGGTTTTTTCCCGGAGATGAACGCCGGTACGAGTTTAGCGTCCTGTTGAGAGACTGGACATCCTGGGTTTCCGGGCCAACCTATGAAACCAATGTCTTTCAGCTAAAAGTATCCGGTAATTCAACCAGCGGTTCCGGCGTTCCACTTCAGTTCCGCACAGCAAGGAACGCAATGCGCTTGCGCTATGAAGGTTCCTCCTCTATAAAAGATATTATACCTGATTTGCGGCCTTATGTAAACCAATGGCTCGATTTCAGGGTTGATGTTTTATGGGCAGATGGCCCTACCGGGTATATGAGAACCTATATGAAACTCCCTGGACAAAGTGATTATGTGCTGGTAGACGAAAAGACAAACTATCGCACTTTTGCCGGGAACGTAAGTATCGGAAACCTGGGATACATCAAATGGGGGGTATATGGAACTCAGGAAGGTCTTACACGCATTGCGTACCACGACAACATCAGGATTATCAAACTTCCCTTACAATAAATGCAAAATAGATGAAAAGAACAATAACAGGCCTTTTACTGGCCATATTATCCCTTTCTAAGGTACTGGCACAGCAACATCCAATTGCTAAGGAAAGTTTTGCTGCTATCAACCTCAACTATCCCGGATTAGAAAAAGTAAAAAGTGCCTGTCTCACATCCAAATACGACGAAGCCGCACAAGAACTGCTGAATTATTACCGCAAAAAAGACAAGCAGAAAGCGCCAGATTTCAGCAATGCAGAAAAAACCGTTGATCTGGACAGTCCGCTCGATCCGTCCAACAGGGCTGCTGCAGACAGCGCTCTGCTTCACAAATTTCAACCACAGAAAGGTTATGGCTTTTTTGACTATGGTAAAGACATAAACTGGCAGCTATGGCCTGTAAAAGACAATGAGGTACGCTGGCAGCTGCACCGGGTAAAATGGTGGCAATCGCTGGCATTGGCCTATCGCAGCACCAAAAACGAGAAATATACAAAGGAATGGATGCTTCAATTTGCCGACTGGGCAAAGAAAAATCCTTTCGGCCTATCGGCAGACAACGACCGGTTTGCATGGAGACCTCTGGAAGTGTCGGACAGGTTACAAAGCCTGGTACCCACCTTTTCTATTTTTGTAAATTCACCTGAAGTAACACCTGAATTTCTGATGTTCTTCTTAAACAGTTACCACGAACAGGCACAGTATATCCCGACACATTACGCTACGGAGGGCAACCATCGCCTCTTTGAAGCCCAGAGAGAATTATTTGCAGGGGCTTCTTTCCCTGAATTTAATGATGCTGCTGCATGGCGTAAAAGTGGCATAGAAGTACTGAATGCAGAAATAAAAAAACAAGTCTATCCGGATGGCGTACAATTCGAGCTATCGCCTGTTTATCATGCCAGTTCCATCGACATCTTTTTAAAAGCTTACAGAACAGCGCAAAAAGCACAGGTAGAAAATGAGTTTCCTGCAAGCTATAAACAAACGGTAGAAAAAATGGTCATGGCTTTTGTCAGTATTACTTTCCCCAACTATAATCAACCTATGTTTGGCGACTCGTGGCTGGCCGAAAAAAGATTTAGAATGCAGCAATTCCAATCCTGGTTAAGCGCCTTTCCTAACAACGATGCCATCAGGTATTTTGCTACCGATGGAAAAGAAGGGAAAACACCTGACTTTTTATCCAAAGGACTGACCACCGCCGGCTTTTATACCTTTAGAAACGGATGGACAGAGAAAGCTACCATCATGATCTTAAAAGCAAGCCCTCCGGGAGAGTTTCATGCACAGCCAGATAACGGCACTTTCGAACTGTGGATAAACGGGCGCAATTTTACACCAGATGCCGGATGTTTTGTATACAGCGGAGACGCCGAAATCACAAAAATGAGAAACTGGTACAGGCAAACCAGAGTACACAGTACACTTACACTCAACAATGAGAACATGGTGATCACCAAAGCACAACTCAACAAATGGGAAACCAGTAAAAACCTCGATATACTGACCTATACCAACCCAAGTTACACTGATTTGAACCACCAGCGCAGTGTGCTGTTCATTGATCAGAAATATTTTTTAATCCTGGATAAAGCCATTGGCAAAGCCACCGGAAACCTGGGCGTTCATTTTCAACTGAAAGAAGACAGTAAACCTGTATTTGATCAAACCGGGCAGAAAGTGTACACCACTTATGCAGATGGAAACAACTTGTTGATTCAATCCTTAAACACAGACAAAATTACCCTTCGTGAAGAGGATGGAAAGGTATCCTACGCCTACCAAAAAGAACTCAAAAGACCTGCTCTCGTGTTTGAAAAGCAGAAAAGCAACGATAAAACACAACAATTTGTAAGTGTGCTTTATCCTTACACAGGTGATAAAGCACCGCAAATAAGCATTAAAGAAAATACCGGAAATAACTATACTACCGGAGCACTAAACATCACTTTAACTATTAATGGGGTAAGCAGCACTGTAAAGACGACTTTGCAGTAAACTTTGTACCAGCCAATGCCATAACCTTAACAGGGGCAGTCTGCATATGGACTGCCCCTGTTTTCTTTTCAGCGTTCTATTTACTGGTAAGTAAACCAAACTGTTGCCTTACAATCCTGATCTGAAACTGCCCTTACCCAGTGGGCACTAAATCCTTTAGGAAACTCGTAATTGAGGGTTTTCCCGGCTTTAACGAAAAAGGTTTTATAGACATGAAAACCCGCTAAATCGAAATCAACTTCCAGCGTAATACTGGCATCTTTATCTGTGGTGATCGCTACCTTTTTCTGATCGTAGCCCGTCATTAAATAAGGAAGTGACGGATCCTTTGCTTTTACACTGGCGTTTTTCCAGACTCCACCCTGCCCGGCAGGCTTGCCCATTTTCCACAGATCATCAATCCCTCCGTACCATAAGCCGTTGGTTTGATTCCCAAAGTAATGGCCGTCTGGAGTTGCGTTTTTCGTGGTACCACTAAGCACCAGTAATCCGCGCCATGTACAAAAATCGATGATTTTTTTGTGATGTGTAGTAATGGGACGCATGGCCAGAAAGCCGGCTTCGCGACCAACTTCGTAAAAAGTGCCCTGAATGTTGAGCATAAACCGCTCTGACTCTAGCTCACGTTTGTCCCTGTATTGGAAAGTTTCATATAGCTCTGAGGTTTTAGGCAAGCGGAATGTCCCCGTGTTGTCTTTTATAATGACCGAAGCATCATCCATGGTATAACTCTTTTTAAAGCTCAACAAACGCATCATTTGTGAAGTGCTGTCTGCAGTATTTGTGATTGCGGCCAGCTTCTCGTCAACTTCGCTATATTTTTTACTATTGATATTGAACACCTGCAGATTCTTATTAAAATTAGCAGGACGTATTAAGCTGGCATTGAACTCACCTTTGTCCTCAATTGCAGCAAGTGTGCTGAACATTGGATCTTGCCTCTCCTGCATTTTCCCTGTAAAGTGGAAAAAAGCAGTTGCTTTACAATCTGCATCTGTCTTAAAACGCACCCAAGTGGCCAGAAATTGATCCGGAAATACCAAATACCGGTAACCATTAGCAGGTACACTGATGGTTTTATAGTCTTCCCATTGATTATGACCCGTTCTGTCTATTTGGATGGTAAACGAAACCGCTTTATCGGATGTTTGCGCAAGGTGCAGTATTTTTTGATCAAAGCCATTTACCAAAAACGGATCCGATGGCACACCTGCTTTTACATCATCCTTATCCCAGGGACCTCCCCAGCCAGTGGCACCTCCCCATGTTGTCAAATCATTCCATTGGCCAAACCAGAGATTGGATTGCGCCCTTCCAGCCATAGGATTTTCTAAAACAGTAGTCTCATCCGTAGCGATGACCAGCTGGTTGTTCCAATTACAAAAATCGGGTATATAGCGTAAATGGCTGTTTATTGGTTTAATGCCACCGCTGTTCGCCCTGGAGAAAGTTTTTGGAAAATCATACATCATGGCATGCATATCCATTAACATTTTACCATTACCTACCTCTCTGATCCGTGGCCATTCTGTGTACCATCCACCCCAGTGATCATAGGTATG
>NZ_DATMRL010000289.1:0-2648 GCF_035566355.1 Pedobacter sp.
CTAGACTAACGATAGCACCTTGTTCACTTAATTTTTTAGCTGTAGCCAAACCAATACCGCTGCTGGCTCCTGTAATCACTATGACCTTTCCTGAAATGTTCGTATTCATTTTATGTTGATTTTAGATTACAAATGTCAACAGTAAAAATCATGGTTAATTTTCTTCACAGCTCAACTTTTAGTTGCCCAAAAGCTCATCTGCAAGAAAACACATACTGTAGGAAAAGCAAAAAATGAGCTGTACAGCAAATAAAAACTGAGCCTTGGAGAAAACTTAAAACAGGAGAAAGAAAGGAAATTTGTTATCATAAATAACGTATATTAACATTAGGAAAACAATTTTAATAACAGGAAGCAGCAGCGGTATAACCATTATACCTTCAAGCAAAACAACATAAATATGGAGATCCTTAAATTGAGTACAGACTGGGCTAAGGCCGAAGTCTTTTCGGCCAAAATGGTTTGGCTGTTCAGTATTATTGTAATCGTGTCGGCATTTGGCTTTTGGTATTGGGGTAAAACAACCATGGCAAAGGCATTTGTCTGGCCTTTGGTTGTTTCTGGTTTATTCCTGGTTGCCGTTGGTGCCGGATTATTCTTAGCCAACAAACCAAGAATTTCGCAATTTGAACAGGCATGCGTTAGCAATCCTGTTTCTTTTGTACATCAGGAACTACAACGTACCACCAAATCCCAAAAAGACCTGGCAACGGTGTTCAAAGTGCTGCCGGTTTTATTAGTTGTGTCCGGACTGATGATATTATTTTTATCTTCACCTAACTGGCGCGCGATAGGAATTACGATTGGGCTACTGGCGGTATTCCTGATGGCTGTAGACAGCAATACTGATGCACGTAACACCATTTACCACGAACAATTAAAAAGTCTTAGCAATGAATATGGACGACCTTAACTTTGGAAATGCTTTTCTCTACTCTTGTTATTTTGACAAGGCATTAGGTAATGAACAGTTTGTTTCTGAGCATGTGGTATCCTATCAGATTTCGGGAGAAACACATATTGATCATCAGAATGGGGTGATCATCCTTAAAGAAGGGCAATTGTTGATCTCGCACCGGCATCAGCTGGCTAAAGCATTTAAATATCCGGCTAAGAACAAGGAATATCGGTCGCTTTCTGTCATGCTGAACGCCGAAAGATTGAGGAAATTTGGCATCGACCACCATTATGCTCTGGATAAAAAGTATAACGGAGTGCCCAATATATTGTTGGATTCCAATCCTTTTCTGGACGGTTTTTTCCAATCCTTAGTGCCATATCTGGAACAAGCAAAGCTGGTAAGTGCACAAATGGAAACCATAAAAGTAAATGAGGTACTCACTTTGCTGCTGGAGACCAATCCTGAACTCAAAATATTTCTATTTGATTTTTCGGAGCCCTTTAAAATCGACCTTGAGGAGTTTATGTTAAAGAACTACCGGTACAATGTACCGATTGAAAACTTTGCAAAACTAACCGGGCGAAGCCTGGCTAGTTTTAAGCGGGATTTTCAGAAAATATTTAACAGTTCTCCACGCAAATGGCTGAAAGAAAAGAGGCTTTCTGAAGCGTATTACCTCATTGAGAAAAAACAACGGAAACCTACAGACATTTACCTGGATCTGGGCTTCGAAAATCTTTCCCATTTCTATTCATCTTTTAAGGAAAAATTCGGGATAACACCCGCCATGATTACTGCTATAGTTTCTTAAAATACCAGCTATGGAAATCATACGAAAAACCGTCCTGATAAATGCTACAACACCTGCAGTTTGGGATACACTTACTACGTCTTCTCTCATCCAGCAATGGACACACGATACCCCTATTGAAATACAAACAGACTGGAAAGTCGGCAGCCCCATAATCATGAGTGGAGACCTGCATGGCATTCCATTCAGTAACTCTGGTAATATCCTGGCCTTTGAGCCAAATACCAAACTCAGTTATAGTTTCTTAAGCTCTCTCTCCAATTTACCCAACATAGCGGAAAGTCACTGCATTCTGGAATTCAACCTGATACCACAAGATCAAAAAACCAGGCTAGATCTTACCATCAGCAACTTCCCTGATCAGGTGATTCGCAAACACCTGGAACTGTACTGGGGTCCAACCCTTGAACTAATCAGGAAACAAGCAGAAAGTTAAATTATACTCAATTCGCTTTATTGTTCTGTCACCAAAACAGCTTCCTGAGCTTTAACTAATTTTCTGATCTCAGACAAACTGGTTTCTTTAACCAACTGACCATCTTTATACACCACCTGCAGTAAAGAATCAGCCTCCTCAGCCACAGTACACTGATCTTTGGTGATGTACTGGTCTTCTACTTTCTGCAGACTAAGCAAACCTTTATGAGATTTCTTTTTCTGGTCTGTAATCGGATCTTTTTCAATTTCCCTTGGCTCCCCATTCACTTCAACATAGGTCGCTTTGATGGCAAAACCTAAGGTATCCCTGCTGTGGTTCCTTAAAATCCCACCCACGCCGATCACCAGATTGCTGGCTGCATAGCCCATTTCTTTCAGACGGTCAAGTGTACGCACATATCTTTCCAAATACATCCCATCACCGTAGATCAGACCTACTTTAGGATTCAGAACTTTATAGCCTTTACTGTTCAGGCTGCTTCCAAATTTCTCATCCAG
>NZ_DATMRL010000290.1:0-14097 GCF_035566355.1 Pedobacter sp.
GGAACTGAAATAAATATTTTAATCCTATTCGGTCAAGGGACAAGATATTCTCGTACTCCTTCATATATACCATAGTATCAGATCCAACTCTAAATCTGAATCCAGCTAATATAATAAGTACAAACAGCACCAGTCTAGACATAAATGCCTTTCCTGAATCTGCACCCCAAAGATCATAATTGATTATGGGCACCAAAAGAATAATTATGATCAAGAAATAAACCATTACTATTTCAAAATTTGATTTAATTTAAATTTCTTAAGCTGACCAATAAGTTGATTTAACAATTTTGGATTAAAGAAATAACTCAAAATGACATACCCGCATAGAAACAAGAAGCTAATACTAACAACGCCTATTATATTGTTAGTAAAATACTTTTGAAGAAAATATAATGGAAATAAACTAAGCGATATAAGAAAAGCTCTATATTGAACTGATAAATACTCGCTTACACTAATATCGATTAGCTTTTTAAAAAGCAATAGAACGCTCGGCCAAATATTAAAAATCGTAAACAAGGCCAAAAATGAAACACAGACATAAATATTAAAGAATGATCCTAAATATAATATTATAAAGTTTCCAATTACCCTATAAATAGTCCAATAGAAGCCGACATCGGTTCTTCCTAAAGCTATCTGCAGTGAACCTACTGGATTCCCAATGCTTAAAATAGAGTAAAATACGCACAATATTGAAAGCAGAAGTGAATATTCAACATATTGATGTCCATATAAAATTCCTATTATAAATGGAGAAGCAAAAGACATTAAAAAATATATAGGGAAATTAATGAAAGATAAAAACTCCACCACTTGCAAATACCTCAATTTCACCTCATCCTTATCTTTTTGAAGTTTTGATAGCGTAGGTGTTAGAACCTTTGTTATAATCGGATTAATGAACCCATAAACACGCTGGGCTAATTGCTTTAATAAAGAATATGCACCCAATACTTCTATCGAATAACAGGAACTAATTACAAGAACATCCATTTGAGAGCTAAAAAAATCTAGTGTAGAGCTTCCTAACTGATATAGGCCTATTCTTAAAAAAGGCTTAATATCATTAATTTTAAAATGAAGTTTTATGTTCTTTTCTTCAAAAATAGCCTTAAACAAGTATACAACAGCTATAAAAACAGAATACGCAACAGTAGAATATATTAAACTATTTACTCCATAACCAGCAATTGCAAAAATAACCGATGATATAAATAGGATAATAGATCCTATTATCTCCATCATCGATATAAAACGAAAATGTAATTTTTTCTGTTGAATTGTCCTTTGAAGTCTGGAAAGTGACGAAAAAATTATTGTTAATGAAAGTACCGGTATAATATAGATTAATCTGGATTCATGATAATAATCCGCTATTAGCGGCGACGTCAATGCGACTGCTAAGTATAAAATAACTCCCGTGATGATATTCAGCCAAAACAGGGAACTATATTCATTCTCTGAAATATCCAATTTATATAAGACAGCGGATGAGAGTCCAAAGTCTAAAAAGATATCCGTAAAAGCAATAAATAAAAGCGCTATTGCAACAAGCCCAAAATCAGCTTTAGTAAGAAACCTAGCAAGAATTGCAATCTGACCTACTTTTGCCAGCATAGAGATCACCGCACTCAGTGTAGTCCACTTTAAACTTGATATTGCAGAACTCTTTAAATCTGACATATTATTAAATTTCTTGTATTAGTAAATACTGACTCCTAGAATTATACTTCTCAAGCATAATTCTTTTATTAATTTCTCTATCCACAAGTGACAACGGATAATCTATACTATTCTGATCTAACTTCTCAATGCTGAAAATTTTAATCCCTAACGATATAAAAAAATCATACAATGGATTACACTCATATAAGAAAACTTTAGCTCCAAAATATAAGGCCATCACAATATTACCCAAAGCACATTGTCTATAATTCCCATATATAAAAAAATTAGCGGATAAAAACTGTTGGTAGTAAACTTCAAGAGGAACAAATTCCGTTATAGGGAAAAAATTATTTGGTAATAAGTTATAACCAATTTCAGAAATATAATCTCTGTATCTGGAATCCCCGTAACTTAAAGGAGTAAATATCTTTCTGTTTGATAATTCAACATTCTGAAGTGTTTCAAAAATTGCTGCATGATTTGAATGCAAACTAGAAGAGTTTCCTACAAAAAAATTCATACCCTTACATTCGCTGTCCAATAATTCTTGATTTAGCAAAGTATCAATAGGATAATAGAAAAAAGATTTACGTTTTAAATGATTAGCTTCAGGAAAATGTGACACTAATAACTGATATTCCTGTTCGAAATCAGTAACAAGATATTTTATCTTACTTAATAGCTTAATTCTCTTATATACATGCTTTCTTCTATATTTTAATATTAAATTAAATAAGAAAACGGGTATACCTCTAGCTCTAAATTTCATAGCCTTTTTAGAATCAGAATATAACTGATAACCTCTTGTTTCTAATACTTCATATAAATCAGCTCCCCATACAAACCAATAAATGTTATCATGGGCTATTCTTTCCAAACATTGATCTGCATCTCTCCACATTGAGTGAAAAAAAACATGTGAGTAAGATTTTAGATCGCCAATTACACTCCAAAAGATACTAGAGCTATAATGTAAAAAATATACATTCTCCTGCTTCGTCACATATTTGGGCTCTTCCTGACCGGCAGACAATATTATAATATATTTATTCTCTCTAGGAAAAACCTTTTCAAAGTTATCGATTGTATTATTGATAACTTTCTCATCTTGCATCAAATGGAGCTTCAAAACGAATAAAATTTTTGAATCAAGGATGTGATCTTATCGAGATCACTATCAGTCAATTCATAAAACATAGGTAACCTAAGCAGCCGATCAGTAAAATTATCTGAATTTTTCAATTCTCGTCCGTCATGCTTTTCGACAAAGAAGGGTGATTTATGTAACGACAAATAATGAAAGACCGATAATATTTCATTGTCCCTTAAATACTTTATAAGATTAGTTCGATCGTCAATATTTTCACAAACCAAATAAAACATATGAGCATTATTTGTTGAGAAGTCTGGTACAATAGGAAAAGATATATTACTCAAATTTTTTAGTTTATCCGAATAAGCATGCCAAATATCTTTTCTTTTCACTTGGATGTTATCAAGATTTTCTAATTGTGCCCATAGAAATGCTGTAATGAGTTCAGATGGCAAGAATGAAGAACCTACATCTACCCAACCATATTTATCTGTCTCTCCTCTGAAAAATGCAGAACGATTTGTTCCTTTCTCCCATATGATTTCTGCTCTCTTTTCAAATTGTTCATCATTAATAGCTAACATTCCTCCCTCACCAGAAATAATATTTTTCGTTTCATGAAATGAAAATGCAGCCAAGTGCCCAATTGATCCCAATGCCCTCCTTACCCCATCTTTTCCAGTATAGTAGCTATCAATTGCCTGTGCTGCATCTTCTATAACAAATAGATTATGTTTTTCTGCAAGGTCCATTATTTTATCCATGTCACATGCAACTCCAGCATAATGTACTGGAACAATTGCTTTTGTTTTTGCTGTGATAAGAGATTCGAGACTAGACTCATCTATACCTGGATGATCCGCTCTGCTGTCAGCAAAAACAATTTTAGCTCCTCTTAATACAAACGCATTCGCTGTTGAAACAAACGTAAAGGAAGGCATAATTACTTCGTCACCTGGCTCTATATTGATTAAAATCGCAGCCATTTCCAACGCATCAGTACAAGATGTAGTCATTAAACACTTACCAAAGCCATACCTTTCCTTGAAAAACTCCTGACAACGTTGTGTGTATTTTCCATTACCGGATAGTTTTCCAGCGTTTACAGCATCGTAAATGTAATGTGTCTCTTTTCCTGTTAAATAAGGTTTATTGAAGGGGATCATAAGTTCCAAAAATGATAAATGTTAATATTATCTTTAATTACAAAATTTGCATTTGTATATAATTTTCTCGCGGGAATATTATCCATTTGAGTAACAACTTGAATTTCTTTAAAATTACTCTCTCGAGCAATTTCAATTGTTTTATTTATTAGCCCCATACCAATCCCTCTACCTCTGGCATCTTTGTGTACGGCAACGAGACCTATATCAGCTAAAATTTCATTCTTCTTCACTATAGTTGTAAATCCTAAAATCTTGCTTTTCTCATTCGCTATTAAAATATTGAATGCAAGCTCACCATTTATTGACTTTAAGATCCATTCGGTATATAATTTTCTGTATTCGCCATTTTTAAAATTCTTATCTAGATAAAATCTTGAATATACTCCACTTTCTAGGGCTAACGATACCAATTGATCAACGTCATGTTTTCGCTCATCAAAAAGAACCATGTTTTCAGTAAATGACAATCTATTAATATTAGATATATTTTCGCGATGAAATACTACCTTATTGTCAACCAGTGTTAGATTATTTAAGTTTAAATTATCCTTCGAAAGAACATACACCAAGCGATACTTTTCAGACTCATTCTTGAAGTCCTTGTAGTTAAAACCATTCAGATCGTCAATAGTAATTCTTCCTATTTCGAAACCAAAAAAATTAGAATCCCAGTCTACTCTTTCGATACAATTCATAATAAAAACTATAACCGACCATCAACAAGAGCCCTATCTAAGCATGCTTTAGTATCGAAAATCACCCCATTATTTCGTTTAATTTTCTTATAATCAAATTTCAGAAATTCATTGTGGGCTACTGCAACTATAACGGCATCATATATAACTGAATCATCAAGCTTATTTAGAATATCAATATTGTATTCATGCTTAACTTCTGATGCATCTGCCCAAGGATCATAAATATCAACACATAGTCCAAATTGAACTAGTTCATGAAAAATATCAACAACTCGCGTATTGCGAACATCAGGGCAATTTTCCTTAAAAGTAACTCCCATAATTAACGCTCTTGATCCTTTTATTTTATGATCCTTTTGAATCATCAATTTCACTACCTTATCTGCTACGAAAGGGCCCATGTTATCATTTACTCTACGTCCCGATAGAATAACTTGGGGATGATAGCCTAAAGCCTGCGCTTTATGAGCCAAATAATAAGGATCGACACCGATGCAATGTCCTCCTACAAGGCCGGGTTGATATTTTAAAAAATTCCACTTAGTTCCAGCGGCTTCAATTACGTCATTTGTATCAATTCCAATGCGATCAAAAATTAAGGCAAGTTCATTTACAAAAGAAATGTTTACATCTCTTTGAGCATTCTCGATAGCCTTAGAAGCCTCTGCAACCTTTATACTAGGAGCCTTATGGGTACCAGCGGTTATTATTGATGAATATAAATCGTCGACACGATTGGCTATTTCAGGCGTAGAGCCAGATGTAACTTTCTTGATTTTAGTAAGAGTATTAATTTTATCTCCTGGGTTTATTCTCTCTGGAGAATACCCTGCAAAGAAGTCTTTATTAAATTTCAGTCCGGATACCTTTTCCAGTATGGGAACACATTCTTCCTCAGTACACCCAGGATATACTGTTGATTCGTAGATTACAATATCTCCTGATTTTAATATGGCACCCAACATCTCAGAAGCTTTGATCAGTGGTCTTAAATCAGGTGATTTAAATTGATCAATAGGAGTAGGAACAGTTACGATAAATGTATTATATTTTTTTAAATCCCCTTTATCTGAGGAAAAAGCCAACCCAATCTTTGATTTCGCTTCCTTTCTTAGCTGAATAACAGCATTAAGATCTTCCAAATTAGCTTCTTGAGTCCGGTCTTCTGCTCTATTGAGTTCGGCAACTCTAAGAGTATTTATATCAAATCCTAATACGTCGTATTTTTTCCCGAACTCAATGGCCAATGGTAATCCAACATACCCTAGACCAATTATGGCAATCTTTGAATTATTAACGTTTAACTGCATGATTAATTATTAAAATCGTTTAACTAAATCCTTAAAGAAAGACTTAAAGGATATTTTATTGTGTTTTATATCATCTGAATAATACCCATAACCATACCCATAACCATAACCATAGCCGTATGATCCACCGATTTGTATCCCGTTCAAGATTGCATTCAATTTAGGGAACTTATTCTCCAAATAAAGTTCTTCCAATTTATCCAATTGCCATTTGAAAGTAACCCCTTGTCTAACTAAGTAGATTGTTGCTGAAGCTAGTCTTGACAAAATTTGAGCATCAGTAACAAGACCAATCGGTGGACTATCTATCAAAATCTCATCGTAATTTTTCTTCAAATAATCAATCAGATCAACAATTGAATCTTGAATTAACAACTCTGATGGATTAGGTGGTACAGGTCCAGAACCAATAACAAACAAATTATCATGTATTCCTGATGGTTGAATAATTTCTTCATTATTAGCTTTACCTATCAAATAGTTACTAAGTCCTAACTTATTTGTCAATTTCAGATACTTACTAACTTTAGGTTTTCGGAGATCCAACTCCAACAATATGGTTCTACGGCCGCTAATTGCAAAAGCTGCGGCGATATTTGAAGCGACAAAGCTTTTTCCTTCACCAGACATGCTCGAAGTAAACAAAGTAACATTCCCTAAATCATCTTTTTTCTTCCCATGAACGAATTGCATATTAGTTCGAATCGCCCTGAATTGTTCCGCAATCGCTTTTCTACTTTCCGGTGTTACTACAATAGGTTCTAGGCTTTCATTATAAACAATTTCTCCCAACAAAGGGACATTTGATCTCTGAGTTAGGTCTGAGATTTTCGTAACTTTATTATTTATTAAATCCTTACCATATATATACGCAATAGGAAGAAATAATCCAAAGGCTAATGCCACAATATAAGTAAGAGGCTTTTTAGGTTTAATTGGATCTATTGTGACAAATGCATTATCCACAACTCGACTATCTGCAACAGCTGAGGCATACGACAAAGCAGATTCTTCTTTTTTCTGCAAGAGATATAGGTAAAGACTTTCTTTAATCGTCTGCTGTCTCTTAATACTAATAAATTGCCTTTCTTGCCCCGGAATCTTCTTAATTGACCCTTCAAATTTAGAGTTATTCTGTGAAAGTGATTTTTTAGCACTTAATAAACTCTCCTCAATATTTTTAATAATTGCCCGAATGCCATTTCTAGACGTTTCTATCTGACTTGTGATAGGCTGTAAAATAGGATTTGTGCTTTGGGTCGTGGCTAACAATCTTTCTCGTTCTAATTGAAGTTTACTTAAAGCCTCCAATTGTGCCTGAAGCACCGGGTCGTCTAAACCAATTGTAATAGGTAATTTATCATCTAAGTTCCCTGAATTTAAATGTCGGTCCATATCCTTAATAACATTGAGCTTAAGATTAACCTCATTTAACTTAATGTCATTTGCCTTAACATTATCAAGAAATAGAGAAGCCTCGCTACTAATATCTGTTAATCCTTGACTACTCTTAAATCCCTCTACATCCTTTTCAACATCTGTTAACTCCCCACTAATCAGTTTCAACCTTTCATCTATAAATTTTATGGTACTTTGTGTTTCTTTATTTTTATCCGCCAAGGCAGCACCATTGTAAACATCAATTAAGGTATTTAAAATATCCTTTCCCTTTTGGGGAACTGTATTTTGAAATGTTAGCTTTAAAACGGTGGATTGCTTAGATGTTACAGAAACGCTTAACCGAGCTAAAAGATCATTAACGACCCGCATTGGATTAGCAAAAGAAAGCGAAAACACTTCATGTTTCCATTCCTGGAAATACGGCGTTTTTCTTATTATATATATACCAAGATTATTTCGTTGGAATTGATTTAAAACACCAATAACCTTCACCTTACTTTTGGTGTCTTCGATAACATATTTGTTATCATCCAAAAATCTAAGCTTTAATTCATTACCAAAGATTCTCTCATTTATATCCAGCGTTTGAATGATAACCGGACTTTTTTCATACATATCTGTGTTAACAACCCTTCCTTCAGCTTTTAATTCAACATTCAAGTTGAGTCTTTTCACAACCTCAGACATCAGGGTTTTTGACTGAATTATTTCCAACTCATTTTCTACAACCTTGGCACCACCAAAGATATCTAGTTGGCTCAAGATATCATCTGTAGGCATCCCTTTTTTCTCATCTTTAATTAAGAGTGTACTATTAATCTCATAAACAGGTTTGGTATAACGTAAATAAATGAAAGCTAAACATAAAGTAAATAATAGACCTAGTACAAATACTGGCCAGTGATACAAATATTTATTTATAATTTCATTTATATTTTCCTGTTCCTTAGCTTTTGTTTGGGTACTGTTAGAAGTTGTATCTATATTCATAAATCTAATTCACAATTATAATCTGGTGATCACTAAGGCTATTACAGAAAGAACCGAAACAATAAGCCCTATATTCCTATAAGATGAATCAACACTCGCATATTTTGCATTACTAGGCTGAACATATAGAACATCATTATTTTGCAAATAATAATACGGTGAGTTAAATATTTCTTTTTTATTCAAATCCAATCTAATGAATTCTCGCTTTCCCTGATTCTCCCTAATCAGCAAAACGTTCTTTCTCATCGCAGTAATATTCAAATCTCCCGAAAGGCTTAAGGCTTCTGGTAAGGATATTCTCTCAGTTTGAACAGGAAATACACCAGGTTTTGCTACGTCTCCGAGAACAGAAACCTTAAAATTCACCAAGCGTAAGCTAACAACAGGTTCCTTTAGATAAGTACCTAATTTGCTTTGAATTAGTTCTCTTGCAGATGTTGTAGTCAATCCATTAACTCTTACAGAGCCTATTAAGGGCAATTGAATGTCTCCATTACTATCAACCAAAAAGCCATTTGCAGTAATCAAAGGACTAACGGAAGCTGGAGTAGAGGGAACATTCGGATTTGTAGATGTAGTATTACCCATATTAAAGATAGCAGAGGCCTCTGGATTTAAGCTGCTAACTGTTATCGCTAATATGTCATCCTTCTGAATTTTCAAAGGCGCTAAATTCATAATCTGTTCCTGAACATTCCCACTGTCCTTTAAATCTTGAAAATAGGGCACTTGTTTATAAGGCACCCCGCAGGAGCTAAAAAATAGGACAACAACAATAGACAAGTATAATATCTGTTTCATAGGCTTATTAAGTCGCTTTTAGTTAAAATTTCCCAAAGATAATATTAAATCAACGGAAACAATTTAACTACATTTTTGTTACGCTATCCCTCTAAACAATTACAATGCCAATTTGCGTACCATATATTTATTCAGGACTTCTAAATTTTCAAAAAATGTCAAATTCCTTAAATAACCACCACAAAAATAAAACCTAGCTACACTTAAAGTAAAACTTTTCGGGGTTTTGAAAAAATTAACTACCTTGCCTTTAGATTAATTAAATAACAAAAACAGAATAAGATGCTATTTTTCAAACGTAAACCTGCCCATTCAGACTTTTCCGCCATCGGAATTGACATGCACTCTCACCTGGTTCCTGGTGTAGACGATGGAGCAAAAGACGTACAAGATAGTATACAACTCATTACAGGTTTAAAAGAACTAGGCTTCAACCACCTCATCACTACCCCCCATACCTTACAAGACATTCATCCCAATACAAAGGACACTTTGCAAGCGGGCCATGCATTATTAGACGGAAAACTACCTGAAGGTATACAGTTCAACCTCTCCTCTGAATACTATCTGGACGAGCAATTCCTAAACCAGGTCGAAGCAGGAGCAGTGATGCCTATGCCCGGTAATCGTCTACTCATAGAATTCAGTCAAATATCACGACCCCATACCCTAGAAGAACAAATTTTTGATCTGGGCATTAAAGGCTATCAGATCATTCTGGCCCACCCGGAACGTTACCTTTTCTTCCACAAACAATTCGATTACTATAAACGCCTGAAAGAAATGGGCGTCGAATTTCAAGTAAACGCCATGTCCTTAACCCCTCACTATGGCGAAAGGATTAATGTCATTGCACAAAAACTCATCGACAAAGACTATATCGATTTCATAGGAACAGATATTCATCACCTCCGGCATCTCGATTCCCTGAAAAAAGTACCTGGGACCAAACATTTCGCAAAATTAATAGACAGTGGATTATTAAAGAACCACCAACTACTATAAAAAAACCGCCCCGGTCCAAACCAGGGCGGCAAAAAAAACACTCAATCTAAACTACATCCCCAATTAAAACTGAACCTTCTGCAGTGGAGAAAAAATCATATCCTCCACCCCGCTGATCTTAACCCCAATCCGTGCAAAAACATAATTCTGCGTCGGAACAATCGTCGGAACAGCAACCGAAAAACTCAAATTATTCAAATCCGCAAGCGCAGCACCCGTCAATTCCTGATTAGCTATATTGTTACTCCCATCAACAAACTGCGTCTTATTAATATACAGCACCGCCCTTTCAATATCCTTTGCATTGCCATCAGTAATAATCTTTTCCAGCTTACAACTCGCATTCACCTTGCCAGAAGCCGCCGTAAAAACACTATTCCGCACCATATAATAAGGCATCACTTCTATATCCATCGTCTTACTCCCACTCATATTCACCGCCACCGTATCCTGCGCCCCCTTCGAATTCTTTGGCCAGAGAAACGGTCCCTGATTCGCAGAAAACACCAGCTTATAATTCCCATCAAACAATTTCGCAGAATAATGCCCTTCCTGATCAATATTCACATTAATAGCACCACTCTTTCCAAAACCCGGCTGCCACAATTCAAAATAAACATTCCCGTACTGAACATTAATCGCTTCCCCTTTATAAACAATCCTGCCATTAAAATCTGTAGCCGGCGCATCGTAATTATCTTTCTTGCAAGAACCCAAAAAGAGCACCAGCAACGTCGCAGTTAAAAAATAAAATCTAGGTCTCATATCTGTATCTTTAAACTTATTGATTAGGATTTTTAACAATTTTCGGATTTCTGTTGATGATATCCTGATTGATCAATGAATAGTAATTCCCCAAACGAAAGCGGTGTGCCGCAGTAACCTTACTTGGTTTGACCACTTTAAACACATACTTACCATCATTCGCATCTCCCGGATTATAATATTTATAAGGCCATAAACCAAACACCTGCGTATTCGTTCTGGCGGCAACCCCAATATTGGTCGCATTGGTAAAATCAGCAACAGACATCGCATTTCCGTTCCAAGCCTTATCCGCAAGTCTCCACCTTTTCATATCCCAGAGCTCATGCCCTTCAAAAGCCAGTTCTACCCTACGTTCATGAACCAAACGATCCAAACTCATATCCCCCGCAGTCAATGGCGTGGTCAAACCAGCCCTGTCCCGAACAGGCTTCAAATAATCTGCAGCCCCCTGAGCATCCCCCAGGGCAAAAGAAGCTTCAGCAGCATTCAACAACACTTCCGCATATCGGTACCTGATCCACCAAACCTCACTACGGGTACCAATCTGACCAGAACCCGTAGCCGGATCCAAATACTTACGCACATAAAAACCAGACTGCGCACTAAACTCCAATCCATCAATAGGTCCATCAGCGCCAACCACCTGTACCGTTCCAGGTTTACCAGGAAGCACATCCTTCTTGGTCTGTCCAAAATTATCTCCGGTGATGATCGTTCCATTGGCCAACATATAACCCGCCCAGATATCCACCGTTTTATTCTTAAACTGTGTACCCGGAAGAATCACCGTACCCGCCAGCCTCGCGTCCCTTCCCGCAAAAATATCCGTAATCCCAGTATAGTACACCGGGTTTCCCGAAGCATCCACACTTGCCAAAGAAGCATAAGTATTGTCTAATTTTTCAAAAGACTGCACCAAGTTCAAAGAAGGGTTCAAACGCCCACCCTGCTGTTCTTCAGCAGAAGACCGGGGTTGGTTATTAATCGTATACCCATGTACCTTATTGGTCTTCAGCTTAAAATCTTTAGCAAAGATCACCTCCGGATTATTGGCCTTATCTGTAAAAAGGCTCGAAAAATTATCAGACAAATTTGGGTTCTTCTTATATAAAGAATACTGTCCATCGCTGATGATTTCTTTAGCCGCCTGCAAAGATTTCTGGTAATAAGCCGTCGCCATAGATGCAGGAATACCTACCTCTCCGCCTGGTAAAGTCACTTGTCCGGTAGACACACCATATTTGGCAATAGACGCCGCATATAAAGCTGCTCTTGATTCCATAGCCAATGCTGCCCCCTTAGTAGCCCGGCTTTGCGTACTTGCCGAATTTGGAAGCATATTTTTAACCGCCTCCAGCTCACTGATTACAAAATCATAGATCTCAGATTCTTTAGCACGGGCATGCTGAAGATAAGTCGGATCACCACTGTAGTTATACTCCATAGGTTCCGTAATCAAAGGAACACCACCCATTCTTTTAACCAGCTCAAAATACACACCCGCCCTGATAAAACGAGCTTCGGCAATAAAACGGTTCTTATCCGCCTCACTCAAAGCTGTCGCTTCCTGGCCTCTTTTTAAAAACACATTCAGATCCCTGATGTACCCATAATCCCACCAGTTCCAGTTGTCATAACCAAATTCAGCATTCTGATGACGTCCATAATCTCCACCGTTGGAAGCAAAAGCTTCATCGAAATCCGTAAATTCCCACCAGGATTCAATGGTCTGGAAATCCGGATAACGGTCATAAAGGTCGCCAATCACAGAAAGAACCAGATTCGGATCCTTCCAGGTGGCCTCTACACTAAGCGTATTGGTTGGTTGCTTATTTAAATATTCAGAATCTTTTTTACAGGATTGTCCAAAAGTCAGCAGGACGATGGCAAACCAGGCATATCTTATATTTTTCATAACGTAAATCTTATTTTGATCGATTGGATGATTAGAGCGCTAATTTGATCCCTATATTAAAAAACTTGTTTTGCGGATACTGCAAACCATTATCATCTGCAATTTCCGGGTCAACCCCAAAACTTTTCAGGTTATCGATAGAAAACAAATTATAACCGTTCAGGTAAACCCTCGCATTCTGAACCTTGATTTTCTCCAGCCATCGCTTAGGCAAGGTATAACCAAACTCAATTGTCCTGGCCCTCAGATAACGCACATTGTGCAACCAAAAAGTAGAGTTTCTATTGTAATTGCTATGTCCGCCTTCATTGAAACGTAAAGCAGGATATTTACCCGCCATCCAAGGACTATTCAAATCATAAGGATCGGTCCGGTGCCAGCTGTCATCTGCAAAACTCTGCAATAAAGCACCCGTATTTTGAAATGCCCAGCGCTGTTCATAGTTCTGGTTCCAGGAATACAAAGACCCACCAGAAAAATCTGCAGAGAAATCAAAATTTTTGTAGCTCAGACCAATACTAAAGCCAAACATAATATTCGGCTGGCCAGTTGTGGTATAACCAATAGGCCTTTCATCATAACCATCAATTACACCATCACCATTCTGGTCCTTATAAATTAAATCCCCTGGCAACAAAGTGCTATTTCCTTTACCATCAATATTCACTTTGTAATTGTTGATCTCATCCACACTCTTAAACTGCCCGGTCACCTCATAGCCCCAGAAAATATTGTTATAGCGGTTTTCTATTGAATTCCTGTATTGATCCAGAGAGTTGTTGAAACGTGGCTTGTAAGATTCCAGGAATTTGCTTCTTGACAAAGAAAAGTTTCCACCAACGGTATATCCAAACTCCCCTATTTTATTCTGATAGTTCAG
Source organism: Pedobacter sp. (assembly GCF_035566355.1). Classification (GTDB taxonomy): domain Bacteria; phylum Bacteroidota; class Bacteroidia; order Sphingobacteriales; family Sphingobacteriaceae; genus Pedobacter. Next base: position 13,708 of record NZ_DATMRL010000290.1, read on the forward strand.
CGAAAACTCCCCGCCATATTGCGCATCACTGTTTACATTCTCATCCGAAAGGTTATAACCCAATTCAGCAGGCACCAAAATATCATTCTTAGTACCTCTAAGACCAGTACGTTTCCTATAGAAGTAATCAAACGTACCCGTTAGTTTCGTTTTAAAGAGAGAGAAATCTGCTCCAATATCTGTGATACGGCTTTTAAACCAGGTCAGGTTGTTTACAATCGGGCCTTTATCCCTTGAAGTCGTAATGGTCTTCCCGTCCAGGATAACGGTTCCCGCATTATAGTTGTAACCTGGAAGATAAGCAAAGGGATCCAGATCAATTTTATCATCCCCCAGTTGTCCATAAGAAGCCCTGAATTTTAAATCATCCAGAACCGAGTTTTCTCCCAG
>NZ_DATMRL010000291.1:0-11666 GCF_035566355.1 Pedobacter sp.
TATCCTGCTGAACCGTGGTCTCCTCCGGTGGTAGCCACCAGCTGCGCCAGGAAGATCCAGCTGCAGGATGCGATTACAAACTGGAAGATACCAGGAGTTGCTATTTTTAACAACGCCTTTATTTGTTCCCAGTGTGGTTTGAAATAAGAAAGCTTGATTTTAAGGGCACTTTTTCCTCCGGTTAAATGGTAGATCTGGTACAATACGCCAATACCACGGCCAATAGTAGTGGCCATAGCTGCCCCGGTAAGCCCAAAGGCTGGAACAGGACCCAGACCATTGATCAGGATAGGGCAAAGGACAATATTGGAAAGGTTGGCCAGCCATAAACTTTTCATAGCTATTGCTGCATTTCCGGCTCCTCTGAAAATTCCGTTGATCAGGAACAAGAGCATGATCACTATACTTCCGCTCATCATGATTTGCATAAAAGGGGTGCCTTGTCTGGCGGTTTCTGCTGATGCGCCCATGAAAAGCAGCAGGTCTGTAGCAAAGATAAATCCTGTTATACTGATCACAATGTTGACGGCTATGGCGATAATCAGGGCCTGCATACCTGCCTTTGCTGCAGCAGCGGGGTCCTTTTCTCCAATCCTTCTGGCTACTACTGCGGTGGCGGCCATACTCATCCCGATGGCGAGGGAATAAATAATAGTGAGTACAGATTCTGTAAGACCAACGGTTTGGATGGCATGGCTGCTGTTGTGCAGGTGGCCTACAAAATAAAGGTCTACCAGGGCAAAAATGGATTCCATGGCCATTTCCAGCATCATGGGGATGGCGAGTAGGAGCAGGGCCCTTCTGATGCTTCCCTGGGTATAATCTAATTCTTCGCCTTTAAGGGCTTGTTTTAAAAGTGTAAATATTCTGAATAGCTTGCTTTGGGCAGCTGTTTGATGTTCTGGCATAAAAAAGGGAAAAAATGTGAAATATATAAACCGCTGTCAGCAGGAAATGCTGAACGATGTTTTATCGGAAAAGGGGAGTCCTCGGTTTTAGAACCTCAAACGGACTGCAAATACCTTCATTGTTTTGCGGTTTTGTTAGATAACAAATATGGCGATATTGGAATTGAATTGCAAAAATATTTTTTTTTAATGGCTAAAAATATTCTGATTGCAGCTGTATTGGTATTAAAGGCTATAGGTTTTGATCATTTCTTCACTGACTTTACAGCCTCTGCCGGTACTGATGTCAATCATAACATAGTCGAACCAGCCATCGGAAGCGATCTTTTTGGTGCGTTTGTTCTCTATTTCGAATTGTACCCGGCAGCCTTTTTCGTTGATGGTTAAAATTCCGGTACGGATGGCAATCACATCTCCCAGGATTAAAGGGCGTTTGAAATCTACATAAGCTGTTTTTACGACCCAGCCATAGCCGCTCTTGAGAAAGTCTTCCATGGGCATTTTGTAGAATTTTTCCATTTGTTCGTACCTTGCGGCCAGTACATAGTCAAAATACTTGCTGTTGTGCACGTGGTTAAACATATCGATGTCATCGGGTCTCACTTTCAGTTCGCTTTCAAATATGCTGTAGCCGGTCTTTTCCATGAAAAATCTTTTTTGCAAAAGTAACAGAAATGAATGAGTTATTATTGCTTATCATCAAAACTTACACTATCTTTGCGTCCAATTAATTAATTTATAAACACTTTAGTATCATTCAAGAAATGTATTTAAGTAAAGAAAAGAAAGCCGAAATCTTTAAACAACACGGCGAAGTAGAAACCAATACTGGTTCTGCAGAAGGTCAGGTAGCGTTATTTACGTATCGTATTGCGCATTTAACAGAGCACTTAAAGAAAAACCGTAAGGATTTTTCTACTCAGCTGGCTCTTCAAAAACTGGTAGGTAAACGCCGTGGTATTTTGGCATATCTATTCAAAAAAGATATTGAGCGCTATCGTGCTATCATCAAGGCTTTACAGCTTAGAGATATCATTAAATAAAAGTACTTATATCATTAAAAGCCATTCTGTAGGGATGGCTTTTTTACTTTAAAAATAAAATAACCACATAAATCCGGTGTGTAGAAAGAGGAAAACACACCACAACAAGTTTTAAATGAATGTAATAAAAAAATCGTTCGATCTGGGTGACGGAAGAACAATTGAAATCGAAACAGGAAAGTTAGCTAAACAGGCAGATGGTTCTGTCGTTGTCAGAATGGGCGATACCATGTTATTGGCCACTGTAGTTTCTACGGTAGGTGCCAAGGCGGGTGTTGATTTTCTACCTTTATCAGTAGATTATCAGGAGAAGTATGCTGCTGCAGGACGTATTCCTGGCGGTTTCTTACGTCGCGAAGCAAGATTATCAGATTACGAGGTATTGATCTCTCGTTTGGTAGACCGTGCTTTGCGTCCAATGTTCCCTGAAGATTACCACTCTGATACCCAGGTGATGATCACTTTGATCTCGTCTGATAAAAATATAATGCCAGATTGTTTGGCTGGTTTGGCGGCTTCTGCTGCTATCGCAGTTTCAGATATTCCTTTTAACGGACCAATCTCGGAAGTACGTGTGGCCAGAATTGATGGCAAATTGGTGATCAACCCTTATGTAAGTGATTTAGAGCGTGCAACTATTGATTTCCTGGTTGCAGGTACTGAAAAAGATATCGTGATGGTGGAAGGTGAAGCTGATGAGATTTCTGAAATCGAAATGGTTGAAGCTATTGAATTTGCTCACAAAGCAATCATCGTTCAGGTTCAGGCACAAAAAGAATTGGCTGAACTGGTGGGTAAAACAGTTAAGCGTGAGTATTCTCATGAAGACAGCAATCCTGAGTTAAAAGATCAGGTATATGCTGCTACTTATGATAAAGTATATGCTGTAGCTAAAAGCCAGACTTCTAAACACGAACGTGGAGAGAAATTTGCAGCTATCCTTGATGAATTTAAAGTTACTTTAGGTGAAGAGGTTGATGAAGTAACCAGTTTCTTAACCAAGAAGTATTTCCATGATGTACAATATGACGCGATCAGAAATCTGGTTTTAGATGAAGGCATGCGTTTAGACGGACGTGATGTACGTACAGTACGTCCTATCTGGAGTGAAGTTGGTTATTTACCTTCTGCTCACGGTTCTGCAGTATTTACACGTGGTGAAACTCAATCTTTAACTACAGTAACCCTGGGTTCTAAAGATGATGAGCAAATGATTGATGGAGCTTTCATCAATGGTTACAACAAATTTCTGTTGCACTATAACTTCCCTGGTTTCTCTACTGGTGAGGTTCGTCCTAACAGAGGTGCTGGCCGTCGTGAGATTGGACATGGTAACCTTGCAATGCGTTCATTAAAGAAAGTATTACCTGGACTGGAAGAAAATCCATATACTATCCGTATTGTTTCTGACATCCTGGAGTCTAACGGTTCATCATCTATGGCAACAGTTTGTGCAGGTACACTTGCACTGATGGATGCCGGTATTAAAATCAAAGCTCCTGTATCGGGTATTGCTATGGGATTGATCACTGATGAGAAAACTGGTAAATATGCCATCCTTTCTGATATCTTAGGAGATGAAGATCACCTGGGAGATATGGACTTTAAAGTAACTGGTACTGAAAAAGGTATTGTTGCTTGTCAAATGGACTTAAAGATCAATGGTTTGAAATGGGAAGTGTTAACTGCTGCCTTGAAACAAGCTAATGAAGCCCGTTTGCATATTCTGAATGAAATGAAGAAAACTATTGAGCAGCCTCGTGAAGATTATAAAGATCACGCGCCTCGTATTGTTTCTTTAACTATTGATAAAGAATTTATTGGAGCTGTAATTGGCCCGGGTGGTAAAATCATCCAGGAAATGCAGAGAGAAACCGGTGCTACGATCTCTATTGAGGAGGTTGGAAACAAAGGTATTGTAGAAATCTTTGCTGATAATAAAGCGGCTATTGATGCTGCTGTTGGCCGTATCAATGCCATTGCTGCTAAACCAGAAATTGGTGCTACTTACGAAGGTAAAGTAAAATCAATTATGCCGTTTGGTGCTTTCGTGGAAATTATGCCAGGAAAAGATGGTTTACTGCACATTTCTGAGATTGACTGGACACGTTTAGAAACGATGGACGGTGTATTTAAAGAAGGTGATAAAGTGACGGTTAAGTTATTGGATGTAGACAAACAAGGTAAAATGAAGCTTTCCAGAAAAGCTTTAATGCCTCGTCCACCAAAACCAGAGACTACAGAAAACAAACCTGCTTAGTCTTTTGTTGAAATATCATTTAAAACCCTGCTTTTTGCAGGGTTTTTTGGTTTAAAACAGGTTTTGATTATCTTTACCTTTATGAACCATTTAATAGCACCTTCTTTACTTGCTGCAGATTTTGGTAATCTTCAGCGGGATATAGAAATGATCAACGCCAGCGAAGCCGACTGGTTTCATGTAGATGTAATGGATGGCGTTTTCGTGCCAAATATCTCTTTTGGTTTTCCGGTTATGGAGGCGATTAAAAAGCATGCAAAGAAACCTTTGGATGTGCATTTAATGATTGTTAATCCGGATCAGTATATTGAACGTTTTGCAGAAGCCGGTGCTTCACATATTACGGTGCATTATGAGGCCTGTGTACATTTACATCGTACCATCCAGTCTATTCACCTGGCAGGTTGTAAGGCGGGCGTGGCTATCAATCCGCATACACCCGTTGGTTTGCTGAAAGAAGTTCTTCCGGATCTTGACCTGGTTTTGGTCATGTCGGTTAACCCAGGCTTTGGCGGGCAGAAATTTATTCCAAATACATTGAATAAATTAAGAGAATTGCGGGCTATGGCTTTAAATTTAAATCCGGATTTGATTATTGAAGTGGATGGAGGAGTGGGTGCACATAATCTGGCCAGCCTGGTAGAGGCAGGCGCAAATGCTTTTGTGGCCGGAAATGCAGTATTTGCTGCAGACTCGCCTGAACAAATGATTTCTGAATTAAAAAACATCAGAACAGACAGCGTTCAGGCTTAAAAGACTATTATTTCTATAGAATAAAGGCTATTTGCCTTTAAATAGGCGTTCCTGCGCCATAATGTGGTTATTTTTAGAGGTTTTGGTTAAAAAAAATGAACTTAAAGTTTGAGTTTTTCAACCAATTACTGATATAAAACTATTACATTTACCGTCAATAAAATTAGTATAAAACATGAGACATAATTTTGGCGCAGGCCCCTGTATTTTACCTCAGGAAGTATTTAAGCAAGCATCCAGGGCGGTTTTAGATTTTAAAGACGGCCTATCAATTTTGGAAATCTCACACCGTACACCTGAATTTGAAGGTGTTGTGGAAGAGGCCGGAAGATTAGTTAAGGAGTTGTTAAATGTACCAGAAGGTTATTCGGTTTTGTTTTTGCAGGGAGGTGCCAGTTTGCAGTTTGCAATGGTTCCAATGAACTTGCTTCCAGACGGTAAAACCGCCAGTTACCTGGATTCGGGCGTTTGGGCAAACAAAGCAATTAAAGAAGTATCTACTTTTGGTAAAGCAAATGTTGTGGCTTCTTCAAAAGATGCCAATTATACGTTCATTCCTAAAGACTTCGCTATTCCTGATGACAGTGCTTATTTTCACTGTACTTCAAACAATACGATCTATGGTACTGAAATGTTTTTCCTGCCGGAAACTAAGGTTCCTGTAGTTTGTGACATGTCTTCAGACATTATGAGCCGGGTAATTGATGTATCTAAATATGATCTGATCTATGCAGGTGCGCAAAAAAATATTGGTCCTGCGGGTTTGACTGTTGTGATTGTAAAAGATGAAATTCTGGGCAAATCAGGCAGAAAGATTCCATCTATGTTAGATTATAAAGTTCATATTGAAGGTGGATCTATGTACAATACACCGCCGGTATTTTCTATATATGTAGCGATGCTTAATCTGAGATGGCTAAAGTCTAAAGGTGGTGTTGCTGAAATTGAAAAAGAAAACATTGCTAAAGCAAATGCTTTATATGCAGAGATTGACAGGAATCCATTATTTAAAGGAACTTGTGCTGTTGAGGATCGTTCCAGAATGAATGTTTGTTTTGTAATGAACAATCCTGAACTGGAAAAACCTTTCCTGAAATTTGCAGAAGAGAATGGTATTGAAGGCATCAAAGGGCACAGAAGTGTTGGTGGTTTCAGGGCATCTATGTATAACGCTTTGCCAATTACCAGTGTACATACTTTAATTGAATTAATGCAAGTTTTTGCAGAAAAACACCAATAAATAGATTAATGACAAAGATACTAGCGAACGACGGGATTGATCCCGTTGGTAAATCATTATTAGAACAGGCAGGTTTTGTAGTAGATACAGAAACCGTGCCTCAGGATAAACTTATAGAAGCCCTTCAGCATTATGATGGTTTAACTGTAAGGAGTGCAACTAAAGTCCGTCAGGATGTTATTGATCAGTGTCCAAACCTAAAGTTAATTGGTCGTGGTGGAGTGGGTATGGATAATATTGATGTTGAATATGCCAGAAGTAAAGGCATTGCGGTTGTGAATACACCGGCAGCTTCTTCATTATCTGTTGCTGAGCTTGTTTTTGCACACCTGTTTACAGGAATCAGATTTTTGCAGGATTCTAACAGAAAAATGCCTGTTGAAGGCGGTACGAATTTCAACAACCTGAAAAAGGCTTATGCTAAAGGAATAGAACTTAAAGGGAAAACTTTAGGGGTGATTGGTTTTGGCCGTATTGGAAGGGAAACTGCTGCAATTGGTTTGAGATTGGGAATGAACGTGGTGGCTTATGATCTGTATCCGTTTAGCGGAAATATTTCGTTAAGCTTTCAGGGAGGCATTTCGGTTGATATTCCTGTTCAGACGGTTTCGCTGGAAGAAGTGATCAGTCAAAGTGATTTCATCAGTTTGCATACTCCATTTGCTGACCGACCAATTTTAGGAGAAGAGGAGTTTAGCAAAATGAAAAAAGGTGTAGGAATTGTGAACTGCTCAAGAGGCGGAACTATTGACGAAACTGCTTTAATTGCAGCTTTAGACAGTGGTAAAGTTGCTTTTGCAGGACTGGATGTTTTTGATAACGAACCTACGCCTCAGCAGGCCATTTTGCAGCACCCTAAAATCTCTCTTACCCCGCATATTGGTGCTTCGACAAATGAAGCGCAGGAGCGGATAGGTACAGAGCTTGCTACTTTAATCATAGAGCACTTTAATAAATAAGTTTAAACGTATAAAGGAGTCATTTACAGACTCCTTTATACGTTATTGATCGTCACATGCCAAATATAAAGCCGTTTAATGCATTGATTCCTGCAGTTGATCTACAGGAACAAGTGGTCACACGTCCGCTTGAAAATTACAGCACCGGGGAAGCTAAGCTGATTGCGTCTGAAAATGACTGCAGCTTTTTACATCTGATTAATCCTGAACTGGAAAATCCTTATTTGCGGGGAACCCGGCAGGAATTAATTTTTAAAAAGATTGGTGAAAACCTGGATGTATTCCTGGAAAGGAAAGTGCTGGTCAGACAGGGAGAACCAGCGATATTCGTCTATCGCACAACTCATGACGGGCTTGTACAGACCGGTATCTGGACATTAACTCATATTAATGATTATCTGGAAGGCAAGATCAAAAAACATGAACATACTGTAGAACGCCGGGAAAGATTGCTTGCAGACTATCTTCAGCAAACGGGGCTGGATGCTAATCCTGTTCTGATCACTTATTACCCGGATGCTGTTGTAGATGCCGTGATTTCAAAAACAATACAGCAAAAACCGATTCTAGATTTCACTTTTGCGGATAGAACCGAGCATCAGGTTTGGGCTATAATGGATCAGACGGATCTTGAAGCGTTGGTGTCTGCCTTTGCTCAGATACCCGCGGTGTATATTGCAGATGGTCATCACCGGATTGCTTCCATGGCGAAAATGGGGCTTCATAAAAAGGCTCTAAATCAGCATAAACATACAGGTACAGAAATGTATAATTATTTTACTTCTGTATACATGAATACAAAAGAGGTTAAGGTTCTGGAATTTAACCGTATGGTTAGGAATTTGGGTAGCTTAACGGAAGCTGAACTCCTGGAAAGGATCGCTCTTTCTTTCGTTGTGGAGAAATCCGAAGCAATGGTTAAGCCAGAAAGATTGCATGAAATTGGTATGTATGTACATCAGCAGTGGTATCGTCTAATGCCTAAAAAGGGAATTTACAAGGAAGATGATCCGGTAGAGCTCCTGGATGTTAGTATTTTGCAGGATCATATCCTGGAGCCTGTTTTGGGTATACATGATCCGAGGACAGATGCAAGGATCACCTTTGAAGGAGGAAGAACGCCCATTTCGGATTTGCAGAAGCAAGTAGATAATGGTTTATTTGCGCTTGCTTTTACCTTGTTTCCAACCTCTGTAGAGCAATTAATTAATGTGGCTGATGCAAATGGTGTCATGCCGCCTAAATCTACCTGGGTAGAGCCTAAATTCCTTGTAGGTTTAATTACGAACTGCTTTAATTTTCTTTAGTAAAATATACCCCAGGCCGGCACATATGATGATCAGGAGACCTCCAAAGTAATAGAATATGTTTTGCCTTAATATTTGTTTCTGGAGTTGTACTTTTAATTCATAATTTCTGTCCTGAAGTTTTTTTATGGCCAGCATATATTTCTGAATGCGCTCATTGTTGATGGCGGCTGTATTTTGTACCTGTTGTACCTGAACGTCTTTATAGTCCATAAGTACCTTGAGCTCTCTGAATATGTTGTTGTCGTTCAAAGCGATCTCTCTTAGGATCTCATTGGAGTTTTTGATGTCGTCTTTGGTCTGAAATCCGAAGATACCTGTCCTTGCCGTGAGGCTTTGTTCGTATTGTCCAAACTTTGCGCTTCTTTGCATGAGCAGGGCATTTATTTTAATGCGTTGCAGCTGGTATGCCGCACTGTCAGTCTGGGCAAAAGTTTGTGCCGAAAAGGCTATAAGGACCAATAAAAGTGCATGTTTAATGATTTTCTTCATTGTTTAAGAATTAAGCAAATTTTATGCCTTAGCTTATTTTCTGGAATTTTGTCAGATCAGGGATGAAATTCGACCCTTAAGATATCGCCCAGGTGCAGTCCTAGCAAACCGCTTGCTTTTCCCTTGTTTATAGCGATTTCCAGGTGATTGCTGATGCCAAACAGGCACAACTTTTCACCTTCGGGTACTTCATTGTAATGCCAGCTCAGCTGGGTAATGGTTTCACTTTTTCTGAAATATAAAGTGAAGTCGCGGTTGCGCTGTACTTTGGTAAAAAGATCTTTGGTAATGTTTGTAATAACGTTGCAAAAGGTGTCAATATAAATGACGCTTCCCCTGATGATATCTCTTTCTATAACAGGGTGCAGGAGCATTCTTTCTTCTATGTTTTCTGTGGGAACGCCAATGTCTTTGAGCTTACCACCTTTAGCCAGATGGATCGCGGCTTTAACAAAAATATCGACCAGGGGAAAGTGGAGATATTTGAGATCCTGCATGATATTGAGCTCTACAAGTTCTTCAGGTTTTTCATCAAACAGGAGAGAGAAAATGCCATTATCTGCGCCTACAAAATAATGATCCCTGAATTTCATGGCCACGTATTTTGTATTTTCACTGAAAACAGAATCAATTCCAACCAGGTGTACAGTGCCTTTTGGAAAGTAGGGATAGGCGTTCTTTAGAACAAATGCGGCATAAGAAATATTAAAAGAAGGAACATCGTGGGTAATATCAACAATATTGGCAGTAGGCAAGATCGTCAGGATACTGCCTTTTAAGGCAGCCTGATAGAAATCTTTAGAACCTAAATCTGTTGTTAAAGTGATAATAGCCATTAAAAATTGAATATTTATTCTTAATCTTGCGTAAGCGGCAAATCGCGTACAAATATTCAATTTTTATATCAAAATATACACCTCAATCTAAAAAACAATATTTTGAACGAATTAAAACTAACACTAGAATCGGTAGATCCGGCACAACTTTGGGGCACCAACAATGAGCATTATGAAATATTAAAGCATGCTTTTCCAAAGCTTAAAATTGTAGCCAGAGGCAATGAAGTTAAGGTATTGGGCGATGAGCAGGAGCTGGGGGTCTTTGAATCTAAGTTTAATTTGCTGGTAGCTCATCTTGAAAAGTACAGTTCTTTGAATCCGAATGAAGTAGAATCTGTATTGTCTGTAAAGGCTAAAGCAGGCGCTGCAGAACCGGTAGCTGAAAAAGTAAATTCAGGTGGCGGTGGAGAGGTGATTGTTTTTGGAACCAACGGATTGATGGTAAAGGCCAGAACAGCCAATCAGCGCCGTATGGTAGACAGCATTGTAAAGAATGATGTGTTGTTTGCTATTGGACCAGCCGGAACCGGAAAAACGTACACCGCAGTGGCATTAGCCGTACGGGCTTTAAAGAACAAAGAAATTAAGAGGATTATATTAACCAGACCAGCAGTTGAGGCAGGGGAGAACCTTGGGTTTTTACCCGGGGACCTGAAAGAGAAGGTTGATCCTTATCTGCGCCCTTTGTATGATGCGCTGGATGATATGATTCCTGCAGAGAAATTAAAATTGTATCTGGAGAACAGGACGATAGAAATTGCTCCCCTTGCTTTTATGCGGGGAAGAACACTGGACAATTGTTTTGTGATTCTTGATGAGGCCCAAAATGCAACGGATCTGCAGTTGAAAATGTTTTTAACCCGTATGGGACCAAGTGCGAAATTTATAGTAACCGGAGATGTTACTCAGGTGGATCTTCCAAAAAAGCAGATGTCTGGATTACACAATGCCTTGAGGATTTTGGATGATATTCCTGGAATAGACATTATTTACTTAACCGGCGAAGATGTTGTAAGACATAAATTAGTAAAACGAATCCTTAAAGCCTACGGCGATATTCAATAATTAATAACATATGCGATTTGCATAACCATGAAAGCAATAAAAGAAACAAAATTTAATTTTCCAAAGCAGACCAGCTTCTATAAAGGTAAGGTGAGAGATGTGTATACCATAGACGAACGTTTTATGGCAATGGTGGTTACAGACAGGATCTCTGCATTTGATGTGGTATTGCCTGAAGCAATCCCTTTTAAAGGTCAGGTATTAAATCAGATCGCTGCTAAGTTTTTATCTGCAACAAAAGATATTGTGCCTAACTGGGTAGTTGAAGTTCCGGATGAGATGGTTACTGTGGGAAGAATCTGTGAGCCGTTTAAAGTGGAAATGGTGATCAGAGGTTACCTTGCCGGACATGCCTGGAGAGAGTATAGTGCAGGTAGAAGAAGTGTGTGTGGTGTTTCTTTGCCCGAAGGTTTGAAAGAAAACGACAAACTGCCGGAACCAATTATTACACCAACTACAAAGGCTGCAGTTGGACATGATGAAGATATTTCCAGAGAGGATATCCTTTCTAAAGGAATTGTATCTATTACTGATTATGATGCTTTGGAGAACTACACCAGGGCTTTATACCAGAGGGGAACGGAAATGGCTGCAGAACGCGGATTGATCCTGGTGGATACGAAGTATGAGTTTGGTAAAGTTGGAGACACCATCTATTTAATTGATGAAATCCATACACCAGATTCCTCCCGATATTTCTATGCTGATGGTTATCAGGAAAGACAAAATACCGGAGAGGCTCAAAAACAGCTTTCTAAGGAGTTTGTTAGAAAGTGGCTGATTGAAAATGGTTTCCAGGG
>NZ_DATMRL010000292.1:0-3372 GCF_035566355.1 Pedobacter sp.
ATCTTGGCTTATTGAGCCTGGCCATTACCAATCTGGCGCTTTGGATGGGAGTCTCTGTTACACCAAAACAATTGCTGATGAGCAGCAATTACGACAACCAAACCATCATTTACACTTATATCTTATTGGCGTTGATCCTGCTTGCTGCCGATTTCGCAGGCCGGCGCTTTAAGGTTAAAGAACACTTTGGTTTTACCTATATGCATTTTGGTATCCATATTGGCTTCATTGCTCTGCTTGCCGGCTATTTTATTCATTATGAATTTGGTATCGCTTTTCTCTTTCTACTGGGGGTATTTGCCCTTGGAGCCTATATTTACAGGGAAGCAATTGCCCGTCAGTCCTTTTATTTTCTGATGCTGACGGTGCTTTATGGTTATATCGCGATCAGTTGTCTGGTGATGAGGGCTTTATTTAATGCCGGAGACGGAGAGGGTGCCTTTTTCCTGGGTTTCTTTTACTTCATTGCCTCGGCCGTTTCCATTATTATTTTACTGATTCGTTTAAACAAAAAAATTAAGACGGCATGATCATCTACAATAAAACCTGGCTACAACACCTTCAAATTCAACATGAAGCTGAACAAGCTTTTGATGCAGGCCTGATTACGACCACGGAACAACAGGAGATTAAACAAAAATATCCTCATGGCTTTTATAGCCCGGGGATATGGATCAGGATCGGCCTTTTCATCCTGACCTGTGTAATTGTTTCTGCGGCTTCAGGAATGATTTCCCTGATGTTTATAGATGCCCATTCGATAGACTTTTCTGTGTATATCTTCTTGATTGCAGCCCTCAATTATGCGGGCCTGGAACTGATGACGGGCCAGAGTAATCATTATAAATCCGGTGTGGATGATGCCCTGGTATTGATCAGTTCAGGAACCTTTTTAACCGGATTATGCTGGCTGGCCTTCGAAAGCTTTAAATGGGGAGACATCAACGGATTTTTGCTGATCTCTGCCGTGATGTTTGTCTGCTGCCTGTTTCTGACTTTAAGGTTTGCTGACATGCTCATGGCTGCGGCTGCAGGGATTTCTTTGCTGGTCTTTGTCTTTTTTCTTCTGTATAAAACCGGTCCAACGGGACAACTGTTGCTTCCATTTGCCATGATCATCACTGCGGGCTTGCTGTATCTATGGGCAGAAAGAACATCTGGCCGGCTAAAAAAATGGTATTACAGCCAGGCCTTGATCATGCTACAAGTTGTTGCTTTAATGTGTGTATATCTTTCCGGGAATTACTTTGTGGTCCGGACATTGAATGAATCGCTGAGTGGTTCTGAAAATCTGCCCTTTGGCCTGTTCTTCTGGTTCTGGACAATCGTTATGCCTCTGGTCTATATCGCATGGGGTTTGAGAAAGAAAGATGTTGTGCTTTTACGGTCTGGACTGCTTTTGGTTGCCGCCGCCGCCTTCACCATTCGAAATTACTTCCATTTAATGTCTCTGGAAGCCATCCTATGCCTTACCGGGGCTGGATTGATCGCTATCGCTTACGGTGTTATCCGCTTCCTCAAAACCCCTAAGTATGGTTTTACCTACGAGGAAACTGCGGAGAAGCACCTGATGGACCATATGCGTGTGGAATCTCTGATTGTTGCAGAAACCTTTTCTGGTACCGGTACCCCTCCTGCCGAAGCGGCTAAATTTGGAGGCGGTGATTTTGGGGGCGGGGGTGCCAGTGGAAAGTTTTAAAAGATTTTTTATCTTCGTTTATATTAACGTTTAAACTATGAACCCTTCCAGATTAAAAATTATGCAGTTGATTCATGCTGCATTTTGTGTCGCTATTTGCCTTTTTTCTGCCGTTGTTTTTTCTCTTGTTCAAGGCAATCTCCACCTGAATGCTGCTTTTGGCCAGGATGATGCTCTTTTTCCTCTATTTCCCTTACTGGCCATCCTTGCAGTGCTTACGGGGACTTTTTTATTCAGGAAGCAGCTCTCTGCTCTTGAAGATACCCTTAGCGGTGAAGAAAAGGTAATCAGGTATCAAACGGCTTTTATCATACGGTCTGCCTTTTTTGAGGCTGCAACCTTAATGAATATCGTAGCCTTTTTAATTAGCGCTAACCTTGTCTTTTTCATTGTTGCCGCCACCATCTTTATCGCCTTTCTGCTCACAAGACCAACCCGCACCGGGCTGGCGGAAGCCTTAAAGCTCGGCTACGAGGATACTGAAAAATTATAATTCTGTGATATTTTTCTGTGTACCTTTGTGCCTCAATGGAATACAACGTTCATACTTTGCCCAATGGCATCCGCCTGCTTCATGTCCCTTCAGCATCTGCTATCTCTCATGCCTGTATCATTGTTAACAGTGGCTCAAGAGATGAGAAAGAAGAACAATCAGGCCTAGCACACTTTATAGAACACCTGATCTTTAAGCGTACAGAAAAGAGAAATACCAACCAGATCTTAAATCGCCTGGAAAGCGTAGGAGCAGATCTGAATGCTTATACAACAAAAGAATATACCTGCATCCATGCGTCTTTCTTAAACCCTTACCTGGACAGGACCATAGAGCTGTTTAATGATATTGTTTTTCATTCTACTTTTCCGGAGGAAGAACTGGATAAAGAGAAGAGTGTGATCCTGGATGAGATATCCTCTTATTTAGACCAGCCGGAAGAAGCTATATACGATGATTTCGAAGATATGGTCTTTGCCGGACATCCACTTGGCCGCAATATCCTCGGTACCGCAGAGAGCGTAAGCCGTTTGTCTAAAAAAGACATCCGGGAATTTATGGCAGAGAACTACCACACGGATAAGATCGTGATCGCGGTGATCGGGAATTACGCCTTCCAAAAAATGGTAAAAATTGGAAGCCGGTATTTTGAAGATATCCCTCAAAACCTCCACACCAACACAAGAGTAGCCCCGCTTTTGGCCGGTCCTGTCCTAAAAAGCCATCAAAAACCCATTACCCAGGCGCATGCTGTTCTGGGTATGCCTGCGTATTCCATCTATCATCCCAAAAAGACAGGCTTGCTCCTGTTGAACAACCTGGTTGGCGGAACTGGAATGAGTTCGGTTTTAAACCTTCAGATTCGTGAAAAATATGGAATTGCCTATACCATCGAAACGAGTTATAGCCCATTAAGTGACACCGGTATTTTCACCTTGTATTTTGGAACAGATAAGGAAAAAGTAAATAAAGCGCTTTCGCTGATCTATAAGGAATTTAAAAAATTAAGGGAACATCCACTTACAGAAGTTCAGCTGCAGAAGGCCAAGAATAAATTCATCGGTCAGATTGCCCTTGGTGAGGAAAACCGCATCGGGCTGATCATTTCAATGGCCAAGAGCTTGATTGATCATGATAAAATTGATGATCTCCAAACTGTTTTCAGTAAAATTCAGGCGGT
>NZ_DATMRL010000293.1:0-30861 GCF_035566355.1 Pedobacter sp.
CTACCTGGGCTAAGGTGGATGAGTTTGTTAAAGCTGAATTGAATAAGGTTCAGGCTTCAGGTAAAAAGATCCGTATCGTTTCTTCGTCTGTAAACAGCCCTTCAACAAAAAGTGTTGTAGCTGATTTTACTGCAGCTTATCCAAATACAAAACATGTTCAGTATGATGCTGTTTCTTATACCGGTATCATTAAAGCGAACGAAAATAGCTTCGGTAAGGCTGTAATTCCTAAATATAATTTCGATAAAGCGGATCTGATCGTAAGTTTCGGTGCAGATTTCCTTGGTACCTGGATCAGCGGTGAAGAATTTACTGCCCAGTATATCTCTAACAGAAATTATAAAACCTTAGCAAAAGGAAAAATGTCTCGTCACTTCCAGTTTGAAGCTGGGATGAGTTTAACTGGTACAAATGCAGATACGCGTTTGCCAATTAAATTATCTGAAGAAGGACCTGCATTAATTACCTTATATAATACCATCACTGGAAATAATCTTCCTGGTGGATCTTTGCCAAACAATACAAGTGCAGATAAAGCATTGAAATTGGTAGGTAAAGAATTGTTAATGAATAAAGGAAAATCTCTTGTGGTTTCCGGATCGAATGATGTATCTACACAGATCCTTGTCAATGCGATCAATGCTGCTATTGGCAGTTACGGAACAACAATTGATCTTGATAATCCATGTAAGCGTTATTCAGGAAATGACGCGGAATTTGCAGAACTGATCAATGAAATGAACAGAGGCGAAGTTGCTGCCGTTTTCTTCCTGAACAGCAACCCGGCTTATGATGCAGTTAATGCAAAAGCATTTACAGATGCTTTATCTAAAGTAGGATTAAAAGTTTCTTTCTCCGATAGAAAAGATGAGACCTCTACTTTATGTGATGTGATTGCAACAAATCAGAACTATCTGGAATCGTGGGGCGACGCAAATGCTTATGAAGGATATTATTCTGTAATACAGCCAACTATTAATCCGGTATTTAATTCCCGCCAGGCAGAACAAAGTTTATTGGTTTGGTCTAACGGCCCTGTTCAGGAATATTACCAATATGTTCGGAACAACTGGGAGAAAAATATTTTACCTTCTTTGGGTAAAACATGGAACGATTTGTTGCAGACGGGAGCTTTCTCTGCTAGTGCAAAATCTGCAGGTGCTTATAGCTTCAGTTTGTCACTGGCTGCTGTTGCACAATCTATCTCAAACAGCTCTAAAGCTTTAGCTAAAGATATTGAGTTGCAGGTTTATGAAAGTGTACCAATGCGTGATGGTAAACATGCAAATAATGCATTCCTTCTGGAATTACCTGATCCGGTTTCTAAAGTAACCTGGGACAACTACGTAGCTATCGCTCCTAAATTTGCTGAAAAATTAGGTTTTAAGGAATTCGACGTTGTATCTGTTAAAGGTGCAAACGGATATACAATTGAATTGCCTGTATTGATCCAGCCGGGACAAGCTGTAGGAACAGTTTCCATCGCTTTAGGTTATGGACGTACAAAAGTAGGTAAGGCAGGAGATAATGTTGGTAAGAACGCTTTCCCTTTTGTAAGTTTCACTAATGGAACCTTGCAATATGCAACCACAGTAAGCCTTTCTAAAACAGGTTCAACTTATGAACTTGCTCAAACGCAAACACACTATTCCTTTGAAGGAAGAAATATCATCCGCGAAGCGACTTTTAAAGAATATGTAAAAGATCCTGCTGCTGGTTCAGGTAACCATGGCGAAAAACATAAATCTTATGATTTATGGGATAAATATGAGAAACCAGGTAACAACTGGGTAATGGCAATCGATCTGAATGCTTGTACTGGTTGCGGTTCTTGTATTGTAGCTTGTAACGTTGAGAACAACATTCCTGTTGTTGGCCGTGATGAGGTTCGCAGAAGAAGAGAGATGCACTGGATCCGTATTGATCGTTATTACAGCTTTGAAGAAGAAGGTAAGAACGTAACTGAGGAGAAAGAGATCGCTCACATGGAAAATATGGATAAAGTAACGGTTGTTCACCAGCCAATGCTTTGTCAGCACTGTGACCATGCACCTTGCGAAACAGTTTGTCCGGTACTGGCAACGGTACACTCTTCAGATGGTTTGAACCACATGGCTTATAACCGTTGCGTTGGAACACGTTACTGTGCAAACAACTGTCCTTACAAAGTACGTCGTTTCAACTGGTTCAACTACTGGAACGATTCCCGTTTCGATAATTATCTGAACAATGAGTTCACTCAACTGGTACTTAATCCAGATGTGACTACACGTTCAAGAGGGGTAATGGAGAAATGCTCTATGTGTATTCAACGTATACAGGCAGGTAAACTGAAAGCTAAGATTGAAAAGCGTCCGTTGAAAGATGGCGATATTAAAATGGCTTGTCAGCAAGCGTGTTCAGCAAATGCAATCATCTTTGGTGATGGTAACGATCCGGAATCGGAAGTTTCTAAAGCATTACGTAGTGAGCGTACTTACTATGTACTGGAGGAACTTAACGTTCAGCCAGGTGTTGGATATATGACAAAAATTAGAAATACAGATACAGTACAAGCGTAAGCTGATATTAAAGAAAATATAATATGTCAGGACATAACGAATCAATATTAAGAGAGCCATTAATCACCGGAAATAACATCACGTATGCAAAGATTACGGATGATATTTTAACACCGGTAGAGAATAAGCCGAATAAGGCATGGTGGATAGGCTTTATCGTTTCCGCACTGGGGGCTTTACTTTGGGTTGTAGCAGTAAGTTACACCTTCTGGAATGGTATCGGTGCATGGGGTTTAAATAAAACAGTAGGTTGGGCCTGGGACATCACCGGCTTCGTATGGTGGGTTGGTATTGGTCACGCCGGTACTTTGATCTCGGCTGTATTGCTGCTCTTCCGCCAGAACTGGAGGAATTCAATTAACCGTTCCGCAGAGGCGATGACTATTTTCGCTGTTATTTGTGCAGCGACTTATGTAGTGTCTCACATGGGTAGACCATGGTTGGCTTACTGGGTACTTCCGTTGCCAAATCAGTTCGGATCTTTGTGGGTAAACTTTAACTCGCCGCTGGTATGGGATATGTTTGCAATCTCTACTTATTTCTCTGTATCCTTATTATTCTGGTATACAGGTTTATTACCGGATATCGCGACGATCCGCGACCGTGCAGTTGGTGTAAAACGTAAAGTATATACTGTTCTTTCTTTTGGCTGGACAGGTAACGTAAAAACATGGCAACGTTTTGAGGCTGTATCCTTAATCTTAGCCGGTATCTCTACGCCACTTGTACTTTCTGTACACACCATTGTATCCATGGACTTTGCAACTTCGGTAATTCCGGGATGGCATACAACGATTTTCCCTCCTTACTTTGTTGCGGGGGCGATATTCTCCGGTTTTGCGATGGTGTTAACACTTCTATTGGTTGCACGTAAGGTATTGGGACTGGAGAATTACATCACCATGTTCCACATTGAATCGATGAATAAAATCATCATTCTTACAGGTTCCATCGTTGGTGTGGCTTATTTAACAGAGTTCTTTATCGCTTGGTACTCCGGTTCTGAGTATGAGCAATATGCATTTATCAACCGTTCTACTGGTCCTTACTGGTGGGCGTACTGGATGATGATGACTTGTAACGTAATCTCTCCACAGTTGTTGTGGTTCAAGAAGATCCGTACCAGCATTCCTGCAACCTGGATTTTATCTATTGTGGTGAATATCGGTATGTGGTTTGAGCGTTTCGTAATTATCGTTACTTCATTACACCGTGATTATCTTCCTTCAAGTTGGGCAATGTTTTATCCAACCTGGGTTGATGTGAGTGTGTTTGTTGGATCTATTGGTTTGTTCTTTACCTTGTTCCTTTTGTTCTTAAGGGTATTACCTTCTATTGCAATTGCCGAGGTTAAGTTATTGCTGAAGAGCGCGAGTGAGCAGGCTAAATTGGAGTTGATCAAAGATGGTCACTTAGAAAAAGAACAGGTTAAGGAATATGTTGAGTCCTTGGAGAAGTTCGATAGTGTTAAACAAGAAGAATACGCAAAAATATAACGATGAGTAATATCAAATATATCTTAGGCAGTTTTGGCGATCCTGACGAAATGATGCATGGCATCGAAAAGTTGCAGGAGAATAATATTAAGATACATGATGTATATACCCCAATGCCGATCCACGGTATTGAGGCTAAATTAGGAGTTAAACGTTCCCGGTTGGATATCGCTGCATTTTGTTTTGGAATTACCGGAACAATGACCATGCTTAGCTTTGTTTACTATGCTGCTGCATGGGACTGGCCGGTTAATATAGGTGGAAAGCCTCACTTTGCTTTACCGGATTTTATTCCGATTACTTTTGAGTTGACCATTTTGTTCTGTGCTTTTGGTTTAGTGGGTTCTTATTATGCATCTACGCATTTGTTCCCGGGAAGAGCACCAAGGGTAATGGATCTGAGAGCAACTGATGATCGGTTTATTATCGCTATTGATGCTAAAGAAAATGCTGAACACAGCAAAATTGATGGTTTATTAAAGGACGCAGGTGCTTTAGAAGTAAAATATAATGAAAGGAAGTATATTAGCTATGAATAAGACTAAAATAGTATGTGTGGCGTTTTTTGCATTCACCGTAGCTGTGTCTCTTTCATCATGCAGAAATAAACGCAGTACTGGCTTGGAATATGCAAGGAACATGTATGATCCTATTGCTTACAATCCGGATCAACCGAATAAGAACTTTGCAAACGGTCAGACGGCGCAGACGCCTCCGCCAAATACAGATCCGATCGGATTTGTAAAATATGAATATGCAAATACCAAAGAAGGTTATGAGGCAGCAGGTAAGAACCTGGTTAACCCATTGCCTTTGACAGAAGCGAATCTGGTATCTGGTAAGCATTACTTTACCGTTTTTTGCTCACCTTGTCATGGTGATAAAGGAGATGGAAAAGGGCATTTGGTACAGATTGAGAAGTTTTCTGGTGTACCTGCTTATCATGGTGATGCTGCTTCTTCAAGAGGTGGTCTTATGAAAGATTTGTCTGCCGGTAAAATCTATCATACAATTATGTATGGTTTAAACAATATGGGCTCGCATGCTTCACAGCTGTCTCCTGAAGAGAGATGGAAAGTAGTGATGTATGTTCAACAATTACAAAAAATACAATAGAAAAGCAAGAATAAATGGGAACTCATAATTATAATTTAACTGAGCAGTTTGAGTTTACAGGAAAAGCAAAAACTTTGAGTGTAATCGCTATTGTTATTGGTATAGCGGCTATAGCTTTCGGTTTTTCCAATCATGAACTTCATGAAAGGACTTTTGCAAACCTGTTATTAATGGGATATTACTTTGCATGCGTATGTATGTCAGGTGCATTCTTTCTAGCAGTTCAATTTGTTGCACAGGCGGGATGGTCTGCTGCTATTTTACGTGTACCGCAGGCGATGGCAAAAACTTTGCCTATTGCGGTTGTGATCTTAATCGCTATTGTTGGATTAGGCTTATATACACACAATTTATATCACCACTGGAATGCTCCGGGATTAACTGATAAAGGTGCTGCCAATTATGATAAAATCATTGATGGTAAATCTCCTTTCTTAAATGTACCATTCTTTATGGCACGTCAGGTGATCTTCCTTGGGGTATACAGCTTCTTTGCTGTATTGCTTTCTAAGTTATCAGCTAACGAAGATCTGGAAGGCGGATTGAATTCTTACAGAAAGAGTTTCAAGTATTCTTGTATCTTCCTGGTAATCTACGGATTTACTACACCTATTTTTGCATTTGACACCATCATGTCCCTAGAGGCACACTGGTTCTCCACTATGTTTGGCTGGTATAATTTTGCCGCAATGTGGGTGAGTAGCTTAGCGACTATGGCGATCATTATTATCCTGTTAAAGAAAGCGGGTTATATGTCATTTGTAAACAATAGCCACTTACACAATTTAGGTCAGTTTATTTTTGGTTTTTCTATCTTCTGGACTTATGTATGGTTTGCTCAGTTCTTGCTGATTTACTATGCTAACATGCCTGAGGAAACAGTTTACTTCTATAAACGATTTGAATTTTATAAAATCTGGTTCTATTTGAACCTTGCGCTGAACTTTTTATCTCCGGTGTTATTGTTAATGGACCGTGATAACAAGAGAAATGAAAATACATTACTGATCGTTTCTATCCTGGTATTGTTAGGACACTGGGTAGATTATTACCAGATGATCATGCCAGGAGCTGTTGAGGAAGGCCAGAATGGATTTGGATTTATTGAAATCGGAACTGCAATTGGTTTTGTAGGATTGTTTACCTTTACGGTATTAACAGCCCTGAGCAAAAAACCTTTGGTAGCGAAGAACCATCCATTTTTACAGGAAAGTTTAAATCACCATTTGTAATTGGTGGTTATATAGAGTATATAGATTAATAGTATAATGGAAGTACAGCGTACTACTTTTAAGAAAATGAGTTTAAGAAAATTTATAAGTAATAAGACAATGGCGGTTTTAGCAGTTCTTTTAACTGCATTTGCAAACACCAGCGCATTTGCACAGGAAGCTGCTGCCGGTGCTGCCGCTACGGCTGCAGCCAAACCCGTTGATATGGAACCGATCTATAAGTCGGCAATATTTTATGCGCTGCTCTTTTTGCTGCTGTGTTTATTTATAGCCATAGTAGGAAAAGCTTTAAGGGTTTATGAACTGACCCGAGAAGCCCAGGATAAGCCGATGGGGATTAACTGGAATGCGATTAACGGTAGCTTGTTTGCCTTATTCTTAATTGTAGGTTTGTACGGTGTGTATTGGGAATATACAGTTCATGGCAACATGATACTGCCTGAAGCAGCTTCTGAACATGGTAAAAAGATAGACAATATGTTTAATATTACATTAATCATTACGACTATCGTATTTGTTCTGACGCACATTTTCCTTTTTACTTTCTCTTATTTCTACAAACACTCAGGAAAAAGAAAAGCTTACTATTATCCTCACAACAATACCCTGGAGAAAATCTGGACATTTATTCCTGCCCTGGTTTTAACGGTATTGGTATTAATGGGCTTCCTGACTTGGAGATCTATCTTCTATAAGGTTGAAGATCCGAATAATAAGCCAATTAATATTGAGATCACTTCTCAGCAATTTGCATGGACTATTCGTTATGCAGGTAAGGATGGTGTTGTAGGTCGCAAGAATTTTAAATTAATTACAGGTGTAAATGGCCTTGGAGTTGACTTTAAAGATAAAAATGCAATGGATGATTTACTGGCTGATGAGATGGTTATCCCGGTAAATAAACGAGTAAAATTAATTCTGACAAGTAAAGACGTTCTACACAGTTTCTACATGCCTAATTTTAGGGTACAGT
Organism: Pedobacter sp.; assembly: GCF_035566355.1. Lineage (GTDB taxonomy): Bacteria > Bacteroidota > Bacteroidia > Sphingobacteriales > Sphingobacteriaceae > Pedobacter. The sequence goes on from NZ_DATMRL010000293.1 coordinate 7,379, forward strand.
TGAATACTGTTCCTGGTATGGCTTCTTTCTTCGAATTTACGCCAACGATTACAACCGCAGAGATGCAGGTGAAAACAGGTGATCCAAGTTTTAAATATTTGTTTTACTGCTCGAAAATTTGCGGATCCGGGCACTATAACATGCAAAAGACAGTTAGAGTTGTTTCTCAGGAAGAGTATAATGCCTGGATTGCGAAACAACCAACTTACTTAACTAACGATTTGAGGAAGCAGTTTGGTTTACCTTTGGTAGCTGACCCGGCTGCACCAGCGGCTACAGCTGCTGAGCCTGCTGCAAAGGATACAGCTGTAGTAAAAACAAATCAATTGGCTTTAAAAAAATAAAAATACTGGAATAGAGCATTATGTCAACGATAACATTACACGATACACATAACCACGATGATCATGCACATGGTCATCACAAGGAAACATTCTTAACGAAGTATGTTTTTAGCCAGGATCACAAAATGATAGCTAAACAGTTCCTGATAACTGGTATTATCATGGCTGTGATTGCAATGGGCTTATCTATATTATTCCGTCTTCAACTGGCCTGGCCAGATAAGAGTTTCCCTATTCTGGAAACATTTTTAGGAAGATGGGCCGAAGGAGGTCGTATCAGGCCGGATTTCTATCTTGCTCTGGTAACGATACATGGTACCATCATGGTATTCTTTGTATTAACTGCCGGATTGAGTGGTACTTTTAGTAACTTATTGATTCCATTACAGATTGGAGCAAGGGATATGGCTTCACCATTCCTGAACATGCTTTCTTACTGGTTCTTCTTTACTGCCTGTGTGATCATGATGAGTTCTTTCTTCATCCAAACTGGTCCTGCCAGTGCGGGTTGGACGGTTTATCCTCCATTATCTGCCTTACCGAAAGCCATTGATGGTTCAGGATTAGGTATGACACTTTGGTTGGTGAGTATGATCTGCTTTGTTGCTTCTTCGCTAATGGGAGGTATCAATTATGTATCTACCGTATTGAACATGCGTACTAAAGGTATGGATCTTTGGAAAATGCCTTTGACGATCTGGGCGTTCTTCCTGACCGCTATTTTAGGTATCCTATCTTTCCCTGTACTGGTTGCAGGTGTAGTACTTTTAATTTTTGACAGAAGCTTTGGTACAAGTTTCTACCTTTCTGATATTGTTATTGGTACACAGGTTCTGCCGAATGAGGGTGGTTCGCCAATCTTATGGCAACACTTATTCTGGTTCCTTGGTCACCCTGAGGTTTATATTGTAATTATGCCTGCTTTGGGTATTTCATCCGAGGTGATCTCTATTAATGCAAGAAAGCCAATTTTCGGTTATCATGCGATGATTTATTCTTTGATCGGTATTACTGTATTGTCCTTTATCGTTTGGGGTCACCACATGTTTGTAACGGGTATGAATCCTTTATTAGGTGGTGTATTTATGATTACGACATTGATCATTGCCGTACCATCTGCTGTAAAGACGTTTAACTACCTGGCTACTTTGTGGAGAGGTAATATCCGTTTTACTCCTGCAATGCTTTTCGCTATTGGTTTGGTGTCTTTCTTTATCTCAGGTGGTCTAACCGGTATTTTCTTAGGAAATGCTTCCCTGGATATTAACTTGCATGATACTTATTTCGTTGTTGCTCACTTCCACCTTGTAATGGGATCGGCTGCTATATTTGGTATGCTTGCAGGTGTTTATCACTGGTATCCAAAAATGTTTGGAAGAATGATGAATGCTAAATTGGGCTATCTTCACTTCTGGGTAACATTTATTTGTGCCTATCTGGTATTTTTTCCATTACACTTCTTAGGTTTGGACGGTGTGCCTCGTCGTTACTATGCATTTACTGAGTTTGAGTTTATGCAGAAATGGGTAACTGTGAACGTTTTTGTAACCTGGTCTGCTATTATTGCAGCACTGGCACAAGTTGCGTTCCTGTTCAACTTCTTCTATTCTATCTTTAAAGGTAAAAAAGCCCCTCAAAATCCTTGGGAAGCTAATACTTTAGAGTGGACTACTCCGGTAGAACATTTACATGGTAACTGGCCAGGAGAAATTCCAACTGTATACCGTTGGCCATATGATTACAGCAAACCTGGTGCTGATGCAGATTTTATTCCTCAGACAGTTCCTTTCTCTCAAACCATGAACTCAAACATGCCACATGATTTTGAAGGAAATACTGAAGCTGAACGTATCCAGAATGACTGGAACTTGAAACAACAATCATTAGAGAAATCTAAACAAGACTAATACTAGTTTTGAATATACTATTGGGTATCTGCAGTGAGTAAATACTTACAACAGATACCCTTTTTTTTAAATACAAATTCCATGGTTCCTACATCTGAACGGAGATTCATAAAGCTTAATTTTGCGACCATCATAGTAACCCTATTGGTGGTTTTGGCTGGTGGAATCGTAAGGAGTACCGGATCTGGAATGGGCTGCCCTGACTGGCCTAAATGCTTTGATCAGTATATCCCACCAACATCTGTAAAGCAATTACCTCCGGATTATAAAGAAAGATACGTTGCACAAAGGGTTAAGAAAAATGAACGCTTTGCTAAAACGCTTGACAAACTGGGAAAAAAGGAGCTAGCTGATGCCATCAGACACGATCCGTCTATACTACAGCCGGAGGATTTTAACGTTGCGAATACCTGGACGGAATATCTGAACCGTTTGACAGGCGCAGTTACGGGGTTTTTTCTGATTGGAGTTGCCATTTGCTCTTTTACCTATAAAAAGACGGCTAAACGGCTGATCTGGTTGAGTATCCTGAACTTATTTGTTGTGGTTTTTCAAGCCTGGCTGGGTTCTATTGTAGTTTCTACGAATTTGCTTCAATGGGTGGTAACTGTTCATATGTTACTGGCCCTGGTCATTTTGGCGATTCTGGTATATACTTATAATTACGCGAAGCAACTTCGTAAAGAAGAGGTGGTGATTATTTCCAAGGTAGTTTGGTTAAAACTGATCATTCTTGTGGCTATACTTGTGAGTGTTATACAAATTGTTTTGGGTACAGAAGTACGGGAAGCGGTAGATATGATTTCCAAAAATCTATTGAATAATGACCGGGGAAGCTGGGTGAGCAAAACGGGGTCTGTATTTGTGTATCATAGAGACATGGCGATCCTGGTTGCTATTTTAAACGTGTTTATTTATAAGATTGTGATGGAGAAATTTGGAGGTAAAGCAACAGAACTCCAGGTTGGTAACTCAATTGTAATTGTTTTAATTATACAAGTGTTAAGTGGTGTATTATTATCTAACTTTGCACTGCCACCATATGCCCAGGCAATACATATTTTGTTTTCTACAGTTTTATTTACGTTGCAATTTTATCTGTATTTGCTGGTATACAGGACAAGTACGTATAATCAATAATTAAAATATATAATTTGAAACAGTTTTTATCAGATTTTTCAAAACTCATTAAATTCAGACTGACCTTTCTGGTGGTTTTTTCTGCGTCGATTACTTTTTTGATTGGATCAAAGATGCAGGTTCATCGGGGTGTAATACCTGGTATAGACTGGATGAATTGGTTGATCCTGATTGCAGGAGGTTTTTTTGTTACTGGTGCAGCCAATTGTTTTAATGAAATTATAGAAAAGGATCTGGACAAGTTAATGACTCGGACAAAAGACCGTCCAATGCCTGCGGGAAGGATGACGACCGGGCAAGGTTTAGTTTCGGGTTTGGTGATGGGCATGTTTGGTACATGGCTTTTGGGAAAGTTAAATCTGGAAACGGGTATGCTTTCCGTCTTTTCAATTTTATTGTATGCTTTTGCTTATACCCCATTAAAGCGTAAATCTCCAATCGCAGTTTTTGTTGGTGCAATTCCAGGGGCTTTGCCGCCATTGATCGGTTATCTTGCAGCATTAGGTAATACAACTACTTTTTATGCAGCAGATTATGAGATAGCAGTTATTCTGTTCCTGGTTCAGTTTGTTTGGCAGTTCCCTCATTTCTGGTCTATTGCCTGGGTTCTTGACGACGATTACAAGAAAGCTGGCTTCAGGCTGCTACCCACTACAAAAAGAGATAAAGCGAGTGCGGGAATCACTTTCTTAAGTACTTTAATTTTAATACCTGTAAGTTTACTGCCCACCTTCTATGGATTTGGCGGGTACTATATAGCAGGGGTTTCTTTAATTGCAGGATTGGTTTTTGCCTGGCTTGCTTTAAAATTATTCCTGAACCTTGATCTTGCGAGCGCACGTAAAGTGATGTTCTGCTCGTTTTTTTATCTGCCGGTTGTACAACTGGTTTTATTATTTGATTTTTTAACTAAATAATTTTTTAAATGGTTCATACATTGAAAGAAGAGGATGTAAAGCTGGACTCAAGGCCCAAAAAATTTATTGTTTGGTTATTTGTGGTTTCCTCTACAATTATGTTTGGAGGATGGACAAGCTACTACATAGTTTTTGCGGCTTCTAAAGGCAAAGGTCATGGACTTGTGCTGCCAGATGTTTTTATGTACAGTACAGGCGTGCTGGTTGCAAGCAGCATTTGCTTGTTTTTGGCTTCAAGGGCGCTTAGAAATCAGGAACTCAGCAAACAGAAGGTATTTCTGTGGCTCACTATGCTGCTGGGGCTTACCTTTGGTTATTTACAGTTGGATGCCTGGTCCAGCTTATACCACAGCGGAGCCGTATTGGTGAACAATAATGCGGCTATTTCTATTATTTACATTGTTTCCGGTTTTCACTTACTTCATATTTTTTGTGGCTTGTGTTTGATTGCTGCGACATTGTTTGGGGCTTACCGGAATATTTCGCTTGGAAGATTGCAGTTCCGGATGGAGATTTCTTCAATATTTTGGCATTTTATAGATATATTATGGATATATCTGTATGTTTTTTTACTTTTGAACAGTTAGACTTTTTAACAAACTATTACAATTTTTAAAATGGATTCATTATCACAATTAGATCAGGTAAAAACTACTGCGTGGAGCGGCGGCCGTTCACCATGGTCCGTAGAGTATGGAAAAATAATGATGTGGTTTTTCTTGCTTTCTGATGCATTTACATTCTCTTCATTATTGGTGTACTATGGCGCACAGCGTTTTACTAAATTCACCTGGCCTGATCCTGATTTGGTATTTCAATCGATACCTGGTATTAAGGACAGTGGTGCCCCGCTGGTATTCGTAGGTTTGATGACCTTTATTTTGATCATGAGCTCGGTTACTATGGTATTGGCTGTTGAGGCCGGTCACAGAAGGTCTAAAAAAGAAGTTGTTGGCTGGATGATCGCTACGATCATTGGTGGATTTATGTTCTTAGGCTGTCAGGCTTTGGAATGGACACACTTGCACCATGAAGGTTTCTGGTGGGGACACATTCCTGCAATTGAAGAACTCAAACATTTCTTTGATCCGTCTGTAGCGTCAGTTGCCGCAAACGAAGCTGCAATGAAAGTTTCCGGTCAGCAGTTTGCTAATTTGTTCTTTACCATTACTGGATTCCATGGATTTCACGTATTCTCTGGTGTATTGATCAATTGCATCATTTTGGGTATGACCATCAATGGTACTTTTGAAAGACGCGGACATTACTTAATGATTGAAAAGGTTGGTTTATACTGGCACTTTGTAGATTTAGTTTGGGTATTCGTTTTTACCTTCTTTTATTTAGTTTAATCTTTTTATACCATATTTTATGTCAGAACATAATATACATACAACAGAAGAGCATGGACATGAAGAACATGCAGCCCTTGATAAGAAAAAAATATGGCAGGTATTTGGGATCCTGCTGGTTATTACGATCATTGAATTTATCATTGCACTCGTAATTATCCCGGGCCATTATATGTCACAGCATGTAGGTAACTTTGTATACATTGCTTTAACCTTATTAAAAGCATTTTATATTGTTGCTTATTTCATGCACCTGAAGTATGAAAAACTTGGATTGCAGCTGTCTCTAACAGTTACCTTTATATTTATCCTATACTTCATCACCTTAATGCTGATTGAAGGCGGTTATCTGCACTTGCATATGTCTGCTGCTGCTTAACATGAAGGGTACTTCCATAAAAAAAATATTAATCCTGGTCACCATTTTAGCGGTACCAGGATTTTTATATTATTTACTTACTGAAAAAGGTAAGAACCGCTATAAGCCGCTCCCCATTTTTGGACCTAAAACCGTTGCTTCTACTTTTCATTCTGTGAGAGGAAAGAAAATTCCAGATACGGTATATCATCAGGTAAGCGATTTCAAGCTAATTAATCAGGCAGGAGATACCTTGAGCTGGAAAAGTTATGAGAATAAGATCATCATTCTCAATTTGTTTTACTCATCTGATAATCCGGGTACAAAGCTGACGAATAAACTGATCAAAGATTTTGAAAAGAACTATGGTAAAAACACCGTACTCCGTTTTGTGAGTGTTAGTGTAGATCCAAAGGGAGATACGAAAGCTGTTTTGTCTAAATACGCGGAAGAGCATCATGCAATGCCAGGAAAATGGGATTTGCTGAGCGGAGACAGCACTCAGGTTTATAATCTGATTAATAAACAATTATTCATTGACGCTTTCCAGAAGAAAGAAAACGGAAAAAATATTTTCGTATATAATAACTTGTTCGTCCTTCTGGATCCTCAGCATCGTATTCGCGGGTATTATGAGGCGACCAATCAGGAAGCACTGTCTAAGCTAGACGATGAAATCAAGGTTCTTATTGTTGAGGAACTCAGGAACAATACGGACGGGAGATAATTAAAGAATACTATGTCAAGTAATAGCTCAATTGAAAAAAAATATAGCAGGTGGATTGTCCTCTTGTCTGTGGTTATACCAGTCGCAGTGGCTGTTTTATTTTTTGTGAAAATTCCAAATGCAACACCTCTTCCTGTTTTACCTCCAATTTATGCGACCATTAACGGTATTACTGCCGTTTTGTTGGTTGTAGCGGTTTGGGCAATAAAGAATGGAAAAATTCAGCTTCATCAAAATCTGATGAAGACCGCAATTGGCTGCTCCTTGTTGTTTTTGGTCATGTATATTGCTTATCATATGACTACTCCATCCACTAAATTTGGTGGAGAGGGAGGTATTAAGTATGTGTATTATTTTATTTTGCTTACGCATATTTTGCTTTCTATTGCCATAATACCGTTGGTTTTGATCACTTATGTGAGAGCATTAGCAGAGCGCTTCGATAAACACAAGAAGATTGCGAAAATTACCTTTCCCCTTTGGTTGTATGTAGCGGTGACAGGCGTTGTTGTTTATTTGATGATTTCTCCTTATTACAATTTTTAATAAGGCGATCTTCATTTTTTTGCCCGGGAACAATAGGGAAATCTCCTCTATTGTAATATATTCCTATAATAATCTTCAAATTGATTCTTAAATGCTATTTTAGGGCTTACAAGTACTTTCTTGTGCTTTGTGAATTTTAAGCGCTTAATCAATTTTAATGGAATTTTCCGAATCAATAGATCTTATCACAACAGGAAAGGATTTGCTGAATCTGATAGAGCAGGACGGCAAAGAAGCCTTTACTGCTTTCTATTCCAGTAATTTTCAGAAATTAATCATCATTTCCGACCGATATGTAAAGAATGTGCATGCTGCCGAAGAGATTGTTCAGGATATGTTTGTGAAGATATGGGAAGAGAAGGAACTTCTCCTGAATGTAAATGCTGTAAAGCCTTACTTGTACCGTAGTGTTGTTAATGCTTCTATCAATTTTGTAAACAGGCAAAAGAACATTGAGAAGCATCATTTGAAAATTGCGGAAAACTTAAGTACTGAAGATATTGATTTGCTTGATGAACAAAATGAACTTCTTGTTTTGTTGTATAAGGAGATTGAATTATTACCCGTAAAATGCCAGGAAGTATTTAAATTGAGCCGTCTTGAAGGGTTAAAATACCGTGAGATCGCCGTTCGGTTAAATATCTCTGAAAGAACTGTCGAAAATCATATGGGACATGCACTTCGCACATTGCGTGCCCGGGTATTATTGAAAGCACAGCGAAATGATGGCATTGCCAGGTTTAAATATTTTTCTCTTCTGATGGTGTTCTTGTATTGAATTCAAATGTTTTAAGAAAATTGAAATTTTCTTAAAAAAGAACTAGGGGTTTTTGATGGGACTATTTGTCTTCCTTAAAAACACGACAACTTGCAAGACAATTTGAACCATCAGAATATCATTCTGAACTATCTTAACGATCCCGAAAATGAAACGCTAATTCAACAGGTTAGTGCGTTCAGAGCGCAGTCTGAAGAGAACGAGCTTTATTTTAAGCAAATGCAAAAGATATGGGACGCATCTGCCAATTTAAAACCCCTCTATGAGCTTAATTCCTCAGCGTCTGTTCAGAAATTAAGTTCTCGTTTAATCCCTTATACTTTACCAAATGCTAAGCACAATTATTTGTGGCTAAGAATTGCTGTTGCAATTGTACTGATATCCGCTTTGTCAGTTTGGATTTATTCTGAAAAATTTTCCGTACAGGAATTGGTAAAAGAAACCACTAACCAGGTAGACTCTGTTGTATTAAGTGACGGATCAAAGATCATGCTGGCTAAAAACAGTGCAATAAAATTTCCAGACCGTTTCAACGGGAAAACGAGAGAGATTTCTTTGCTGAGCGGTGAAGCTTTTTTTAAAGTACACAGAGATCCTAAACATCCATTTCATGTGGCCATTGGCCATTCTAAAGTAAGTGTTTTAGGTACTTCCTTTAATATTAATTATTCTAAAACTAAGATTAATGTATCTGTTCAAACCGGAAAAGTAAGTTTTCTGCCTAACAGTGTAAGTCTGCCATCCATTCTGATTGCCGGGCAGGCTATTTCTTATAACCTCAAGGAAAATACAGTGGAGAAATCGGATGGAGCCAACGCGAATGCATGGTTAACCAGGGAACTTCATTTTGTGGATATGCCACTAAATAAAGTCTGTGAAGAACTGAGCACTTATTACGGGGTGAAAATAATCCTGCAGGAAACCATTCACACCGCCAAGAAATTCAATGCCAATTTTAAAGGCAGCAGCCTTGAAGAAGTATTAACCGTGCTTAATGAAACCTATAAAATACAAATCAATAAGAGTGATAGCCTGATCACGATTAAAAGTAAATAATAAATCAACTAAACCAATTCAATTACCAATTATGGAGAAAAACTACAAAAGAACCATGCGAAGATTGAAATATGGCTTAACAGTAATGTTTTGCTGTGCAATCTTCTGTGTTTCGCTGGCCAGGGCAGAAAATATAAAGCGCACTGGCTTCAAAACGGAAAGACTGGATAATTATTTAAAAAAGATAGAATTAGCTTATAAGGTGAGTTTTGTCTATGATGCCACGCAGATCAACAAAGAAATGAGTATTGAGGCACCACAAAAACTGGTGTCCATCAATTCAGATCTCGAGCCGCTAAAAGCCAAAGGAATCAATTACAATATTGTTGGAAAACAGGTGATATTGAAGAAAGCTCCCATACCTGCACTGGCGATGCAGGATATCATTGTGAAAGGAATAGTCCGTTCAAAAAGTGCAGCAGGAAAAATTGATCTTCTGCCTGGAGCAAGTATCCGGGAAAAACACGTGGCCAATGGAACTTCCACTAACGGAGAGGGTGAATTTCAAATCAAAGTAAAAGATGGAGCTACGCTTGTCATTACGGCAATTGGCTACAAAACTGAAGAAATTGTTGTTGGAGGAAGAACCTTGATCAATGTAACTCTGGATGAAGATATTGGTCAGCTTAAAGAAGTAACGATCTCAACCGGTTATCAAAACCTGAACAAAAAGTTATTTACCGGTGCTGCAACACAGGTAAAAGCAATAGATGCCCAGCGGAGTGGTATTCCAGACGTCAGCCGTATGCTGGAAGGCCAGGTGGCTGGTGTCTCTGTACAAAATGTATCGGGTACGTTCGGTGCGGCACCTAAACTGCGCATCAGAGGGGCAACCTCATTAAATGGAGACAATAAACCACTTTGGGTGGTAGATGGTATTGTTTTAGAAGATATTGTAAATGTTTCTAATGAACAGTTATCAACCGGTGATGCAAATACACTGATCGGATCTTCGGTTGCGGGATTGAATTCCGATGATATTGAAAGTTTTGAAATCCTGAGAGATGCTTCTGCCACGGCGATGTATGGAGCAAGGGCCATGAATGGGGTAGTTGTGGTAACGACAAAAAAAGGAAGGAATACCAGTGGTAAACCTACTGTCTCTTATACCGGCAATTTTACCACCTTTCTAAAGCCGAATTACAACCAGTTTGACATCATGAACTCAGGTGATCAGATGCAGGTCTACCTGGACATGCAGAACAAGGGATGGTTGAACCATCCAAAAGTTTCACAACTAGAGAATGGTGGGGTATATCGTAAGATGTACGATCTGATGTATGATTATGATCCGGTTACCGGACAGTTTGCCTTAAGAAATGATGCGCCTTCACGTCTTACATTTTTAAATCGCTATGCCAATGCAAATACGGATTGGTTTGATGTATTGTTCCGGAACTCCTTGATGCAGGATCATTCCTTAAGCATCGCATCAGGTACAGAAAAGGCCAAAATCTATGCTTCAACAAGTTTTCTGAATGACAGCGGCTGGACAGTAGGAGATGGTGTGAAACGTTTTACAGGGAATATTCGCGGTACTTTCGATCTTTCAGACAGATTGCAGGTGGAACTGATCACCACAGGATCTATCCGTGACCAGCGGAGTCCGGGTACAGTGAATAAAAACGACAACGTCGTTACCGGAAAGGTTCAGCGTGATTTTGATATCAACCCTTTTAATTATGCTCTGAATACCAGCCGCACATTGACCCCTTATGATGCAAACGGCAACCGGGAATACTTTATCCAGAATTATACGCCCTTTAACATTTTACAGGAGCTGGAAAACAACTACATAAAAACCACTGTAATTGACATGAAAGTGCAGGCCGGTTTGAATTATAAAATCCTGGATGGACTTAAATATTCATTTGACGGAGCTTACAGATATCTGAAATCAGACCGGGAACATTCTATTACCGAGTATTCCAATGCGGCCAATGCTTACCGCGCTTATGGTAGTGCAAATATTATTGAGAACAACAGATTCTTGTATAAAAATCCATCCAAACCGGGTGCTCTGCCTTCTATTGTTCTTCCAAATGGCGGATTTTACAACACGACCTATGATGGCTTGGTGAACTATTATATGAGGCACTCCCTGGAGTACAACAAAATTTTCAAACAGGATCATTACTTTAATGCCTTTGGTTCAGTAGAGTTAAGATCTATTGACAGACAAAACAGATTCAACAACGGTGTTGGTTATCAGTTTGACAGTGGAGGTATCCCTTTCATTGATCCGGATTATTATAAACAAGCTATAGAAGCGAATACTTATCCATACGGAATGACCTATAAGTATGAGCGTTATTTGTCTTATATGCTCCGTGCCGCTTATTCTTACAAAGGTAAATACAGCGTTAACGCAACCGGACGCTATGACGGCTCAAACCTTTTGGGCCAGTCTTCTACGGCAAGATGGCTGCCAACATGGAATATCTCTGGTGCCTGGAACATGCATGAAGAGGATTTTTTCAAACAGCAGAACATTCTCAGCAGGACAACCATCCGGGCAACCTATGGTTTAACCGGAAGTACGGCTAATGCAACCAATTCTACCATGATCTTAAGGAACCAAACCACCAGAAGAACAGATGCGGTAGATAAGGAATCAGCGATTTATATTGAAAGTCTGGAAAACAGCCAGTTAACCTGGGAGAAACAATATGAAACCAATTTAGGATTTGACCTTGGATTTCTCAGAGACAGGGTCACTTTATCTGTTGATTTATACAAACGTAACGGTTATGATCTGATTGGTCTTTTCCCTACTTCAGGTATTGGCGGGCAGATTTTAAAAAATGCGAATTATGCCGACATGAAATCCAAAGGGATCGAGCTGACCTTAAATGCTAAAATTATCAATGGAGATAAATTTAAATGGAGTTCGAATTTAAATTTTGGATATAACAAAAGTGAGATCACCAATCTGGAATATGATCCGATCATCTTTGATCTGGTTACCCCGAATGGAGGACCGAGACTTGGTTATCCTCAAAGGGCATTGTTCTCTATCGTATTTGATGGTTTAGAGCATACCACAGGATTGCCGACTTTTATTAATGAGAATGGCGTAGGTAAGAGTCCGGGTATTGATTTTCAAAGTACCAATCTGGCACATTTGAAATATGAAGGTCAGGTAGATCCAAAGCTAACGGGTGGTTTTAACAACAGGTTTAGCTACAAAGATTTTACTTTTTCTGCTTTGGTTACCTTTAGTATGGGCAATAAAGTGCGTTTAAATCCAAATTTCAGCGATACTTATTCAGATCTTACCGCAACTTCAAATGATTTCCTAAGACGCTGGACGATGCCTGGGGATGAACTTAAAACCAATATTCCTGCTATAGCAGATGCTTTAATTGCCAGTCAGCTAAGCTCATCAAACAATCCGTATAATGCCTATAACTATTCTACTGAGCGCATAGCTGATGGGGGCTTTGCACGTTTAAAACAGGTTATGCTGACGTATCAGTTGCCGCTATCATGGGCAAAAAGGATTGGTGCAACCAATGCGTCTGTAGGTTTAGTCGGAAATAACGTTTGGCTGATCTATTCAGACAGTCGCTTGAATGGACAAGATCCTGAATTCTTTGGTGCTGGTGGTGTGGCTATGCCAATCCCACGTCAATATTCATTATCGTTAAAACTTGGATTTTAGAATACAATATCATGAAAAATAAGATATATATATACATCACTTTAACTGCTCTGGGGATCTCTGCATCAGGTTGCAAGAAATTTCTGGAACATACGCCTGATTTGCGTACGCAGTTGAACTCTACAGAAAAAGTAGCGCAATTGCTCACCTCGGCCTATCCTAAAGGAACGTATTTAGATTTTACAGAACTTTCTTCTGACAACGTAGAGGATAAAGGCCCGCGTTCTGATTACCGGACATTGAGTTCCGCAATTTCCTGGGAGCGGAATTATTTCTGGCAGGACTTTATTTCCGGTTCCGAAGAAATTGCAGGAACGACAGATTTTTACTGGAGCTCCGCTTATCTGGCGATTGCTTCTGCCAATACGGCTTTACAATATATAGAGAATAATCCTATTGATGCAAAGTTAAGAGCTTATAAAGGTGAAGCTTTGGTGGCCCGGGCTTATGCGCATTTTATGCTGGTGAACCTGTATGCGAAGACTTATGTGCCAAACGGAACAAACAATTCACCTGGTATCCCATTCCTTACTGCTCCGGAGACTGTCGTTTCAGGCAAATACAGCCGGGAGACTGTCGAAGAGACCTATGCTAAGATTGAGAAGGATCTGACTGATGGAATGCCATTAATAGATAATTCAGTATACAAATCTGCGCCAAAGTATCATTTTACATTGAATGCAGTAAACGCTTTTGCTGCAAGGTTCTATTTGTTTAAAGGTGATTTTGCTAAATCCATTATGTATGCCGGCAAAGTTTTGACCAGTCCTGACCAGATCAAGCCCATGTTAAGACCCTGGAATACGATCTATCAAAATGCAGCTTTTGACGCATTTAACATCATGTTTACGCAATCTTCCCAAAACTCAAATTTATTGATGGGAGAAGCCAATTCCGTATGGGCAAGAAGTCACTATATCAGATATGGTTTTGGAAGAGCGACTGCCGCCGCTACCGTAAGTGCAGCTAATGTAACCGGAGGGGAATTTGCTTATCGGGGTACAGGCCCATACATTGAGCCATTTTTTACAGCCTATAAGTTTAAAGAGTTGTTTTTTGAAAGTAAAATCGGTTCGGGCTTTGGAGATCCCTATATCATGGTGCCCTTGCTTACTGTTGATGAGTTGTTGATGAACAGAGCAGAAGCTTATGCATCCAGTAACCAGTTTGATTTAGCCCTGCAGGATATCAATACTTTCCTGAGCACCAGGATAAAAAATTATAATCCAGCAGCACATACGGTCACTTTGGCTAGAATTGCCAGTTTTTACAACATCGCAGATCCAAAAGAAGGTTTGATTAAAACCATTCTTGAGCTGAAAAGAGCAGAGTTTATTTCTGAAGGGATCAGATGGTTTGATTTAAACAGACATGGTTTAACGATCAGACATTCTATGCTGGATGCAAATGGAAAAACAACTTTTATTGAACTTGGAAAAGATGATCCAAGGAGATTATTTCAATTGCCTGAAGCGGCAGTGAAAGCTGGTTTAACGCTTAATCCTAGATAAGAAAGAAGATGAAAAAGATATTTTTATATGCATTGATATTGGGCACAGGTCTGATGTCCTGCAAGAAAGAAAAAGCATTGGATGTAGATCTTAATAAATCTAATTTGGATAGTTATAAAGATAACGATACAGACAAATGGCTAAAAGCAAACTTCCTGGATGTGTACAATATGGAAGTGATGTATCGCTTTGACCGTTTCCAGATTGACCTTGATAAAGATGCGGTTCCTGTAATCGAAGCAAAGGTAAGGCCCATGATGGAGGCTTTCCGTTCGGTTTATATTACACCGTATCTGAACATTGCCGGGAAAAACTTCTTTATGCCAATTGTGCCTAAGGAAGTGGCTTTGTTTGGAAGTGCTCAGTATAGGACCGAAGATCATACCCGGTTATTAGGAACAGCTGATGCAGGAAGACAGATCAATCTATTTGAGGTAAACAATTTTGATCCAAATAATTTTGGTGACTTTCTGGAGAAATTCCATACCATCCATCATGAGTTTACCCATATCCTAAACCAGAATATTCCAGTTCCTCCGGGTTATGAAGAAGTTTCAAATAATTATGTTGGTGCGCAATGGATACAACGAACAGAAGAAGAAGCACAAAGTCTTGGTTTTATTACGCCTTACGCCAGGATGAATAAAAATGAAGACTTTGCAGAGATGACCGCTACTTTGCTAGTTGAAGGGCAGGATTATTTTGATGTGTATGTGAACTCTGCCAATGCAGATGGTAATGCAAAATTAAGAGCGAAAGAGCGGATTATTGTGGATTACTTTAAAGCCAGTTTTGGCATGGACTTCCGGGCCCTGCAAGCTGAAGTTAAAAAGGCCATAGCCGGATTAACTACTGGATCACTTTTATCTGCCGCAGATCTTTTTTCTGGCGGGGTGTTTAAAGGCGTTGGAATCGATAGATCTGCGACGAGCCAGTCAACCGCTTTTACAACATCTTTTGATGCAGCAGTAGCTGCATCCCCTATCCCTCTTTCTCCCCAATTTGAATTGGTATTTGCAGATGCAACCAGAGTAAACAGAACAGATATGATCCTCAAATTTAAAGGCGGGGGCTACGATTTTTGGTTTAATCTGAAGGCAACCTATACAGGTAGCAATGTGAAATTTGTGCTTTCTGATTCAGGTACGAGTACCCCATATGCAAATGGGAACGTGATTAAGACATCAATTAAACCATTACTCGATTATTTTACGACCAAAACATTTAAAATTGACTGGATTGAAAATATAATACCTGGCTCAAAAGATAAACAACTTGGTTTTATAGATACATCAAACAATAAACTTGGTTTTTATGGGGCAGTTAGCCGGTATTAAAAAATATAAATGATGAAAAAGATATTTGTAATCAGTCTTTTTGCAATACTGTTCATGCAGGCCTGTAAAAAGGATCAACAACTTGTTGATGGAAAAAAGCCCGAGGAAAACGTTTCTGAGGCACTAGAGAAATACAGAAATGAGCTGATCAATACCCCAAATGGATGGATCGCTTATCTGTATACTAATGAAATAGGCGGTGGTTATAGTTTTTATCTGGATTTTAAAAAGGATAACGTTCTTAGTCTGAAGGCGGATTATATTTCCGGTTCAAGTCAAAGCACTTATAGGGTGAAACAGGTCATGGCTCCTTCTATTATTTTTGACACCTATAATTCCCTGCATTTATTGTCCGATCCGGATCCCTCTAAGTTTGGAGGAGAAACGGGTGTTGGTTACGGATCTGATTTTGAATTTGAGATCAGGTCGCAGGTAGGAGATACGATAAAACTTGTCGGTAAGAAGCGTCAAACGGAATTTATTTTGGTGAAAGCTACCGCTGCAGATAAGGCCTTTTATACAGATGGGGATCTCGAAGAGTTACAGACTTATTTAAAAGCGAATCCAAACTTATACATTCTTGATGAAAAGGATAATACCAAAAAGATGCAGGTAACTGTAAATACAGATGTTTCCAGCAGGCAGGTTAGTTTAGCTGTTGAAAATAATGGCGCGATTAGCTCCGCGAATGCATCCTTCTCTTTTTCACCCTCAGGACTCTTAAACAAAACCTTAACTTTTGGAGGAAATGTATTTACCCATTTTACCTGGGATAAAGCAAACAAGAAGTTATTTTGGCTAACTTCTACCGGGAAAAAATTTGAAGTATTTGTATCCGATAAGCCAATTATTCCGCTGCACTATTTAATGGGTACGGTTTCGTCTTCGATTAGCATACCAGGAACAACCACCCTGCCAGGTTCTGGCCAGACATTTATTACTGCATATAACCTGATGAGGTCTAGGATAACAGCTGGTTTTAGTGTTCCAACAATAGGCAGAGATCTGAGTTTCTCTTTTAATGATGCGAACAAAACGTTTACGGTGTCATTAATTGTTGTGCAAAACGGTACAAATGCCTTTGCTGCAAATTACACGTATAGTTACACCAAATCTGCTTCAGGAGAGTACAAATTTACCGGACCACCAGTAGTAGGGGGTGGAGCAGGTGCGGCCATACAAAGCATCATGAATGCCTTTATTTTAACCCGTTTAACAGCTCAGACTTTCACATTGGAATATTATGTGGATGCTGCTAATGGCAGAACCTTGGGCAACATGATCAGTAAAGATCAACCGTCCTTTAATATGACCGGACTCATTCAGTAAAAAACAAAACCGCTCTCTCTTCAAGCCGGACGTTTTCGTCCGGCTTTTTTATTTAATGACCTGTCATCCACAATTATTCCTTCTTCATTAACGTTCTTTACTTATATTTGCCATTATGAAAAGGATCGCATTTGTCTTCGTTTTTATACTGCTATCCACTATTGCAGTGCAACATACAGCCAGCGCGCAATGTGCCATGTGTACCATCAGCGCAGAACAGGGTGTTAAAAATGGCAATACCCAAAGTAAGGGCCTGAATACGGGTGTACTTTATCTGATGGCTATTCCTTATTTGTTAATTGGCGGATTAGGTGTGTTGTGGTATGTGAAATACCGTAAAAAAACGATGACACTGAAACATGATTAAGCCTTCCACCTTCCAGTTTTTAAAAGACGTATCCCTGAACAACAACAGGGAGTGGTTTGCTGAACATAAAGGAGAATATGAGGAAGCACGGGAAGATGTATTACAATTGGTACAACTGCTGATTCCCGAAATTGCTAAAGCAGATCCACTTTTTTCTGCGGAGACAGATCCCAAAAAATGCGTACTCCGGATTTATCGTGATGTCAGGTTCAGTAAAAATAAGGACCCTTACAAAACCAATTTCGGGATCTGGTTCTCTGCCCGCACCAAAGGAGGAAACGAACCAGGATATTATCTTCATCTGCAACCGGGAAACTGTTTCATCGCAGGAGGTTACTGGATGCCGGAAGCACCGCATCTGAAGCTGATCCGTCAGGAAATAGATTATAATATTTCCGACTTTCTGGAAATTATACAGGAAAATAACTTTGCCAAAAACTTCAGATTCAGTATGGAAAATGCCCTGAAAAATGCACCGAAGGGATACGATCCGGCAGATCCTAATATCGCTTACCTGAAGCTAAAGAGTTTTGAAGTAATCAAAGAACTTAAAGAAGAGGATTTTTTTAAATCCAATATCGTTGATAAGTTGAAAAATTATTTCGAAACCATTTATCCATTAGTTGCATTTCTACGAAATGCACTGGAACAATAAAGACCAGTCTTAAAACAATAACCTTTAATTGATAAACCATTAATGAAACACACTTTCTTAGGCTTTGCCTTGATCCTGCTGCTCTCTTCTGTGACCTCCTGTGTCGTTTTATCACCCAAAAAATATAAAGCCCTTCTGGCCAGGGCCGACTCTTTAGATAAAGGATGGCTGGAATCGCAGTACAACGGTCAGACACTGGAAGCAACACTGGCCAAATTAAGGAAAGACACGGCATCACTTCATGGACAGATTGCTGACCTGCAGGGAAAATATGATGATGTAGACGGTAAATACGCGAAATTACGCAGCAATAGCACCAATGAGATCACCAAGCTCTCCGGAGACTTGAAAGCCCGGGAAAAGCGCTTAAAAGAGGTGGAAGAGATTTTGCGCAAACGTGATGAAGCAACCAACCAGCTGAAAGAAAAGCTGCAGGGTGCCCTGCTTGGCTTTACAAAAAGTGGCTTAAGTGTAGACATCAAAAACGGTAAAGTGTATGTTTCTTTAACCGATAAGCTCCTGTTCCCTTCGGGCAGTATCATTATAGATGAGAAGGGTAAACAGGCACTGACTCAATTGGCCGGAGTACTTAAGCAGCAACCGGAAATTAATATTGCGGTAGAAGGACATACCGATTCACAGAAAATTAATAACCTGGGGCAGATTAAAGACAACTGGGATTTAAGTGTACTGAGGTCAACTTCGGTGGTACGCTTCCTGACAGAAGTAGAAAAAGTAGAGCCGGTAAGAATGACAGCTACAGGTAAAGGGCAATACCAGCCGCTGGCGCCAAATACCTCAGCAGAGAGCAGGAGCAAGAACAGAAGAATTGAAATTGTACTTTCTCCTAAACTGGATGAACTGTATGATTTGATCAAACAATAGATATAAAAAAACCGGATGTTATAGACATCCGGTTTTTTTTATGTTTTGGCTTTTAATTAAAAAGGACTTTTGAGATCTTTAAAAACGGAGAGCACTAAATCCTTCTCAGACAATAAAAGCTCCGCTTCCGGTATTTCCCGGCTCCATTCAATATTCAGGTCCGGATCATTCCAGATGACCCCTATTTCCGATTCTTTATCGTAATAATTGCTTACTTTATAAGTAAAGATGGTATTATCTTCCAGGGTCAGAAAACCATGTAAAAAGCCTGGCGGTACCCAGAGTTGTTTATGATTTTCGCCACTCAGTTCTATGCTGTAATGCTGACCGTAGGTAGGGGAGTTTTTGCGTATATCAACCGCTACATCCAGCACTTTTCCTTGCAGCACACGCACCAGTTTGCCTTGAGCAAAGGGTGCTTTTTGGGCATGAAGTCCTCTTAATGTTCCTTTCTGCGAAAAGGACTGGTTGTCCTGAACGAAAGTGACATCAACGCCTGCTTCTGCTAAAATTCTTGCATTGTAACTCTCATAAAAGTAGCCGCGGTTGTCTTTCCATACTTTTGGTTCGATCACCAAAAGATCAGCAATAGGTGTCTGTAAAATATTCATAGTTATGCGATGTATTCCATTAAAGTACGGAAAGATACAAATCTATCTTTAAATCTGATGTTCAATTCTTCATCCAAAGCGGGCTCCTGGAGCTCCTTAAAAGTCAGGTAATTGGCCATATGTTCGGCTGTATACTGGCAGCAAAAAGTAATACCCTCATTTGGTGAATCCACTACCCGAAGTAGCTTATTGGAAATAAAAGCGCCTGTAGCCAGAGCTTTTGGAATGTGCATTTGCTGCATCCAGTCCAGCCATTCGGACGCAGATGCCTCTTCTACAATAAAAGTAACGTTGTATAATAACATGTTGCAAAGATAAGACTATAAGGGCATATTGTCTCCTCTAAGTTTTCTGTAAAATTTCCGCGCCTCAATGGTATACATACTTCCCGGAAAATCAGAGATCAGCTTCTGGAATAATTTTTTGGCTTCCTCTGGTTGTGCCAGCTGGTCCTGGTATAATCCTGCAAGAATAAAAAGTGCATCATCTGCCCACAAGCTTTCGGGATGCTGGGAGATCAGGTTTTGCAGAACAGGTGCAGCCAGGGCATAATTATGTTTTTTAATATAAATATTGGCTTTAGACATTTGCACATCATCCGAAAGGCTGTTTCCCGGGAACGAAATATTAATGCTGTCCAGCTTAGCAAGGGCCTTTTCCGGTAAATTTCTGAACTGCAGCATTTCTGCATCTGCATACATTTTTAGTGCGCTGCTGTCAGCAGGAGATTGCAGGTTATCGGAAAGGAGTAAACTCAAGTTCAGGGCATCATTGGCAATCAGCTGCGAAGTAGAGGCTTTAAGCACATCAGCCTGAGCTTTTGCATAGGCAAAATTACCCTGATAAAAGGAGAGTTTTGCAGAACGGAACCGGGCTTCATTTCCGATGTCCTGGTTCTCAAATTTTTTAGCCACTTGCTCATAGATCAGAAAGGCCTCCCAGGGTTCGTTATTCAGAATGTAAATATCGCCAAGACTCAGTTTGATCCGTCCGGCCTCCATTGGGTTTAAATTAGGAACTTTTAGGGCGTTCTCTAAAGCTTCCTCTGCTTTTGAAGGCGCATTTAAATAATAGGCCTGCAAATTGGCCCATCTCGTCATGGCAAAAAGCGTTTGTGTGGAAGAACCAAATTCTTTGATGAGGGCCTGATACTGATCTGCCAGTTCTGCAATCGCTGTTTTTTCGTAAGCGCCCTGCAGCAGCAACTGGTATTTTGTATCAATCAGCTGGATTTTTGACGGGAGATAATATTCATTCTGTGGCCCCTTGGCCAAAAGATATTCATAGGCCTTTATTGCTGAGGGGTAGGCATCGTTAGAAAGAAAAGTATTGGCCAGATTAAAAATTGCAGCATCATTTTGTTTGAGCCGCTTATTTTGGGCAACTAATTGCCTTAAAGCCATGTCAAATTCCCTCCGCTGTATGTATTGCCAGGTGAGCAGTTGGGTAAAAGTATCGTTGTCCGGTTCTTTCTGAAGCTTTTTGAGCAGGATGGTCTGAAGGATCAGATAGTCACCGTTTCCGTCAAATAAACTGGCCAGGTCTGCTTCGGCCTGAGGTAACATGGCAGGAGAAACAGACAGCGCATTAATATATTCATTAACAAGACCATCTTTGTCTTTTTTGAAACGGTATAGGTTCAGTAGTTCGGGCGCAAATAATTGTTCATTACCAAGAATCTTCCTGCCCTGCAAGAAGGCAGAAATTGCGAGGTCGTAGGCTTGAAAGCGGTAAAAATAACTGACATAGAAGCGGATCTTGTTTTCTTCTTTTGGAAGGAGGGAGATCACTTCAGCAAATGTTTTTAACGCTTTGTCCTGTTGTCCGCTTTCCTGGTAAACTTTGCCCAGTGAAATCTGGTATCCTAAATGGTCCGGCTGCTGTTTGATCATTTTTTTTGCCAGCTTTTCTGCTTCCGGATACTTTCTGGTCTTTAGCAAAGTACTGAGATAAAGATCAAAATAATTATCTGAGGAATTCTTTTCAAATAATTTTCCCAGCAATAGTGCCGCCTTTTCATATTCGCCCTGTTCATAAGCCTGATAAGCCGCAGCATCGTCATTAAGGACTTGTGCAAAAAGGCAATTGTACGACACACATAAGAAGATCAGGAGGCCAATACGTTTCATTTGGATGTTCTGTTTTCTGGGCTGGAATTAAACAATCAGGCTAATATACTTTAAATGTTACTTTGAATATAATTTGATGTGTTTCAAAAATGATTAATTTGACATACACAAGAACAATCCAAAGTAACAATATTGGTGTATAGCCTTTTTAGGAATAAGCCGATGTGTACCTTTGTAGGCTGATAACGATATGATAGCAATTAAAAGAAACCTTTGGTTATTTCTTATTCCCCTTTTCTTTGCCTGTAAACAGAAGGGAAAAGAAATTCCTGTGGCGGATTTCTTTAAATCACAAGACAAATCAGGATTCGGGCTTTCTCCCGATGGTAAAAGTCTGTCTTATTTTAAGCTGGAAGACAACAAGCAAAATATAATTATTGAAGATATAGCCAGTGGGGAAACCAGGCAGATCACCAATCTGACAGACAAAAATGTAAATTATTACACCTGGGTAAGTAACAATGATCTGGTTTATTATAAAAAAGACGATTCAGGACGGCAGATCGATGTGTTCATCATTGATAAGGAAGGCAGCAATGAACGTCAGCTGAATGACAATGAGCGCAGTAAAATGAAAGTGCTCAAAGATCAGTTGATTGACGACAAGTATTTGTTGGTTTCTTCCAATAAAAGAGATTCTACTGTATTTGATGTTTACCGTTTAAATGTACGGAACGGTAAAATGGAAATGGCAGTGAAAAATCCGGGAAACATCACCAATTGGTATGCAGACCCAAAAGCCAGATTGAGACTGGCGACTTCCAGTGATGGTGTTAACGAAACACTGTTGTACCGGGAAAACGAGAGCCAGGAATTTAAGCCGGTGATTACAAATAACTTTAAAACAACATTGATCCCGGTTGCTTTTTCGGAGAACACACCTAATAGTATTTACGCCATATCCAATGTTAACAGAGACAAAAATGCCCTGGTAGAACTGGATTGTAAAACAGGAAAAGAAAATAAAGTACTGTTTAGCAATGATACGCTTAATGTGGTGGAAGCCCAGTACTCTGCGAATAAAAAAAGAATGGCCTATGTGGTTTGCGAAACCTGGAAGAGGGAAAAGTTCTACCTGGATGACACTGTAAAACAGTTTTATCAGAAACTGGATCAGCTGTTGCCAAAAACGGAGTCTTATATTGTTGGTCAGGACAAACCGGAAGACCTGTTTGTGATCCGTACCTATACAGACCGGAACCCAGGGTCTTATTATTTGTATTTTGCCAATAATGGCAAGTTGAGAAAACTGAGCGATGTAAATTCTTCCATCTGTATAGAAGAAATGAACGAAATGAAGCCCATTTCTTACCGGTCAAGAGACGGAGTTATGATCAATGGTTATCTGACTTTACCCGGAAATAAAGCTGCAAAAGACCTCCCTTTGATTGTACTGCCGCATAATGGAATTGGACCGGATACCCGGGACAGTTGGGGTTACAATGCTGAAGTCCAGTTTTTAGCCAGCAGAGGATATGCCGTTTTCCAGCCAAATTACAGAGGTTCTGCAGGATATGGTAAGGAGTTCAGAGCGGCTGGATTTAAACAGTGGGGTTTAAAGATCAAAGAAGATATAGAGGACGGGGTGAAATGGCTGGTGAAGGAAAAGGTGGTTAACTCTAAAAAGATAGGTATTTATGGTAGCGGTTTTGGAGGTTATATTGCGTTGAACAGTCTATATTCCAGTCCGGGTATATATGCTTGCGGCGCCTCTAATTCGGGTATTATTAATTTGTTTGGCTTTTTGAAATCCATTCCGCCCTTCTACAAAGCAAGGCTTCAGATGATTTATGACGTGATTGGCAATCCGGTAACAGACGTGGACTACCTGCGGCAGGCCTCGCCGGTTTTTCATGCAGATAAAATAAAG
>NZ_DATMRL010000294.1:0-15702 GCF_035566355.1 Pedobacter sp.
CAGACGGCTTGCGCGTACTACCCTTTGGAAATGGTGCAGAGCGTATGCTCAACAACAGACTGATCGGTGCGCAAATGAGCCATATCGATTTAAATATACATCAGAAGGCGCATATATTCAGGGCGGTACAGGAGGGAATTGCTTATGCTTTCCGTTATGGTCTCGACATTATGCGTTCCAATGGCCTTGCCCCTACCGTTATTCGCGCAGGTAAAGCAAATTTATTCCTCAGCAACCTCTTCCTGGAAGCTTTTGTGAACAGTACGGGGGTTCCGGTAGAATTGTATGAAAATGATGGCAGTACCGGGGCAGCCCTGGGTTCTGGAATTGGGGCAAAAATCTACAGCAACCCTTCCGAAGCCTTCCTTAACCTGAAGCCTATCCAATTTGTAGAGCCTTCATTAACCAGCCAATATGAGCCTGTGTACCAGGACTGGCTACAACTTTTAAATCAACAACAATAACCAAAATCAAAATATAATCAAGATGACTAAAGTAATAACAGGAGAGAAAGAATTTTTCAAAGGCATCGGACAGGTAAAGTTCGAAGGACTGGAATCGAACAACCCACTGGCTTTTCGCTGGTATGATGAAAACAGGATCATTGCAGGCAAAACCATGAAAGAACATTTGCGTTTTGCTTGTGCTTACTGGCATTCTTTTGTAGCTACAGGTGGTGATCCTTTTGGAGAAGCAACCATCATTCACCCATGGAATGAAAAAGCTGATGCAGTGGAGCGTGCAAAAGATAAAATGGATGCAGCATTTGAATTCATTACCAAAATGAACCTGCCTTATTATTGTTTCCATGATGTGGATCTGGTAGATTATACCAACGATGTACTGGAAAACGAAAGACGTTTACAGGCTATTGTAAACTATGCTAAACAAAAACAGGCAGAAAGCGGTGTAAAATTACTTTGGGGAACAGCCAATCTTTTTTCTAACCGCAGGTACATGAACGGCGCAGCAACCAATCCTAATTTCCATGTACTGGCCCATGCCGGCGCACAGGTTAAATCTGCACTGGATGCAACTATTGCCCTGGGTGGAGAGAATTATGTATTCTGGGGCGGTCGTGAAGGCTATATGAGCTTGCTGAATACCAAGATGAAACGGGAACAAGAGCATTTGGCTAAATTCCTGCATGCTTCAAAAGACTATGCACGTGCACAGGGCTTTAAAGGAACTTTCTTCATTGAACCAAAACCTTGTGAGCCAACCAAACACCAATACGATTATGATGCAGCAACGGTAATTGGTTTTCTGCGCGAATACAATTTGCTGGAAGACTTTAAGCTGAACCTGGAAGTTAACCATGCCACGCTGGCGGGCCATACTTTCCAGCACGAGGTACAGGTTGCTGCTGACGCGGGTTTACTGGGTTCCATGGACGCCAACAGAGGTGATTATCAGAATGGCTGGGATACAGACCAGTTCCCGAACAATATCAATGAAATTACAGAGGCGATGTTGATCGTTCTGGAAGCGAACGGCCTGCAAGGTGGTGGAATCAATTTTGATGCGAAGATCAGAAGGAATTCTACAGACGCAGCTGATCTGTTCTATGCGCATATTGGGGGCATGGATACTTTTGCACGTGCATTGGTTACGGCCGACCAGATTCTGCAGCATTCAGATTATAAAAAGATCAGAACTGAAAGATATGCTTCTTTTGATGGCGGAAAAGGTAAAGATTTTGAGCAGGGCAAACTGAACCTGGAAGATCTGCGCACTTATGCTATAGAAAAAGGCGAACCTGCTACGCTCAGCGGACAGCAGGAATTATTGGAAAACATCATCAACAGGTTTATTTAATCTACGCTTATGAACGCATTAGGCACTTACGACTATGTCGTTTTCCTGGTCTATTTTCTGATCGTAGCTTTATACGGATGGACGGTATACCGCAAAAAGCAGGCACATAAAGAAAATTCGAAAGATTTCTTCCTGGCCAAAGATTCTTTGACCTGGTGGGCGATCGGTGCTTCCCTTATTGCTTCCAATATCTCTGCAGAGCAGTTTATCGGAATGAGCGGTTCTGGTTTCACGATGGGACTGGCTATTGCCACCTATGAGTGGATGGCGGCTGCCACACTGATTATCGTAGCCGTATTTTTCATTCCGGTTTACCTCAAGAATAAGATCTATACGATGCCCCAGTTTCTGGGGCAACGGTACAACAGTACGGTAGCGATGATCATGGCCATCTTCTGGCTCTTGCTCTATGTAGTGGTGAATTTAACCTCGATCCTGTATCTTGGTGCTTTAGCCATCAACAGCATTTCGGGTATCAACACCACGGCTTGTATGTATGTTTTAGCTGTTTTCGCCATCATTATCACCCTGGGTGGAATGAAGGTAATTGGCTACACCGATGTGATCCAGGTTTTCTTCCTGATCCTGGGCGGACTGGCAACCACCTACCTGGCTTTGCAACTGGTATCTACCCATTTTGGAACTTCAGGGGTATTAAACGGTTTAAATCTGGTAAAGGAAAAAGCGACGGACCATTTCCACATGATCTTTCATAAAGAAAATGCACACTATATGGACTTACCAGGCCTTACCGTGTTGATTGGCGGGATGTGGATTGTGAATCTAAACTACTGGGGCTGCAACCAGTACATTACCCAAAGGGCCCTTGGTGCAGATTTGAAAACAGCCAGAGGTGGTTTGTTATTTGCGGCCTTTCTGAAATTGCTGATGCCGGTGATTGTGGTCCTTCCAGGTATTGCAGCCTATGTGTTATACAAAGAGGGCTATGGTAATTTTCACAGCGATATGATGAAAGACGGATCGCTGAATGCGGATTCTGCCTATCCGGTATTGCTTAACCTGCTTCCTGCCGGATTGAAAGGTTTGTCTTTTGCGGCACTTACTGCAGCTATTGTTGCGTCTCTTGCTGGAAAAGCCAATAGTATTGCCACTATCTTTACACTCGATGTGTACAAGAAGGTGATCAACAAAGAGGCCAATGAACATAAACAAGTGGTGATTGGAAGAGCGACGGTAATCATTGCCATGATTCTGGCGATCATTATTGCCCCTCAACTGGGTATTGATAAAAAAGGTGGCTTCCAGTTTATCCAGGAATACACCGGCTTTGTATCGCCAGGTATCTTTGCCATGTTCATTTTAGGCTTTTTCTGGAAAAAGACCACATCCAATGCGGCTCTCTTTGCGACGATCGGAGGTTTTGTATTGTCTGTTCTGTTTAAAGTCCTTCCGGCTTTTACCAATCTGGAATGGTTAAGTTCTTTTGGTTTCTCCAAACTGGCCGAGCAAAAAGATGGAACAATGCTTTATGAGATTCCTTTCCTGGACAGAATGGGCTTTGTATTTGTGATTTGTATACTGGCCATGTGGATCATCAGCACCCTGGAAAACCGAAAAGGTGTTAATCCTAAAGGTTTGGATGTAGACCGCAGCATGTTTAAAACCAATACTGGTTTTGCAGTGGGTTCACTGATTGTTTGTGGAGTGATTGTAGCTTTATATACTATCTTCTGGTAACTCGTACCGCATTATGTAAAAAAGGCTTGTGTTCTCCTGGAACACAAGCCTTTTTTTATCTATGGATTTCAGAGGTTCCATCTGTCCGGAACGCAGAGGCTGGCAGGCCTTCTTTATTGTACAGGTTTGCCCCTTCGGGATTATCGGCCCAGGCATACCGCACAGCCGCCGGCTCATGAATCGTATCATCCCATACTTCTACCTGCTTTCCTGTAATGCGGGCCTTTGCCCATACAAATTTCCCGTCTTTACCAGCAACAGAAAAGCCCTTAAGCTCTCCTCCCCCTTTTGCTACTAAACCCCTGCCCGCAGAGGTAAAAGAAAGTACGATCTTTTGCCCGCTTCTTTTCATCGATTGATACAGCGGACCAGAATACACCAGCCTGGTGTCATGGTAGGCAATCCTCTGTGCGGCAAGTGAAAGACGCTTACCCACATCTTCTTTATTGAGCGGATGAATATCGTTCCATTCGCCTATATCCGTAGCAACCGCCATACCGGTGTTGGGCAGCTCCAATGTTTTTAGTTGTGCTTCCCTGACTTCGGCCCAGTTACTTTCCGAAGGCTGAGGTTTTGAGGGCATAAAACTGGCGAGTTGCACATAAAGAAATGGCAGGTCTTTCTTTTGCCATTGCACTCTCCAGTCTTGTATCAAATCTTTAAACAGTACTTCGTACGCACCTGGATTTCCAGTGTTAGACTCCCCCTGGTACCAGATTACGCCTTTCACGGCATAACGAAGAAGAGGTGAGATCATGGCATTGAACAGTCCTCCAGGTTGATATTGGAAAGTGGTCTGTCCACCCGGCATTGGATCGGAGGCGTAGCCCACTTTACATTGCCAGGCTCCTTTCAGATCTATGCGCTCCTGGCCAACGACGAGTTCATAAGGTTTATCTGTTGTAAACCCGACTTTGCCATTTTCTGCAATTACCCGCACAACGATCGTATTTTTGCCCTTCTTTAGAATTCCGGCAGGCACATCATATTTTCTGGGCGGGTATTGATAGCCGGTACTGCCCACGAGCTGACCGTTAATATAGGTTTCATCCCGGTCTACAATCGTCCCCAGCAAAAGTCTTCCAGCCTTTCCATCCATAGCCTCTGGCAAATCAACTTCTTTCCGGTACCAAAGCACACCACTTAAATGTTCTGCCCGGAAGCCTGGCACTACCGTGTTTTTCCAGTCGGAAATTTCTCCACCTTCCAGACCTCGGTCATTGTTTTTTAAGCGGTTGTTCCATGTATTGGCCGTTTCCTCATCCTTTTTTTTGATTTGATCGATCACCGCATCATCCTGATACTTTTGATAAAGCGCTAATTGTTTTGGAAAAGATTTCAAGGCCGATTCGCTCAACCAGGCTTCTGCTGGCGAACCACCTACACTTGCTTTGATCAGGCCAATGGGAACATGGTATTTTTGATACAGGTCTCTAGCAAAAAAATACCCCACACCTGTAAAATCCAGTACTGAGACAGGATCTGCAGAAACCCAGGTGCCTGAACCCAGATCACTCTGGATACCATGAAAGTTATAAGCTGTTTTTATGTTGAACTGCCGGATATTTGGATCGGTTGCATTCTTTATAACCGCTGCATATTTATCCTTTAACCGGCTCATGGGCAACTCCATATTCGACTGCCCGGAGCAAACCCAGACGTCTCCAATCAGGATATTAGAAATGGAAATCAGGTTGTCTCCCTGTATATCCATTCTAAATGGCCCACCAGGCGCCATTGCTGGAAGTTCAATGGTCCAGACCGATGATGCCTTGCAAACGGTTTTATAGTCTTTGTTTTTAAATTTGAGCCTGATCGTTTCTCCCGGATCTGCCCATCCCCAAACCCGGATCACCTCACCTCTTTGCAACACCATCCCGTCACTGATCAGTCTGGGTAATTTTACAGTTGCGTAACTGCAGACAAGCTGTGCAGTGAAAAATAAACAAAATAAGAATCTCTTAAAAAAAACCTGCGTCATCGTTTATAGTCAATTGGTTAATATGTGGTTAGTAGAATAAAAATAGAAAGAATTTTCAATAATGCAATCGATTGTAATTATTTTTTTATAATTTTATTTTCAAGGACTCGTAGCTGTCATTGTAAAAATTACAAATGAAGTTGAACGAAGAATAAAACCTGATTTAGAACCAAATATGAACGATAATTACCCGCTGTTATCTTATAATAGCTATTTTTTTATCTGGAATAAAAAGAAAATTCAACTCCTGAGCACCAATAAACCAGATTAGATATGTATATTTTAAAATCGATTGCATTTTTCAACAAATTAAATTTATGGATCCTGATTCTGCTCTATATTCCTTTTAAAGGTACGGGTCAGTCTTTGCAAACCCATAGCAAAGGACTGAAAGATGTTTATCAATCTTACTTTACCATGGGTGTAGCCGCTTCTGTTCTCTCTCTTCAGGGAGAAGAAGCACAGCTCATTAAAAAGGAATTTGCCAGCATTACACCTGAGAATGCCATGAAGATGGGGCCCATACATCCCGAAGAAAACCGTTACTATTGGAAAGACGCAGATTCCATTGTTTCCTTTGCTCAAAGAAACGGTCTAAAAGTACGGGGCCATACCCTTTGCTGGCATGAACAAACACCTGCCTGGCTGTTTAAAGACAGTAAGGGAAATCGGGTGAGTAAAGAGGTCCTGCTTTCCAGATTAAGATCGCATATTTTTACGGTAATGCAACGTTATAAAGGAAAAGTTTATGCCTGGGACGTGGTCAATGAGGCGATTGATGACCATCCGGACACTTACCTCAGAAATTCACTCTGGTACCAGATCTGCGGCGAGGACTTTATAACCAAGGCTTTTGAATATGCACATGAGGCGGATCCTGATGCGCTTTTATTCTATAATGATTACAATACGGAGCGGCCGGAGAAGGTGGAAAGGATTTGCCGTCTGATCAAAAGCCTAAAAGACAAAAATGTACCTATATATGGTATAGGTCTGCAAGCCCACTGGTCCATCTTTGAGCCCAGCACTGCTGAACTTGAAAATGCCATTCGAAAATATGCTGCCCTTGGTTTAAAGATCCAGATCACTGAACTCGATATTTCTGTTTATCCCTGGGAAAAAGAAAAACGGGCATTACGCCCTGGTGAGTCTGATGCCTATACTCCTGCCCTGGAAAAACAGCAGATCAATAAGTATAAAGAAGTGTTCCAGGTGCTCCGTGCACATCGCAAAGAAATTACCGGAATCACTTTCTGGAACATTTCCGACCGGCACAGCTGGCTGGATGAATATCCGGTACAAGGACGCAAGAACTACCCGCTCCTGTTTGATCAGCAGCTCAAAAGAAAGAAAGCCTATTTCGCCATAACCAAATTTTAAATGATGAACCGACCTTTGTTACTCGTACTTTTTATGATTTGCAGCTACCAGTATAGTTTTGCAATAGATGATAAAACCTATATTTCCAGTCAAGGCAGTAAGGCACATTTCCCGCTTAGCCAGAATGGATCACCAGCGTCTATATTTGTAAACCCACAGGATTACCCCGGCGTATTAATTGCAGCTAAAAATTTGCAGTCTGATCTAAAAATGGTGACCGGAAATACGCCTTCCTTTTATAATGCTATGCCTAAAAAAGGCATGCTTGTTATCATTGGTACTCTGGGCAAAAGCCCGGAGATTGACCTGTTGGTGCAACAGCATAAACTGGAGGTCTCGGCCATTAAAGGAAAATGGGAGACCTTCGTCATTCAGACTGTCAAAAGGCCTTTTCCAGGGATAGATGAAGCCTTGGTCATCACAGGAAGTGACAAAAGGGGCACCATATATGGCATCTACGACTTGTCTTCTAAAATTGGTGTATCCCCATGGTATTGGTGGGCAGATGTACCGGTTAAGCAGCAGAAGAATCTGTTTGTTGCGCCAGGCCTGCACAGTCAGGGTACACCGGCTGTAAAATACAGAGGCATCTTCCTCAACGATGAAGCTCCGGCGCTCTCCGGCTGGTCCAAAGAGAAATTCGGAGGTTTTAACCATAAATTTTACACCCATGTTTTTGAACTGATCCTGCGTCTGAAAGGCAATTACTTGTGGCCAGCCATGTGGGGCAGTGCTTTTTATGATGACGACCCTTTAAATCCGCAGCTTGCTGATGAATATGGTGTAGTTATTGGCACCTCGCACCATGAACCTTTGACCCGGGCACATGATGAGTGGAAGAGGTATGGCAAAGGCCCATGGAATTATGCCACCAATGAACAAACCCTGAAAGAATTCTGGACCAAAGGCATTCAGAGAATGGGCAATAGAGAAAGTATTGTAACCGTTGGAATGAGGGGTGATGGTGATGAGCCTATGTCTGAAGGCAGTAATATCGCCCTGCTGGAACGGATTGTAAAAGACCAGCGTCAAATCATTGCGGAGCAAACCAAAAAGGAGGCCTCTAAAACACCACAACTCTGGGCGCTCTATAAAGAAGTGCAGGATTATTACGATAAGGGCATGCGTGTACCCGATGATATTACCCTGCTGCTCTGCGACGACAACTGGGGAAATATTCGCAAACTTCCAAAACTAAGTGACCGCCCGAGAAGCGGAGGTTATGGTATCTATTATCATTTTGATTATGTTGGGGACCCAAGAAATTACAAATGGCTGAATACAAACCCGCTTCCGAGGATCTGGGAGCAGATGAACCTGGCCCATGAATATGGCGCCAATCAGATCTGGATTGTCAATGTGGGCGACTTGAAACCCATGGAATTTCCGATAGAGTTTTTCCTGGATTATGCCTGGTCCCCAAAAAAATGGTCTGCAGATCAGTTGGAAGCCTATACCACATTGTGGGTTGAAAAACAATTTGGAAAGAACAATGCAACTGCCATTGCTTCTGTTTTGTCCAGATATGGAAAATACAGTTCAAGAAGAAAACCTGAACTTTTGGATGCAAACTCCTACAGTTTAACCAATTACAGAGAATTTGAACGCATTACAGAAGAGTACCAGGTATTGCGTAAGGATGCTGAAGAGCTGGACAAGAAAATTCCTGCCGAGGCTAAAGATGCTTATGATCAACTGATACTTTTCCCGGTCAGGGCACTGGCAAATCTGAACGAAATGTATTATGCAGCTGCTCAAAACAAGCTGTATGCCACCCAGGGAAGAGCAGCCACAAATTCAACAGCCACCACCGTAAAAGAGCGCTTTGATCAGGATATTGCTTTAACCAGGCATTACAATACGGAAATCAATCATGGAAAATGGAATCATATGATGGACCAGACCCATATTGGCTACACCGGCTGGCAGCAACCAGAGGTTAATACGGTGCCTAAAACCCAGACCATTTCTTTACCCGAAAAGGCTGATATGGGTGTTGCTATAGAAGGATCAGCAAACTGGTGGCCAAATACCCAGTCGGAAGCAGTTCTACCGGGTATCTACAAGCTGGGCAATTCATCGGCTTATATAGAAATATTCAATCGTGGAAAGGCGGCTTTTCATTATAAAATTACTCCCGAAAAACCCTGGATAAAACTTAGCCAGGAAGAAGGAGAGGTTAAAGATCAGGT
Organism: Pedobacter sp.; assembly: GCF_035566355.1. Taxonomy (GTDB): domain Bacteria; phylum Bacteroidota; class Bacteroidia; order Sphingobacteriales; family Sphingobacteriaceae; genus Pedobacter. Next base: position 9,070 of record NZ_DATMRL010000294.1, read on the forward strand.
TCGTATAAGTTTAACTGCAGACTTTTCTAAAGTTCCTGCGGGCAGTTTTAAAGTACCCATCCTTATCCAGTCAGACCAGGGCAATTCAATTACGGTCTATGCGGAGGTGCATCAGACAGACAGGCCAAAACAGGCGAATACATTCCTGGAACAAAATGGGTACATTTCTATGGAAGCAGCTGACTATACCCGTAATATTGGAACAAAGGGCCTGTCCTGGAAAGTACTTCCGGACCATGGCAGAACTTCATCTGCAGTTGCCCCATTCCCGGTAACCGCAAAGGTGGAAAAACCGGGTCCGCAAAGCCCAAGATTGGAATATGCCATTGAGCTGCTGCAGGCAGGTGAAGTAAAGATCAATACTTACCTCTCTCCCACGCTCGACTTTAGCCATGATACCGCTTTATCTTATGCTATTTCAATAGACGATGAAGCACCGCAAATCATTGACATCATCCAGGCCGACCATAGAAGCTGGAACACCAATGTAGCGGAGAATATAAAGATATTGAGTTCAAAGCACGAGGTTAAAAAAGCTGGTGTTCATACCTTGAAAGTATGGGCGCTCAGCCCAGGTGTAGTTTTACAGAAGCTCGTTTTGGAAACCAAGGCCATTCCATCAAGCTATTTAGGCCCACCGGAAAGTCCTCGTTAATTGACTTGATCCCATTTCATCTTAAAAGCAGCCTTAATCCGGCTGCTTTTTTTTTAATCCAAGTTTATTTTTTTGATCCGATAACAATACTGGCTTCCTTCATCCCCTCGGCCGTTACCTTAACTTTTATAGTACCTGGAATGTCCTTCTTTGAACGTATAATTAACAGGCATAAACCGTTAAATGCCTTCCTTTCTTTCGCAGTAAAAGAGTTCATATCCGTTGCATCTCCACTATCTGCAGCAACAATTTCTCCGGCACCTTCCATCGAGAATTTCAGCAATTGTTTTGCATCCGGAACAACTATACCCTGCTCATCAACTACTTTTATGGTTACAAAAGACAGGTCCCGTCCATCTGCCTGAATGGCATTTCTATCTGCGACCAGTTGAAGTGCTACCGCAGCCTTTGTTGTATTTATGATTTCCTTTGCCCATTCTTTGCCGTTTTTATAAGCCTGTACCATCAATGTTCCTGGTTCATAAACGACCTCATCCCATCGCAACCGATACTCAAATGGCCCAAGTTTTTTACGTCCAAGTGATTTGCCGTTCAGGAATAATTCTGCTTCATCACCAGAGGTAAAAACATGGACAGGAGTAACTTTCCCTACACGATCCGGCCAGTTCCAGTGTGGCAACAGATGCACCATAGGTTTCTCCGGCAACCATTGACTTTGGTAAAGATAAAAGCGGTCCTTTTTAAATCCGGCCATATCTATGATCCCAAAATAAGAGCTCCTCGAAGAGTAATAGGGAGTTGGTTCTCCCAGATAATCCCATCCTGTCCAGGCAAAACCACCAGCTACATACTTGTTCTTTTCTAACGAAGCAAACACCTTATCTGCAGAAGCGCCAAAATCTACCGAATAAAGTTCATAGGCACTGACCTGATGGGTAACGGGATTGCCACCAAGATGATCCTTAACCGGCGAGCTGCTGTTCCCATTAACCGGGAAGAGATATTCCCCTCTGCTACTGATAGCCGCAGCATTTTCTGTACTGATGATGGCTCTATTCGGAAATTTCTGGTGAAAAACAGGAAACATGGGTGTAGTCGTGATTCCTTTTAAGCCTTTATAAGCATCTGCATCCCGAATGCCTTCACCTTGGTAATTTAATCCAATGACATCTGAATATTGGGGCAATGGCATATCTGGTTTTGCATAATTCATGGCCAGGGTGGTCAAACGGGTAGGATCTTCATCTTTAACAATATGATGCAGTTTTTTGGCTACAGCCGCTCCATCCGTATCGGTATACTGCTCTCCAACCTCATTGCCATAACTCCACAAAATAACCGATGGATGATTCTTGTCTCGCCTGATGAGGGCTCTAAGATCCTGCTCATACCAGTCTGGAAATATCAAATGAAAATCCAGTGGTGTTTTCTTCCGTTCCCAGGAATCATAAATCTCATCTACCACCAGGAAACCCATTTTATCCGTCAATTCCAGAAGTTCGGGTGCCGGTGGATTGTGTGCCATTCGTATCGCATTGCAGCCCATTTCTTTAAGCATTTGCAATTGCCGTTCAGCTGCCCGGTAATTAAAGGCCATTCCTAAAGATCCTAAATCGGCGTGCTGATTAACACCTTTTATTTTAACCTTTATTCCGTTGATCAATAAGCCCTCCTGAGCATCAAATTTCACTTCCCGGATACCGAATTCAGTTTGATAAGTATCCACCTCCTTCCCCGCAATCTTGACCGAGGTAATGGCAACATATCTGTTTGGTGTGTTCAGATCATAAGGGAACCACAACTTTGGGTTATTGATCACCGTTTCGCCAACAAACAAACCATCGGCATTCGCCTTCACATTGAGGAGAGGAGATTTAAGGGTTGAAATCACATTCCCTTTTTTATTTCCAGCAGTATCCAGCCTATAAATCGCTGTTGAGACCTCTATGACTTGATTATTACGGGTGTTGTTTTTCACCTGAACTTCCAGATTCAGCTTTGCTCTTTTTGAAGAGACTTCTAAAGTTTTCACAAAAGTACCCCAGTTTGCTACATGGACCGGATTTACTTTTGTTAACCATACATTACGGTAAATACCGGCGCCGGGATACCATCTCGAGGAAGAAGCTGGGTTATCGACACGTATGGCCAACTGATTTTCTGACCCAAAAATCAGGTAAGGCGTTAAGTCTATTCGCCAGGAGGCATAACCATAGGGCCAGCCTCCAACCAGCTTTCCGTTTAACCAGACCATGGCGTAAGACATAGCTCCGTCTATTTCTAAATAAACATTTTTCCCCCGGTCATCCGAAGAGATTCTTAACTTCTTTCTATACCAGCCTACCCCCTGTACCGGTAGTCTCCCCATACCTCCCCCAATGATGGGGTTATTTTCGGTATAAAAAGGTCCGGCAATTGCCCAGTCATGAGGTAAATTGACACTTTCCCAGGCGCTGTCGTCGAAGCCCTTCTGCACAAAGGGAAAATCGGATCCGGGATTCCCGGCCGGGCGTTTATAGCGTTTGGATGGATCTTTAATGAAATCATTTCCACTTGGCAGAATAAATGCTTTAAGTACATCTTTTGGCCCCTGCACCTTTATCGCTTCTGTAGGTTTTGCATCGGCCGCTATTTTATCCAAATCAACATCAGCAGCTGGCCGGGCATCATATATAAGGTGGTCTGTCTGCTGTTGCTGATCATATTTGTAGAATTTCCAGCCTGTATTAATAGCTTCCCGCTGCCGGTCAACACCCTTACGCTGAGCATGAACATCAAAAAAACACAAAAGAACAGCAAGCATTAAAAATCCAGATTTAGGGTTGATGATAAAAAAAGTCATATCTGCTTTATCTATTGGTTAGGATAAAAAAGAGCCTAAATCATGGATCGATTCAGGCTCTTTTTAATTTGTCAAATTATTGTTTTAATACCCAGGATTCTGATACGCCTTCTTTTCTGCAGCGGTCATATCCAGTGCGTCGAGCTGAGACTGGGGAATAGGACGAAGATAGTTCGTTGCCGCAATGTTGCGGGTAAAAGTCCCAACAGTATGGTCTTTCCAATCGTTAGGATTGGTTTTACCTGCAATGACAAATGTCCTGCCATAATCCGTCCATTTCTGGGTACGAACCAAATCCCACCAGCGGTAACCTTCACCAAAATATTCACGGGATCTCTCCGCCAATAGGTAGTCAATGTCAATCGAGCCTGGAGTAGCGGCCACCATTACAGCGCTATTGTCCTGTACTTTTGCTATATTATTTCCATTGTCGAAGCGCCATTTACCTGCTCTTGACCGAATCACATTGATCAAGCCCCTTGCTGTTCCATCATTTGCATAAGTACCCCCAATTGCTCTGGTTGCAGCACCTTTAACTGCAGCTTCGGCAGCAATAAAGAATAATTCTGAGAATTTGGCGATAGGGAAAGGACGGGTAAGGCTACCATTTGGCTGTCCAAGCCCGCCATTATTATCGGTACGGTATGGACCTAATTTCCAATTGGCCGGATAACAAATCCTGCTAAACGCACTTGGCTCAATAACAAAATCTGCTCTGCCTGGCAAAACACCTGCTCCAACATTACTGTTAAATTTGGAGTTGGAGTAATCAACACCAGCAACATCTTCATTTAAAAATGAAAGTATGGCATCTCCGTTAGCCACAGGCAGGAAATTGGCATTGTATAAATTTTCAGGAATCGCATTGTTTACTTTTAAAGCTGCTTCTTTCCAGTTACTACGATACCGGGTTACAAAGGTCGCATCGTAACGAGAATCATTGCTCTTGTCTGCAAAGGTGCTTTTAAATACACCTTGAGGTGGTGCGAGCATAGTCCAAGGACGCCCTAAGGGTTGTGTGGCTGCCCGCTGTACAGAACTTACCGCAGACCAGCTTGTATTAGAAGAGCTTGTTCTGATATTCGTATAATTCCATTGTTCAAACCATTGTGCAAAGCTATCTGTACTAAAACCTCCTGTACTGTAGCTAAGGTCGCCTCCATTATAGGTAGCGCTGGCCTGCGTATGGTCGGCATACAACAGTATTTCATTGTTGCGATCGTTGCTTCCCAGGTTCAAATCGTAAAAAGTTGGCTGTAATCCAAACGATCCCGGGCTTTCTAAACCCGCAGCAGCTATATTATAAGCTTCTTTAAAATACCATGAGGCATCGTGCCCGTTAGGATCAGTTCTTTGGGCTGCCGGATACGTTGGAATGTTGTTTGGGTTTTGCAGCCACCAGGCATAGGTTAAATAGGCTTTTGCCAGATAAAGACGTGCAAGTGTTTTCGTTGCACCACCCGTTACCCGGCCGCTGGCCGGCAATTTATCTACTGCAATCAGCAGATCAGGAAAGATGCCTTTTGTATACACTTCCGGTACGGTATTTCTTTTGGAAGTTCTTATGGTAGAAGTATTGAATTTCAATTCGCCAGCCCCTAAGTCGAGTGGTACGCCACCAAAGGTTTGCACCAGCAAAAAGTAGTCGAATGCGCGGAAAAACCTGGCTTCGGCTACAAGGGCTTCGGAAACACCAACTGCTGCTCCATTTTCGATAACGCCGCTGGCTGTATTAATATTCGGGAATGCTGCACCCCATAAAATACCTGTATTACTGGTTTGTGCCTGAATTTCTCCTACGCCCGAAAAATCCAATGTTTTGACGTTCCCGTCTGAGTTTTGGCCCCAGGTAGATTCATCGGTACTGATCTGATTTGCATTCAGAAAATAACCATTTCCGAACATAAGCCTCAGGTGTCCATAGCACGAGGTAATCCCACCCTGTACTCCAGCTTCTGTTTTAAAATAATCGGGGGTAAAAATACTCCGCGGATTTTCATCCAATATCTTTTTACATGAGGAAAGGAAAAATACAGCTAAAACTGATAGTCCTAAAAATTTTATATAGTTTCGATTCATTATCGTAAAGTTTAGAAGGTTACATTAACACCAAGTAAATAATTGCGGGTTGTTGGCGTATTATAGCCTACAGTTAACAATCTTCTTTGACCATAACCATAGGAAACTGCCATATTCGAGCTGTCGTTTGCATAGGTATTTGGTTCAGGATCCATTCCAGACTGTTTGTAGTAGGGAGAGAAAAATACAAATGGATTTTGTGCCGTTGCGTAAACACGAAGTTTCTTTATACCCACTTTTTCGGCCCATTTACCAGAGAGGTTGTAGCCAAGTGATATGGTCCGTACCTTTAAAAATGAACCGCTAAAATAACCTAAAGTAGATCCATAGATAGGATTGTTACTGTTTTTAGGCCCTTTGGGATCAGGGAAATTGGCTCCAGGGTTTTCCGGTGTCCAATAATCGATATCAATTTGTCCACGGCGACCGTCTTCCAGATTTAAATAACCATTGGAGCCATATAATGTACTATTCAGGATACCGCCATTTTGAAAGGCAGCTACAATGCTCAGGTCTAAATTTTTATACCCAACCCGGGTATTAAAACCGCCTTGAAATTTAGGATCGGCATTAATGATCTGTCTGTCATCGGGTCCAATAACACGGGTAGGTGATCCATCTGCATTATATCCTCCGGTGTATAAAACTTTGACCATACCTACCTGGCCTGCACTCCCTTCATATTGTTTTACCGCAGCAGCCTCATTAGCCTGCCAGATGCCTACTTTTTGATAGTCATATATCACGTTTAACGGATGCCCTACGAACAGCCAGTTACTCTCGTCGCGTGTCTGCCCTGATGCCAGACTCACAATTTTATTGACATTACGATACAGGTTTACACCTGCTTCCCAGGTCCAGCCATTTTTATGATCGATGATCACCCCGTTCAATGAAAGTTCGAATCCTTTATTCTGGGTAGAACCCACATTACCTGTATAACTGCTCACACCAGAGGTAGGTGGCAACCCAACACTTAGCAGCAGATTATTGGTTTTGGTGATATAACCTTCGACAGTACCAGAAAGGCGGCTATTGAATAAGGAGAAATCCAAACCAAGATTTTGGGTTTTGGAGTACTCCCATCCCAGATTGG
>NZ_DATMRL010000295.1:0-11048 GCF_035566355.1 Pedobacter sp.
AATATCACAAACACTCGCAGATCACAACTAAAATTTCGAATTTTTATCGATTTCTGTCTCTGCAGATTATAAAGAAGCCCGGTCCCATATGGAACCGGGCTTCTTTATACCGTATTAGAAATTTTATCTAACCACTAAAGCTTTATCAATTAAGAAAGCCAGGTTTGCACGGTGAGCCTTTGTTTGCTCATTTGTCGAAACAGCACCACCAAGCTGAGTTTTTATCTTTCTTAATGTATAAAGTGCTGCAGCTTTACTTGCATTATCATACCCTGCGGGTGCAGAAACAATACTTGCAGAAGCCTTTACAAATTCAGTTTGCAGATTTTGACGAAACAGGTTCACATTTGTTTTAAGATCTGCTGCAAAAATATCATTAGACAAATCACTCATTACATTCGCAACAGAATAGGTGTTCCCATACAGCCCACTGTTGTTTATTCTGCTCAAGGTAGTTGGATGCAAGAGCTGGGCAAGCGTATTCAACTGTATAGAGACGAAAATATTCTGAGGTTTAACGTCTTCAGTAGTACCAAAAAATCCAAATCCACGTCTTTGAACCTGAAGATAAGGAAATAGTGTTTTATCCGCATCAAAAGCATCCGGAGCAAACACATATTTACCCAATAGCGCCATTGCTTTTTTCTGATAAGCCACAGAAACAGGCGTAAACGGTGCAGTTGCTGTCTTTTGTCCAACAAAACTTCTGTCCACATAAACACCACCAATATAACGACTTACTGCAGTAGCCATGCCTAAACGCTGATTGTTAAGCTGCAGGTAACGTTGACGCAACTCCTGGTAACTCTGACCTGTTCTGCTAAAACGCGATTTCAGCTTTGGCATCATCGTGTTCACCAACTTAAATCTGTCTTCACCATAAGCAACCATATCATTGGTCTGGTCATTCACATTTACCCGAGGATCTATGCCCCCACCCGGGCTACGCATATCATCAGCATCATTACCAAAAGCAAGTTGTGGATCAGTACTGCGACTTAAAATTTTATTTAATCCAGCTTCTTCTTCTGACTCACTAAATGGAGTATAACCATATTCAATAGCCCATAAATCATAAGGCCCTGCTTTAGTGGTATAATAATCACCCTGTTTGCTGCGATCACTGCTCACATTTACAGCCGGATAATCCATTACAGATCCCTGTAATCCAATTTTACGGGTAAGCGCTACATCATTCATCTGCGCAGGGCTTAGCATTTGACTGGCTTTCATATTATGATTAAGCCCCAGTGTATGGCCCATTTCATGCATGATCAGGTAATACAAAAACTGTTTGTGCATTTCCTTGATCGTCTCTGCCCTTTTAGCCTCAGGCATGCCCGCATCAAGCGCTTCAATAGCCGTTAAACCAGCCTGATACTGCATAGTTAATTCCTGCGCCAATGCACAAGAAGCCATATGGTTCTTATCAAAGCCATTTACCTGTGCTAACTTTCCCGAAACAGCTTCAGCAGGATTTTCCCAAGGCAATTTTAAAGCCGAATTACCACCATTAAACAAATCATCAGTAACCACTGTACCAGCACCAGAACGCCACTCTACCGTAATATCAGCCCCTAAAATCTGACCTGTTAGAGGATTATAAAAACTTGGCCCTATAGCACCATAGGAAGGATAAGCTGAGGATACCCAGCGAATTACATTATAGGCAATATCAGCCGGATCCCAGGTAGCCGTATCTGGCATTTGTTTCATAACAACTGCATTTTTGAAACCAGCTTTCTCAAATGCTTCATTCCATTTCTCGCCTGCCTCTTTTATAATCGGGCGATACTCCAATGGAGTCGTATTTTCAATCCAGAAAACAATCGGTTCAACCGGCTCACTCAATGCAGCTGATGGATCTTTCTTTTTAAGATTCCAGCGACTGATAAAGTCTTTATATGGCGTTGAAGACAAAGAAGTCAGATTATCTACTTCGCTGCCAAAATAACCTACCCTTGGATCATCACGACGTGGGCGAAAATCATTTTTAGGTACTTCAAGAAAAGAATGCTGCATTTTAACCCTAACATAGCGGGCATCAGTGATGTCTTTTCCCCCGCCATTCAGAGGCATGGGATTATCGTAAGCAAGCTCTACCACTACATCTGTATTTCCCGGAAATGAACGTATCTTTTGATATTTCGACTTAGAGATATTTAAGTTCCCAAGATTAAACATGGCACCCGGAGGCAATGTTGGAGGGAAAACCGGCTTAACCGGATCCAATTTGTCTCCAAGAAAAAGACCGTCAACCGAAATCAAATACCCAAGAGAATCCTGCGCCGCAACTTTATCACTATAAAAAACAGCATCCGAAACGTCAACATTGGCTGCTTTGCTTACAGGATTTGACTTATCGTAATAAAAGTTTGTATTTCTTTGCAGAAGCTCAATTTTATCATCAGATTTTTGAATATAGAATAACCAGGTGTTTCTGATCATATTTTGATTGAGGAACAAAGTAGTTGGTCCTCCCATCGAAAAACTCTGGTAAATATAATCTTTACCCAACTGATCTTTTTTAACATACATCTGAACACTACCTGTTATAGTATCTCTGTACATTGCAAAAAGACCGTCAATTTTCTTACTGGATTTGATCTTTTCCTTAATGCTAGGTTTAGGGGGAGCTGCCTGAACCTTCTTTAAAGAATCAGCCGCTAATGCTTTTTTCTTCTTTTGGGCAAAAGCCCCGCTGGCAAAAAACAGAACCAGCGATAGCAGAGTAATGGTTTTTCTCATCTGGAATATAGTTTGTTAGGTTTATGAATGAATCTATATTAAGATCATTTAACCCAACAAATGTTACTCGATATTTAAAAGTTCATACCAATAATGTGGAACAGAGTCATAATTAAACACCTCCTTTTCTATAAAACCACATTTTTTCAAAACTTTTTGAGATTGCAAATTACCTATATCGGCTATTGCATAAATTACAGGAAGTTTAAGTTCATTAAAACCATATTCCACTACAGCCTTTGAAGATTCAGTGGCATAACCTTTTCCCCATGCCTTTTTTATAAATCTATAGCCCAAATCATGATAGTCTTTACGGCCATTGGTTAAGTCAGTAATTAATTTAAAACCTCCCCATCCTACAAAATCATTTGTTTCTTTCTCAATTATAGCCAAACGCCCAACTCCGTTGTCAATATATTGTTGCCTAATAAATTTTATTGCATCTTCTGCCTGTTGAATCGTTCTAATTGGATTTTGTCCCAAATACTGATGTACTTCAGGATCAGAATCTAAACTAAAAACACCCTCAACATCGGTGTCTACTAATTCCCTAAAATAAAGCCGTTCCGTTTCAATAATCCTTGTCATATATATCTTAATGTCTGTTTTTATTTCCCAACTTATGAATATTTAAGAACATTTGCCAACTAAGCGACTGGAGATTTTTTGAGTACTTATTATTATATTTAAGGAACAAACCAAATGTTATGAAAAAGATTACAATGATCAGCTTGCTTTGTCTTGCCTTTTTGCTGGGCTATGGACTTAGCCATTTTACCAGACCTGTCAATAGCGGACCGCGGGTAACAGGTATTGGTGGTATCTTTTTTAAAGCCAAGGATCCAGCAGCGCTCAAAGTCTGGTATGAAAAAAACCTGGGTATGCGTATGGTGCAAAGCGGTACGAACTTCGAGTGGCACCAGGGTATGGACAGTACCAAGAAAGGATTTACTTTGTGGGCCCCCTTTAAGGAAACGACCAAATATTTCCAGCCTTCAGAAAAACAATTCATGATCAATTACCGCGTGGAAGGCTTAGTTCAACTATTAGCAAAATTGAAATCAGCAGGTATTTTACCGACTGACTCCGTTGAAAAGGCCAGTTATGGAAGCTTTGTCCACCTTATGGATCCGGAAGGAAACAAGATAGAGCTATGGGAACCAAATGATGTCGAGTATTCCAAATTAGGAACGATCACAACCAAATAAAAATCTGCAGATCAATGATCAATAGTTAATTTACCTACGGGAAATGCATTTTTAATCTTCTCAATATCTTTTTCGAAGACATCTAAATCCTTTTCAAATACTATTCTGTCTGTAGCCATTTCCTGTATCAGAAAATAATTATAATTCTTTTTGAACAGTGAATTAATTGGCCTATCCTTAAATGCAAGTTCTTTAGATGTTATTTGAAAATCATAGTCAGCAAATTTATATTCAGTTTTTCCAATGCGCATACTGTCTGTTGTAATAATACATTTATTGTTTATATAAGTGTAAATCAATAGTACTGGAAATATTATAAAACCTAGCAAACTGAAAGCGCCAAGTCTAATCGTTGGAGTTTTATGCAAAATTATACCCCAGATCAAGTTGTAAGCTGAACCGTAAATGATAAAAGGAGCTATAATAGAATAAAAGATAAGTGTTTTTTTAGCAATACATATTTTAAGTTTCATCTGAATTAGTTTTAATTATTAAACTGCCCTAAACTTTTTTTAAAACTCTACTATTCATCTGGTTCCCGCTTTAACTCTTCATAGCTTACTGACCTTTTATCAGTTAGCAAAATATACGCAAAAGCCAAAATAAAAAACCATACCACAAAATAGTGATTAAATATGAACTCCGCTAAGACCGTATTAAGTTAATACAGAAGTCAACCAAAAAAGATACTTTTACGCTATGAAAAACTTAAGCACATTTCTATCTGCCGCCCTTATATTAACTCTTTCATCTTGCGGGATGAACAACAATGTTGCACAAAATAGCACAGCTGCAGACAGCACGGTTGGAAAAGCTTTATTTGCAAAGATGTCGGTGAAAGACACCATTAAGGCTGGCGACTCGGTACAGCTGAAATTCACAGTCTACAACAATGCCGATACTACACAGCATTTTTGCAAATGGCACACACCTTTTGAGCCATTCATAAGTAAATACCTGAATGTGAAATCAGAGTCTGGCGAAGAAGTGAACTATAAAGGTGCAATGGCAAAACGAGTAATGCCACCACCGGCCAGCAGCTATATAACTGTACACTCTAAAGACAGCATTTCTACTACAGTTGATCTTTTAAAAGGATATGACATCACCAAACCTGCCAAATACACCATTATTTATGTTGGTCAAAACATGAGCGGCCTTATCGTTAAAGACAGTATCTCTTTCGTTTACGCCCAATAGTATACTGCAGCAAACCTGGTTAGTGGCAATTTTTCTTATTTCTTTGTCAGTTTATATCTTAAATGAGTTGTCAAGTCTGAAGGTATGACTTCAACAATCTGAACATCATATTTGTCTTTGTCAATTCCGTCAAACAACCGGATCCCGCTTCCTAAAAAAACAGGAGCAATATGAATAAAAAATTCGTCAACAAGCCCTGCATTGAGAAATTGTTGAATAGTATTCGCCCCGCCTTGTATCCTGATGTCCTTTCCCTTAGCAGATAACTTTGCCTTTTCTAATGCACTTTGCACTCCGTCATTGATAAAATAAAAAGTTGTCGTACCCTTTTGAACCCAGGGCTCACGTTTTTCATGTGTCAGAACATACACATCTGCTTTATATAAATCTTCTTTCCAATGAACCTCCCCCTCCTCAAACATTCGCTTTCCCATAATGTAAGAACCCGTTCTTTCAAACACATCATCAATTAATTTACTATCTGCACCATACTCTTCCCCACCTTCCATATTGACGTGTTTCCAAAATGCTTTCTGTTTAAACATCCAGCCATGGATTTTTGGTGAAACCCCACCCATTGGATTGCTTGGGCTCCTGTCGTCGCCTGCAAAAAAGCCGTCAAGTGATATTGCGCAATCAAAGATAATTTTGCTCATGATTTTGATTTATTTATTGTTCTTCAATAGAAGTATTATCCAATACCAAATTAGGCAATTTTGCTCAAAAAATTGGACAAGTAGTTTTTTAAACTCTTATTTATTTGCCCATCTAAAACTTCAGTAACACTGATCAGATTTTTCTTTAAATTTACTACTTGAAAAATGGGCCATTCTCTTTGATGATTAAATCTATTAGACAACTACATGCCAAATTGATCGGCAGTAATGCTTGCACAACGCTCCAAGCCAGGATATTTCATGAAATAAGCGTAATTGCAATGATCGGCCTCCCTTTGGCATTGCTGGTCAATATCGTCATACAAGTGCCATTGGTTAACGCAGCACTTTCTATGGCCTGGATTGTGATTGTAGCGATGTACATCAATTCCCGGTATTTTGGACGATTAAAGCTTAGCTTTATTTTATTTAGCGCTGGTACAGCTGTCCTGCTGGTGTTTAATTACTTTATCAATTCAGGAATACACGGTCCTACCTTAATACTTTTCCTCCTCTCCCTTATTTTTACATTGTCTGTGATGCCTACCCGACAGTATATATTTTGGATGCTGATCAATGTCGCTTTCGTTAGCGGTTTATTGCTGGTTGAATATTACAACAGCGACTCTGTTAAAGTCACCTATGCAAAGCGCAGCGATTTGTTTCTGGACACAGCAACAACTTATTTATCCGTGGTCGTATGTATAGGTGCGGTACTATCTTACCTCATCAACAGTTATCAGCGAGAAAAGAACAATGCATTAACAGCTTCTCTGGCTTTAAAAGAAGCCAACGACTCAAAGACCAGACTGTTATCTATTTTATCTCATGACCTGCGTTCTCCACTTAATTCTATCGCTAGTTTTCTCGAAATACTGCATGAATATGGATTATCGACAGAAGAGCGTCGCTTTTTAGAAAAAAGTCTGCTCAATGAGACAAAAAATACGCAGGTAATGTTGCACAACTTATTAAACTGGACAAAATCGCAAATGGATGGCGGCACCACTGTAAATATGGTGAGATTGAATCTGGCTGAAGTGGTATCTACTTGCCTGCTTGTACAACAGGCATCAGCAGATATAAAAGCGATCACAATCAGTGTGAATATTGATCCGTCGACTGAACTCCACGCAGACCTTGATATGCTTAAGCTCGTGATCAGGAACCTGATCAATAATGCCATAAAGTTTACGCCCACGGGCGGGGAAATCCAGATATACAATTCTTATATTCCCGGCCATGTCAGGTTGCATATTGCAGATAATGGAGTGGGCATACCTCCCGAAAGGCAGCAGGAACTTTTTAAGCTGAATGCGACATCTACATATGGAACAAGTAATGAAAAAGGTATAGGGCTGGGCTTGATCTTATGCAAAGAGTACACAGAGATGCAGAAAGGCCGGATCAGCTTTAACAGTGCACCCGGCAAAGGAACAACCTTTACACTGGAGTTTTCGGATATCCATGCCGATTTACGTGCAAACTCAAATAAAACATTAAGCACAACAGAATCCTAACAGCTACGTGACGTTATTACCTCACTCAAGTAGATACTTGCGCTACATAACCAAAGTTTTCCCTTCACCACCCTCCCCGGTCTGCACCCAAGAAAATATGATTTCCAGATCAAGCCTCAGGATCTGTAAGATCCAGCGAGATCGGAAATCATATTTTCACAACAATTTCTTAACCTTTAACACTCAATAGCTTTGCAATACGGCTTTCGAGGTCCATGAAATGGTACCTGGTTAGCAGGTCCTTTGTTTTTGGAAGAGCCAGTTTAATCTCCTGACGAAGGTTTACCATTTCCCCCCTGGCAATAGACGAAGCATCAGTTTCTGTTTGCTCCACGGCTTTTGCCGTCATCAGATCAATTAAAGAACCCAAGTAGCTTTTTTGAAGGTTGCGCCTGTAATTATCTACTTTCACTTCTTTCGCTTTCAGTTCTTTCCAAATGCCCCTGTGCAGTGCACCGATATATTCCATTACCGGATACGCCTTTACACCGAAACGTTTGCTGTTGGCGATCATCTGGTGCAGACGGTGAGAATCCAACAGACTGTTCAATACCCTGATCTGCAGGTCATCTACAACATTGGCCGCTGTAAGATTCTGTTTTTCATCCGTGAAAGGATCAAGGGCCTTATTTTGCACATCCGCATTTAGCAACCAAAATGGTGTATTGAAGAGCTCTTTATTGAAGAAATCCAGCGCCTGTTGCTGAAGACGTTTAGGGGTAACTGAATAAACCTCACCTTTCTGGTCTTCACTTTTATAGTCGCGGTAAAAACCTCCGATGTTCTTCAGCACATGTCCCATATATCTTTGGTATTGGCCCAATAAAGCTTCATGACTTCTCGTTAAGCTACCATACAAACCACCCTTCTCATGTGTCCATGCCGGCAGGTTTGGAAGGATCCGCTTCAGGTTCCTGATGCCATACACACTTGCTTTTGCGGAGTTGTCGCCAAGATCTTCTGTCTGACAACGCGGATCGCCTTTTATCGTCTCCCCATCACCAAACCATAACCTTCGGTTTTTACTGGTACGGTTTACGATCCATTGTCTTACAATGGTCTTATCCTCTTCCGAATTGGCAGCATGACTACTTTTATACCCCCATTCAATTGCCCATTGATCATACTCGCCAATCCTTGGGAACAATAAAGCCTGTGGAATATGATCTTCCGGCTGCGCCACATAATTGAAACGTGCATAGTCCATGATACTTACGGTATGCCCATGTTTTTTCAGGTAATTGATATTCCGTAAGCTATCTACCGGCGTCTGGCTGCTGGAACCGAAATTATGTCGCAAGCCAAGAGTATGCCCAATCTCGTGACTGGAAACAAAACGGATCAGCTGGCCCATGAGCTGCTCATCAAATTTAGGCTTCCTGGCCTGCGGGTCAACGGCCGCAGCCTGGATCATGTACCATTTGTGCAGGAGGTCCATTACATTATGATACCATCCGATATGTGTCTGGATGATCTCCCCGCTTCTCGGGTCACTGATGTGTGGACCATACGCGTTGGCTACTTCAGAAGGAAAATAATTCAGCATCGAGTACCTGGCATCATCCATATGCATGGTGGTATCATTTTCAGGCCATTCCTTACCGATAATGGCATTTTTAAAACCGGCCTTTTCAAATGCAACCTGCCAGTCCTCAATCCCTTTGATCAGAAAAGGCCTCCATTGCTTAGGCGTGGCAGGATCAATATAAATTACAATCGGCTTTTTAGGCTCTACCAGCTCCCCCTTTTTCCATTTCTCTATGTCCTGCTCCTTAGGCTCCAGCCTCCAGCGCACGATATATTCGTTCACCTCAGCCCGCTGCTGGTCATCACTGAACGATTTATACTGATTGGCAAAATAGCCCACACGGCGATCGAAGAACCGTCTTTGCATCGGTACCTTTGGCAAGGCAATAAACGAAGTATGGGTTTCCAGGGTCACCGTTGTTTGCGGGGCGTCCCCTTTTCTTTTAGATTCCATGTTTTTTCTGATGGCCAGTTCCACATTACTCGGATAGACGTGGATGGATTCAATGAAAACATCCTTCTGGCTAACAACGGTCAGGTTTTTACTCAGCTCAACAGACGGGTCTATGCTGTTTACAAAATTAAGCTCCGTCAAAAACTTGGATACATCAATCACAAAGCTGGAAGAATCCTTGGAATAGGCCTTTATTGGAAAAGAAGCAACGATAGGATTCAGGTTCGCATTCCGCACCGCTTTGCTGATGGCATTGCTGGAATCCGCTTCACTCACCACCAGGTTAAAACGCACCTTAATGGTAGAATCACTTCCTCTTTCAAACTGTATAGTCTTTTCATCCAGTTCCTCTCCAGGGAACATGCCATAATCGCCGGGTGCTTTAGTCAGCCTGTTGATCACCATAATATCTCTTTTCAACAGCGTATCGGCAATTTCGAAATAGGTTGTGTCTTTAAACCTGTGCACACCAAAAAGCCCCTTTTGCGTTTTAAAGTTCTTGTTGATCACCGAAGCATAGGTTTTGATCATCTTTGCCGGCACCGGTGGTTTGACCACAATGGCCTTCACCGTATCGATGTCTTTTGATTTACGATGTTTCTTGGGCTTTTCCTGACTAAAACCCGCGATGGAGCCCATCAGGAAAATGCAGAGCAATGCATATTGGAGTTTATTTTGTTTCAGTTTCATTTGTAATAGTGTTTAGTGAGTAGAGAATCCATTGGTGAGTTTACGACAATTGACCGATGGCAAGTCTGTAAGTACAGAACGTACAGCCATGGCCCTGGAAGTAGAAGCACGGTCCCAGATCAGAACCACAGGAATAGAAGAAGCATTTGGTGTTTCCAGCATATAATTAGCCTGCAGGCGTTCCTGCCCTTTTTTAGCCCGGAGATCAATCATCACACCGCCCCTTCTGCTATTGGCCCATTGCGCCATTAAAATACCAGCAAAAGGTTTCAATCCATTGATCAAGACCAGTGCTGAGGAATCCATCGAAGCATCAGGAAGCGGAACGGAAACAAACCTCTGTTGGCTCGCGCCTGAGACCAGATTGACCTCTTCCGTTCGAAACTTTAATCCGCAGGCGTTGTACGAATGCGGATTTATCGTCGCTTCATTACCCAGGAGCTCATCCTGGAATTCGGGCATTTTTTTCCGGCCAATTCCAGGGTCGCCCGGGAGTTCAGTGCAGCTAAAAAGCACCATGCTGAGGGAAAAAAGAGCAAAGCCTCTCCCTACCCTGTTTGAAAAATAAGGTTTCATTGTTTTTATGTTTAAAGTTTAAAAGGATCTAATAGCCAGGATTCTGTATTAAGTTAGGATCGTTTTTTATTTCCATTGGCGGGATGGGATATAAGAACTGCGCCGCTTCGCCCCTGCGCTTCAAGTCCAGAAACCGGTGCCCCCATTCTGCAAACAATTCCCTTTCCCTTTCCTGGGCAATGGCCGTCAAGAGCTCAGGCGCAGACACGGCAGTGGTATTTGCCAGGCCGGCACGTTTCCGGATCTTATTGAGATCATTCGCCGCCAGGGCCGTATTGCTTTGCTGTGCCCGGGCCTCCGCGCGGATCAGGTATTGCTCACCCAGTCGCAGCATGGTATAGCTGTATCCGTCCGGGGCGTTGTCCGCCGGCGGAGCAGCATATTTGGTAGAATAACGATAGATCCGCCCATGATATGGTGCAGCTCCCGGACTTGGCGTAAAATCCGTCCATACCGCCTTACGCTGGTC
>NZ_DATMRL010000296.1:0-9976 GCF_035566355.1 Pedobacter sp.
CAGGAAGCCGAAGTCGCATTTACCGAAGGACAACTCAAGGAATACATTTACGAACCCGATGCCGCATTACTAAAAAGCGGTGCATTTGCTCTGATCGGAAAGACTTATGGGCTGGAGAAACTGCAGGAACAAACACAACTATATACTTCAGATCAATTCAAAAAAGAATTTCCAGGTAGAATATTTAAAATAACCGAAACGCTTACTGCCGCAGATCTCAAAAAAGAAAAAGAATTAAGAGGAAATATCATCGTCAGAAATTATCCGGACAAGGCAGAAAACCTTAGTAAAAAGTATAAAATTAAACCCGCAGATGATCAGTTTCTGATTTTTACCAAAAGCAGATCCTCCGGTCTGCTGATCATTAAAGCACAAATATTGCAATACTATTAACAAAAAAAGGACCGTCCGGATAAGACAGCCCTTTCTATATATCAGTAAGGTTTAATTAAACTTTTTTAACCTTAACCGCCTGCAAACCTTTTTTTCCTTCCGCAATTTCAAATTCCACGTTATCATTTTCCTGCAAGCTGTCAATACCGCCCAAAACATCTTTAAAATGTACAAAAATATCCTTATTGCCATCGTACACAATAAATCCGTATCCTTTTTGAGTATTAAACCATTTAACTTTTCCGGTGTTCATAATTTTAGTTCTTTGATAAAATAATAGGTTGTTTTTCAGTTCTTTAAATTATTACTAAAACTTAAAGAAACCAAAACTTTTGCGAAATTATTATTTATTAGGCTGAGGTGTAGTTCTCAAATACGGTTTAATAATTTTATGCCCTTTAGGGAATTTTGCAGGAATATCTTCCGTTTTAATGCTGTTGGCCACAACAACATCATCGCCATCCTGCCAGTCAGCAGGCGTAGCTACCGTATACTGGGCAGTAAGCTGTAAAGAATCGATTACCCTCAATACTTCATTGAAATTCCTTCCCGTAGAAGCCGGATAGGTTATGATCAATTTCACTTTTTTATCTGGCGAAATGATAAACAGGGAACGTACCGTTAAAGTCTCCGATGCATTCGGATGGATCATATCATACAGATCAGCAATTTTCTTGTCCTCATCAGCAATAATAGGAAACTCTACATTGGTATTCTGGGTCTCGTTGATATCACTGATCCAACCTTTATGCGATTCCGCAGAATCCACACTTAGCGCCAGTACTTTTACATTTCTCTTTTCAAATTCACCTTTTAAAGCCGCTGTACGTCCAAGTTCTGTAGTACATACTGGTGTATAATCTGCCGGGTGTGAAAATAAAACACCCCAGCTATCGCCCAGATAGTTATAGAAATCAATATCTCCGATAGAGGTTTTTGCCTGAAAGTTGGGAGCGGTATCCCCTAGTCTTAAACTCATAATGTTGTGGTTTTTAGATTCAAATATAATATTCTACAAATTTAGTATACTATTTAAAATAATTCTCCTGTTTTTGTAATAAATTCAATTTCAGGAACAGCACTACCCAAATGCTTATTAAATTCCCTAATGGTATAGTTGGCCAAAACCGGGGTGTCCCTTTCATCATGCTGATGAAGAAAGAAGTAAACCTTCTCCAACCCCCTGTCCAGCCAGGATTTGATTCTGATTACCCATTCATCAATCCTCTTGAAATCCGAATCCCCATGCCCCTGGCCATTTCCTACGAAACGGATAAAAATTTCAGGAATGGTCAGTTCCATATGCAAACAATCCCTTCTGCCACTGGCATCGGTAATTATAGCCCCCTTATTCAAATCAGCCAGCATTTTAAACAAATCCTTTCTAATCACAGGGTCAGCAAACCATTCGGGATGGCGCAACTCTACAAAGACTTTAAAATCTTCCGGAAGGGATTTTAAATAATTTTCCAGCACCTCCATATTATTGGGTCCAAAGTTATCTCCCATCTGTAGAAAGCAGGGTCCCAACAATTCGCCAAATTCACTGATTCCTGAAATATACTGATCGGTAGCTTCCTCGGCGTTTTTCAATCTTTTCAAATGACTGATGATTTGCGGAAACTTTGGGCAAAAGAGAAAGCCATTTCCTGCATTTCCAGCAGCTTTCTCTTTCCATTTCATCACCTGATCCTGTTTAGGCATGCTATAAAATATCGCATTCATTTCTATAGAATTGAAATGCTTTGCATATTCGTCCAGAAAATTCGCCTCCTTTGTTTTAGGCGGATAGATCATCCCCACCCATTCCTTTCGGCCCCATTTTGCACAGCCAATATAAAAACGCGGATCCGCATTTTTTTTTCCTTTTAAAGTCAAAACCGTCTGAGCGCCGTCAGGCGGCAGCGTAAAATCTACCTGTTTAACCAGTTCGTCTGCTACTTTACCAAATTCCATAGGATAAATTTATAAAAACAAAACCCCCGAAACGAACAATAAGTTTCGGGGGTTTAAAAATTTATATTTTTCGGGAGGTTAGTTATAGACTTTGATCATAAATACGTAATCCTGAATCTTCTCTACCTGTTTCAATCTGCTCAGACCCTGCAAAGGACTTTTCTTAGTCACACTTCTTCTACCCAAAGAATCGGAAGGAATAGCACTCAGGGCCTCAAGAATATATTTAGATTTAATCGCAAAGGCCGCACCATCCACCTGGTTCTCCTTCGCACTGATCACCCCAACCACATTTCCATTATTATCCAGCAATGGCCCACCACTATTCCCAGGATTAACCGGAATAGACACCTGATAAGCAGTGGTATCGCCGGCATGCCCGGTTCTGGAGCTCACATAACCCTGACCTAAAACCGCATCATCCTTAGGAAAACCCAGTGTATATACATTCTCACCCATACCAACCGCACTGCGTTTTAATTTATAAGGCAAAGCCGAAAGCGGAGAAAAATCTTTATCTACAATCTGTAAGATCGCCAGATCATACTGAGGATCTGTATAATAAACTTTAGCTTTATAAGCCTCTCCTTTACTATTTTGTACATATACAGAATCAGCACCGTTGATCACATGCAAATTCGTACATAAAAACCCATTTGAGGTAATCGCAAAACCAGTACCGCCAAATTTAGCGGGTCTTACAGGAGCAGCTTCCGTTTTGACATTACTATTGATGTTGCGTATCAATTTATTCTGAGAACTTTTAATCCGGTCTAATTCTCTTCGCATCATCTCATAGCTGCCATTCTGTTTCGTATTGTGTTGAATGGCAAAAACAGAAACCATAGCCAGTAAAATAAAAGAAGCTGCAACAGCCAGTGCAGACTTATTATTACGCCATAATTTAACAATAGGGGAAGAATGAGGCTTAAGTTCAGTTTTCAGTGCTTCCACATCCATTGTGGCATGGGCAGCATCCATTTTATCCTTTAGGGAAAGGACATGGCCATAGTCCTTCAAAGAATCCAGAAAAACCTTATGCGCAACCAGTTTATGGTCCACAGAAGGATCTTTTATCCGTAATTCTTCGAAAGCTTTCGCTTCTTCCACAGACAGGTTACCATTCAGGTAATCTTCAATAATTGCCTCTAACTCTATTTCGTTCCTCATTGTATTATTAAGATTGAAAAAACAATTTCTTTAACCTTTGCAGACATTTATATTTCTGTGTCTTTGCATTATCTGTATTGGTATAACCAAATTTTTCAGAGATCTCCTGCATAGACAAGTTATGAATATAAAAGTCCTGAATAATCGTTTTGCACGGTTCCCCTAAATGGAGCAAGGCCTCCTGCATTTTTTCAAATTGCCGGTCCTTTTCCTCATGCTTCTCCAAATCTGTTTCTACCGCCTCTATATCTTCAAAGTCTGTTACATTTACCGCCTTCTTACTTTCTTTTGAAAGTTTTTTGAGCCAAATGCGTCTGCAAACTGAGTATATATAGGTTTTAAGTTTACTGCTTAATTCAAAATCCCCGCTCTTTATTTTATTATATAATATGATAATTGATTCCTGATACACATCTTTTGCATCGTCTTCATCACCGTTATTATTCAGAATAAACTGCAGTATCATCGGAAAATATCCTGTATACAGTTTATTAAGCGCATCATCTGAGTTATTAAGTATCCCTAAAACTACCTCTCTATCTGTTGGAACTGAACTGCTTAACTTCTTACTCACCAATTAATACTTTTTTATGTGAATGGTAACCCAATTATAAATAAAAATTTTACTTTTGTGCCACTTTTATCTTAATACCCATTACAGATAAACAGTGACCCAAGAAACGCAGAAAAATATTTTTTATTTTTTTTTATTTTCAAGGGTTACCTTTTAAAGTTACCGGTATTAAGATGTAAAATTAATTAATTATTTAAAACGGAAATTAGAATGAAAAACTTATTTAAATTTGGCTTTTTAGCTTTAGCATTATCTTTATCAGTAGCAGCTTGTAACTCAGAAAACAAAGCTAAAGGATCTGACACTACTACAACTGATTCTTCAACTATCGTTACTGATACTACTAAAGTTGATACTACTGTTAAAGCTGCTACTGATACAGCTAAAAAAGATACTACAGTTAAAACTACTACTACTAAAACTGAAGTTAAACACTAGTCAAACTTTAATTTTTAAGGAAAAGGCTTTGGGAATCACCCAAAGCCTTTTTTTATGTCCCAAAGCCTTAATAATCCCTAATTTATATTACCTTTGCGGCTGTAAAAACTTCTCAATTAAATGAATTTATCTCCACTTCAAGCTATATCGCCAGTTGACGGACGTTATAGAAACACCACTAAGGACCTGGCAAACTATTTTTCTGAATATGGCCTCATTAAATACAGGGTTTTTGTTGAAATAGAATATTTCATCGCACTTTGCGAAACTAATTTGCATGGTTTGGCCGCCTTTGACAAAAACAATTACGCAAAACTGCGTGCCATTTATGAAAATTTCGGGGAGCTTGATGCCACAGAGATTAAAAACACAGAGAAAATCACCAATCACGACGTAAAAGCAGTAGAGTACTTTATCAAAAGCAAATTCGATCAGCTTGGATTGCAGGATTTCAAAGAATTTATCCATTTCGGATTAACTTCACAAGACATTAACAATACCGCTATCCCCTATACTTTTAAGCTGGCCTTAAATGAGGTGTATTACCCAAACATCGCAGAATTGATCAGCAAATTAAAAGCACTGGCCACAGAATGGGCCGATGTTCCTTTGCTGGCCCATACCCATGGACAGCCAGCTTCTCCAACTAAATTAGGTAAGGAGTTTCTGGTTTTCGCAGAAAGACTGGACATCCAGCTAAACAACCTTAAAAATATTCCCAACAGTGCCAAGTTTGGAGGTGCTACCGGAAATTTCAATGCACACCATATCGCTTACCCTTCTATCAACTGGGTAGATTTTTCCAATCAATTCGTTAATGAGACCCTTGGACTGACCCGTGCACAACACACCACACAAATTGAACACTATGATCAGTTTGCTGCACAATGTGATGCCCTTAAACGAATCAATAATATCATTATTGACCTCGACAGAGACATCTGGGCCTATATTTCCAAAAACTATTTCAAGCAGAAGATCAAAGAAGGAGAAGTTGGTTCTTCGGCAATGCCACATAAAGTAAACCCTATTGATTTCGAAAATGCAGAAGGCAATGCAGGAATTGCGAATGCACTGTTCGAATTCTTTGCCGCTAAACTTCCGATTTCCCGTTTGCAAAGGGATCTGACCGATTCCACAGTATTAAGAAACGTTGGCGTTCCTGTGGCCCATACCCTGATTGCCATCTCTTCTACTTTAAAAGGCTTAAACAAAATCCTGTTAAACAACGAAGCGATTGCTGCAGACCTGGACAACAACTGGGCCGTGGTCGCTGAAGCCATCCAGACCATTTTACGCCGTGAGGCCTATCCAAACCCTTACGAAGCCCTGAAAGACCTGACCCGGACCAATCAAAAGATCACAGCAGAAACCATGGCTGTATTTATTGATGGATTGAATATCAACGCTGAATTGAAGGAAGAATTAAAACAGATCACACCATTTAATTATACAGGTATATTTTAGTCAGCAGCTTTAATTAGAATCTGTTTAAATTAATGACCTAAAACAGACATCATAAACTGAAATTGCATCACTAATTAATTATTTTTGTAGAAAAAAAAGACAATGACTATCAACGTATATACAGAGCAAACTCCAAATCCTGCTACAATGAAATTCATGGTCAATAAATTATTGATCAATGGCAGTGAAGATTTCGCAACAAAAGAGAGTGCTGAACATTCCCCATTTGCAAAAGAATTGTTCAAGTTCAATTTCGTTAATGGTGTATTCTTCGCCAGCAACTTTGTGACCATCACTAAAGCTGAAGATGCAGACTGGGCTGATATTGAACCCATCCTTAAAGAATTTGTAAAAGGTGCTGTAGAATCGGAATATAAAATTAAAGAAGAAACTACAGAAGCGGTTAATTTTGAAGGTACAGACCTGGAAATTAAGATCCAGCAAATCCTGCACGATTATGTACGCCCTGCTGTAGAACAGGATGGTGGCGCCATCACGTATAAATCATTTGATGAAGGTGTTGTTACGGTAGAACTGAGAGGTTCATGCAGCGGATGCCCGTCTTCTACCATCACCTTAAAATCAGGTATCCAGAACCTGTTGCAAAGAATGGTACCAGAAGTGAAAGAAGTCGTTTCAGAAGCACTATAATCCATAGAATAAAACAAAAAAAAGGCCGGTTCTCTTAGAGAAACCGGCCTTTTTTTTATACCGTTTTATATCGTTAAGCGTTAAAATGATTCCGCATCGCTTCTAAAAGTTCCGCATCGATCAGGCTATTGGTTGCCAGAATTTCTCTCTTTTCTATAAACTCGTCGCCACCGCCAAAATTCATTATACGGCCACCAGCCTGTTGCACCAGATAGGCACCTCCGGCTACATCATAAGCATTCAGATTGTATTCAAAAAAAGCATCAAATCTTCCACAGGCCACATAAGCCAGGTCAACCGCTGCAGAACCAATCCTTCTTAAACCATGACATTTCTGCATCATATCAGAAAGCAAGGCCATGTATTGAGGCTGCTTATCAAACTGATAATAAGGAAAGCCCGTTGCCAGCAAACATTCAGACAACGAAGGTCTGGAAGAAACCCGGATCACTTTATTATTCAAATAAGCGTCACCACCTTTATAGCTGTAAAACATTTCCCCCCGGTTGATCTCATAAACCACCCCAATTACAGGCTGATCTTCCTCATACAGAGCAATGCTGATCGAATAAGCAGGAATACCATGGATAAAGTTCGTTGTCCCATCTAAAGGATCAATAATCCAGTTGAATACCTCTCCTTTACTGTTTACCGTTTCCTCTTCTGTTGTAAAACCAGCTCCTGGCAACAGTTTAGACAGATTGTACACCAGCTGCTGTTCAGCTGTCTTGTCAACATAAGAAACCATATCATTCAATCCTTTAAACTCAATGCTCCTGGCATCAAAGTTCATAGATTCTTTTCGTATAAAATTACCAGTCAAACGCGCAATCGCGATCACCTTGGTACATAACAATTCGTAATTCAATCGCTTTCTATTTAAAGGGCTGCGTCTTTTTCTTTATTTTTAATAGAAAAGATCACCAGCGCCAAACCACCAATAAACAACAGGGACGAAATCAGTTCCGCCTGCGTAAAAGAAATTCCGGCCACATGATACTTCGAATTTACCCGGATCAACTCTACAAAGAAACGTTCTACCCCGTTCATCATTAAGTAAATACCAAACATCATTCCCGGAAACTTAATCCGGTCCCGAAGCTTCCAAAGGATCAGGAACAAAACGAAACAAACAATGACTTCATAAATAGGCGTAGGATATACCGGCAAAGGCAATACATTACAGAATTTCCCTGTACAACCTGGTATAGGAACACCTTCCATAGCCACATTGTTTGGATAAGTATAAGCCCAAAGCCAGTCCGGAAGCCAGTTAAAAGGTTTAGGATGCGTATTTACAATTCCCCAGTCACCGTCACCAGACATATGACAGCCGATCCGGCCAACACTGTAAGCCAGCATCATACCAGGCCCGCCTACATCCAGCATATGCAAAGGTTTAATGCCATTCTTATTCGCAATATAAATAACCGCAGCACCACCGCAGATCAATCCACCATAAAAAGTCAAACCGCTAAAAGACAACAAACCACCAATAGGATCCTGGATAAAAGTATCCCAGTGCTCCAGGTTATCAAAAATCTTGGCACCTAAAAAACCCCATATGGCAGCCCATACAATCATATGCCCCATCAACTGATAAGGATGCTCTGTTACCTGTATCGTTTTTGGCTGAGGCAATTTATGTTTACCTTTTTCCTGATGATCCCAATAAGCAAACAGACCGGCAAAAAACAAACCACCCAGGATATTTCCCTTTGTAGACAGCAGCACCGTTTGGGCATCACTTACAAAAAGACGGTAATTTAATAAGGCGTACACCAGTTTGTAACCTATCAGGAAACCGAATATTCCGTTATAGATCAACTCCTGTGTTGTTGCAGGCTTACCAATCACCACGTCTTTAATTCTTGCATGTAAGATTCCTAAAGCCTCTTTTCGCTGTAGTTCCTTGGTAAAAGCCCAATATCCGGCAACAAAAGCCAGGGCAACAAAAACACCAAAAGTATTAAAAGGCAAAGGAACTCGAATACCAAAAAGGTATTCTATAAAATGCGATACAGTAGGAAACATACGTATAAAAAAAGTTTTATGCGAATATAGGATTAATGCGCTAAAACTTGTTCGGTTTCTGTAACTTCTACCTCACCCTCGGCTGTTATAGCCACCAGGTTAACAGATTTGATTTCATTAACCATTACCGGATCATACTTTGCCCTTACCTTTACATAGTTTTTAGTAAATCCATGCATAAAGCCGCTTTTCTGATCATCTTCAAAAAGCACTTCCCCTACTGTTCCAAGCTGGGATTCATAGAAAGCCCTTCTTTTCTTTTCCGACAGGATGTGCAACATCTTGTTGCGGTCTGCACGGGTGCTTCCGGCAACACGGCCTTTCATCTCTGCAGCCGCTGTTTGCTCACGCTCAGAATAAGTGAACACATGCAGATAAGAAATATTCAGTTCATTCAAAAACTGGTAAGTATCCAAAAAATCTTCGTGAGTTTCTCCTGGAAAACCAACAATCACATCCACACCAATACAGCAGTTCGGGATCAGCGCCTTAATGGTGGCCACCCGCTCCGTATACAATTCCCGTTGATAACGCCTGCGCATCAAGCCCAATATTTTATTGGAACCCGACTGCAAAGGAATATGAAAATGCGGAACAAACCGCTTTGAACCCGCTACAAAACGAATGATCTCGTCACTTAAAAGGTTAGGCTCAATAGAAGAAATCCGAATCCGTTCTATACCTTCCACCTCGTCCAGAGCTTTCACCAGGTCAAAGAATTTATCTTCCCGTTGCCCGTTCCTGATTCCAAAATCGCCCAGATTAACACCAGTAAGTACAATCTCTTTCACACCACTTGCCGCAATCTGTTGCGCCCGGTTCACTACATTTTCAATGGTATCACTCCTGCTGCCCCCTCTGGCTAAAGGAATTGTACAATACGTACAAGGATAATCACAACCGTCCTGAACTTTCAAAAAGGTACGGGTCCGGTCGCCAATAGAATAAGCCGCTATAAAATTATGATTAACTTTTTCTATATTTTGCTGATGAACAACCGCTTTTGGTGATTTCGTCAGATCAGAAATAAACTCTACAATTCTGAATTTCTCTGCCGCTCCCAATACCATATCCACCCCCTCAATCTCCGCAATCTCGGTTGGCTTCAACTGTGCATAACAGCCTACTATAGTTATATATGCATTTGGAGAATACTTTAATGCTTCTTTTACCACCTTCCGGCACTTCTTATCTGCGTGATCAGTTACCGAACAGGTATTGATCACATAAACATCTGCGCCAGCAGTAAAATCTACGACAGCATATCCGGCATCGGTAAATAAACGCCCGATC
>NZ_DATMRL010000297.1:0-8290 GCF_035566355.1 Pedobacter sp.
TACGAACTCTTCTCCGGATTATCGTTTCTTCCTGCACCAAGAGCCCCTTTTTTATGAAAAAGACCTGGCTTAATCTCTGCCGACAAACGCTTTGGTGCGTTTTCAGGGTGTTGCTTCTCTCGGTCCAGAATCACCTCATCCAGTTCACCTCCCTGACTAACAAAGGATTTAATTACCCTGTTGAAGGCAGCCTCGCTATAAGTTCCATCCTTAATGGCCTGTAAAAACATATCCCGGTGCTTAGGTGTTTGATCGTACAGCATCAGGGTAATATCGCCTTTACTGGTTACCAGCCGCACAAAAGTCGACTGAGCTTTCAGCGAACAGATAAAGAGCATGAAGAGGAAAGAAAGTGCAAGTGTTTTCATGATTCTGATTTAGAGTAACAATAGTTGGAAATACTAATATAACAGTCTTGCTTTATTTTTTCCACAGCTTATATAACTTAATCTTATATTTAGCCCCCATAGATTATAATCCCTTAAAAAAACACAGGAATGAACAACTGGTTTAAGCACAACAGCCTCCACTTCATTATCATTACTCTATTCTTAGCCATTTGCTTTGTCTACTTTAATCCCGTTTTCGAGGGAAAAACACTCGGACAGAATGATGTGACCAGAGCACAATCTACACAAACAGAAATCAACGCTTACAAGGCGAAGGGAACAACCATACTTTGGACAAACCAGATTCACGGAGGAATGCCAACTTATCAGATATGGGCACCTTATAAGTCTAATCTGACTTCCTGGATTGTAAACGCTATCAACTATACTTTTCCAAAACCAGCTGGTATTGTTATAATCTTATTACTCGGCGCCTATCTACTGTTCTGTGTCCTTAAGCTTAATCCCTGGCTGGCAGCAGCAGGCGCTATCGCTTTTACTTTTTCTTCCTATAATATAATTTTACTTGTAGCAGGCCATGCCAATCAGGCCTTTGCTATCGCCTTTTTCGCCCCTGTTCTAGCAGGTATCCTTTTGACATTCAGAGGCAGGTATCTTACCGGAGCCGCATTAACCGCTTTGTTCCTTGCTATGGAAATCAGGGCGAACCACATTCAGATGACTTATTACCTCTTGCTGGCATTGCTGGTACTGGTTGGCATTGAACTTTATCATGCCATAAAGCAAAAAACAACCGCTAATTTTGGAAAAGCCATGGGGTATCTTGCCGTTGCAACCTTACTTGCTGTGGCGGTCAATGCATCTACTTTATGGAGTACATATGAATATGGAAAAGACTCCATCCGCGGCAAATCCAACCTGACTACCACGAAGGAACCAAGTAATGGGCTGGATAAAGAGTATGCTTATCAATGGAGCCAGGGCTTGGGAGAGAGCATTACCTTTCTTGTCCCAAACGCTTATGGTGGCAGTACCAGGGGTTCACAAAATAAAGATTCAAATGTAATTAAAGCCCTAACAGGGGTAGGTGCTGATCCGGAACAAGCGCAATATATTGCCAACGCAATGCCAATGTACTGGGGAGACAAACCTTTTACGGAAGGCCCATTCTATTTTGGAGCCGCCATTTGTTTCTTATTTGTACTTGGCTTGTTTATCGTTAAAAATCATTTAAAATGGTGGTTACTGGCAACTGTTATTCTCACCCTGCTTTTATCTTTTGGTAAAAACTGGCCACTGGTTTCTGATCTTTTCTTCGATTACTTCCCTTTGTACAACAAATTCAGAGCCGTTGAATCTATACTTGCAGTAGCAGGTTTATGTTTCCCTATACTGGCTCTGCTGGCTGTTAACGAAATCATCACCAATAAAAACAAAACTGAACTGTTCAAGAAAACTAAAATAGCTTTTTATATCGCTGGAGGGCTGAGTCTGATCATTGCCATCGTTCCCGGCTTACTGCTTTCCTTTAAAAGCAACAACCATGAGCAGTTTATCGGCCAATTGTCACAGATGCTGAAAATTGATGCCTCTACAGCCAATTCCTTTGGTAATGCCTTAGTTGAAGACAGAACTGCCGCCGCCAAGGCAGATGCGCTCCGTTCCTTTCTTTTTATCGTTGTCGCGTTTGGACTCCTATGGGCCTACCTAAAAGATAAGCTGAATGCAACATTGCTATCTGCAGGTTTTCTTGTTTTGGTTACTATAGATATGTGGACAGTGGATAAACGCTATCTTAATCAGGACAGCTTCGTCTCCAAACAAGATATCGAACAACCCAAACCAAGGGCCGTTGATGAAATCATTTTAAAAGACAAAGATCCAGATTATAAAGTAATAGATCTTACCGAGAATATTTTGAGCGATGCCACTACCCCTTATTTTCACAAATCTATTGGCGGTTATTCAGCTGCCCGCTTAAAACGTTTTGATGAATTGGTGCAAGCTCAATTCTCTAAAGGAATAAATCCTGGCGTACTGAGCATGCTCAATACGAAGTACCTCATCCACAACAATCCGGAAACCAAAATTCCTGATGTACAGGTTAATCCTGACGCTTGTGGACATGCCTGGTTTGTTAAAAACATTAAATACGTACAAAATCCGGATCAGGAAATGCAAGGGTTAAACAACTTTAACCCTAAAGAGCTTGCTATTGTCAATGAAAAATACAAATCTTTGATTACAAGCCCTACTACGGAAGCTGCTCCCGGTGATCTGATTCAACTGACAAGTTATGCTCCTGACCACATGATCTATCAAAGCAATAATTCCAAACCTCAGGTGGCTATTTTCTCAGAAATCTATTATGACAAGGGGTGGAAAATGCTGATCGACGGTCAGGAAAAACCCTATTTTAGTGCAGACTATCTTTTACGGGCAGCGCAGCTTCCTGCAGGCAGTCATAAAATTGAATTCGTTTTTCATCCGGCTTCCTATTATACCGGAGAGAAGATTTCTTTAGCGGGTTCTGTATTACTTGTGCTGGCTTTAGTTGCATCTCTGTATTCAGAAAAGAAATCCGGGAAAACCGATAAGGCTTAATTCACATAAAAATAGAAGGTGGAGCCCTTTCCCGGCTCACTTTCTATCCAAATTTTACCCTGGTTAGATTTCACAAATTCTTTACAAAGCATAAGCCCTATACCCGTTCCTTTTTCCCCTCTCGTACCATAGGAAATATCCATATTGCTTTTCAGAAATAAATCCTGCTGTTCTTTACTGATGCCCTTTCCTTCATCTTTAACGGAAAACAGGACCCTGCCAGTATTTTCTACATCCGCTTTAACCTCAATTTTTCCCTGAACCGGACTGAATTTAATGGCATTAGAGACCAGATTCCTGATGATAAAATCAAAGTGATTTGGATCTGCAGTAATGTTCAGTGTAGCTGGAACAAGATTAATGACCAGCAGTTCTTTATCCTCTATTTGTTTTTGCAATGCCTCTATATTTTTGCGAACAACCAATTCAGGATTAAATGCAGAGGCCTTAACATGAATACCTTTGATCTGGGCTTCTCCCCAGTTCAGTAGCGCATTTAATATTTCCAGGGTAATATCACCTTGCTTACGCATAGCTGAAATCATTTGCTGAAGATCTTCCTGATTTAATTTTTCTTCATCCATCACCGCCAGCAGCTGTGTAATTCCACCAATAGGATTACGAAGGTCGTGGCCAATAATGGAAAACAATTTATCTTTTACCATATTGCTCTCCTCAAGTCTTCTGTTCAACTGGTGGATTTTGTAGAAATAAAACCAAAGGATTAATAAAATCAGTAAAGCTGCCACAGCAACCCCTATTCCTATATTTCGTTCATAAGTCCTCTCCTGATTAACCAGTTCGAGATCTTCAATACGAACTCTGGATTCCGCAATCTTGTAACTGGATTGCAAAACAGATAAACGGTTTGCTTTATCTGCGTTGACCAAACTGTCTATCAGCCTATGATGCTCTTCTAATGAATTCAATGCTTCTGAATACCTGGATTGTTGTTTATACAGATCAGAGAGACTTTGGTAGATTTCGGCCGACAATTGTTTATTTCCAATACTTCTGGCAATGGAAAGTGCATTTCTTAAATGAAGTACACTTTCCTGGGCGTCCTCTTCCTTCACTGATTTGGCAAGATTTAACAAAGAACGAGCTTCTTCTTCCCTCAGATTCAGCTTCTTCGCTTTTTCCAGTCCCTTGCGGTGATAATCTAAAGCTTCTCTTTTTCGACCCAAGGAATCCAAAACCTTTCCTGTCTTTTGCAAAAACCTTACATGATATTTGTTGAAATTTGGATCATCACTTTTTGCCACCCCAATTTTATAATAGGCTAAGGCCTGCTGATGATCACCTTTTTTAGTATGCAATTTCCCTAGATGATTCAGCAAATTAAAATAATCGTCAGAGACTGGTTTATCTTTATTCAATTGTTCTGCCTGAACATAAAATTTAGTAGCCTGATCCAATTGATGGTTAAGTTCATAAACTTCACCAAGGTTCATATAACTTTTGATCAATCCAGACGTATCGGCCATTAAGGTATATAGACGAAGGCCCGATCTCATTGCCTCTAACGCAGGATTAATCTCTCCTTGTTTAGCTTGTAATAAACCAAGTTGCAAATAGGCACCTGCCAACTCCTTTCTATATCCGCTTTTATTGAAAAGCGGGATGGCCTGTTTTTGGTAAACGATGGCCAAGGAATAATTGCTATACTCTTCATTTATTGCAGCCAAACTACACAACATGCGTGCTTCTCCAGGTAAATAACTCCATTTTTTTGCCATCAATAAGCCCTCACGAGCAAAATGCAGTGCCGAATCTGGTCTTGTTTTCAAATAAAAATGGCTTTTTTGCTGATCTGATCCAATCTTTTGAATGACCTTTCCAGGTATTTCCTGCTCAGCCTTCCTTTTAGTGGTATAACCACAAGCCATGCAGCAAAATGCCATTAGAAACAGGTAGAAGCTATAGCTTTTCATAGGATCAGGAATTGATTCATTAATACTAAATTAAATTATTATTTTTTCAAAATAACAACTTCTGATAATTATAGTTTAAACATTCTTTATGGTATAAATATTTTTCAAACATTCCTACGACGATTAATTTTCTAAGGAATGTAAACCAAAACCGTTTATTGCCGTTATAGTAAAGATTGATGATGAAATCATCATCAATCTTTACTATAACTCTATGCTGATGAAGAAACTCCTCGTTTTTGATCTTGATGGTACACTTGCAGAAAGTAAAGCCGCATTGGATGAAGAAATGGCCACGCTTTTTAGCAAATTATTGAATATCGCTGATGTAGCAGTAATTTCGGGGGGAGACTGGCCTCAATTCGAAAAACAGGTTATATCCCATTTATCCCCTGGGAGCAACCTCGACAACTTATCTATTCTACCCACCTGCGGAACAAAGTTTTATCAGCACCGTTCCTCCGGTTGGAAGAAATTATACGCAGAAGATTTTACAGATATGGAGAAACAAAAGATTGTCAGCGCCCTGGATCAAGCCTTGCAGCAGTCAGGCTTTAAAGCAACGCAAACCTGGGGCGAACAGATAGAAGACCGGGGAAGCCAAATCACTTTTTCAGCGCTTGGACAGCAAGCTCCGCTTGAACCAAAAAAAGCTTGGGATCCTGACTTTGCTAAACGGCAGAAAATAAAAATACTGCTCGATCAGCTGATTCCGGAGTTTTCGGTAAGACTTGGTGGTGCTACTTCTATAGATGTGACCAAACCTGGAATCGATAAAGCTTACGGAATATATAAATTGAGGGATATTTTGAATATTTCTATAGAAGAAATGCTGTTTATGGGCGATGCCTTGTTTGAAGGAGGAAATGACCATCCCGCACGTACAACCGGTGCAGATTGCATTCAGGTAAAAGATCCGGAAGAGACCAAAAGAGTAGTTGAAGCAATCATTGCCTGTCTCGGATCTGCTAAAACAGAAATTTCCTATGGCAATTAAAAATAATAAACCGGCATGATCAGAAAAATTATCCCTCTCCATGCCGGTTTATTTATTAACAAAGTATTTCTATTGAACTACTTTAATCTCTACTCTTCTGTTCAGTGCTTTACCTTCATCTGTACTATTGGAGGCAATTGGTTTAGTGGCACCAAAACCTTTTACAGTAAAACTGGAGGCACTGATACCTGCATTTACCAGGTAGGACTTAACCGCATTAGCTCTATCAACAGATAAAGACATATTGTGCTCAGGCGTTCCTTCAGCAGATGAATTACCGTTCAAAATGAATTTCACAGAAGAATCTTTTCTCATTTCCGCAACAGCATGGTCCAAAGCCTGAATAGACTCTGTTTTCAAAACGTCTGAATTGAATTCAAACTGGATATTGCTGAAGTTATAATTTGGTTTTTCAACTTCCGCTGGTTTTTCAGGTTCCTGCACAGGAGGTTCTGGTTTCTTTTCTTCCGGCGGAGGTGTTTGTGCAACCGGGGCAGGAGCTGGTTTTGCTACAGCCTTCTTTGTTTTACAGGAATACATGGTTAAGGATAATGATCCCATAACGGCTAGTAATACTAGGGTTCTTGAAATTTTCATTTGTGTTTATTTGTGTTATTTGTTGTGTTCTTTGAGTATATAAAACTATACGCAAAATATAAAAATGTATCTGTAATGATACCATTTATAACGAAATATTTAACACGAACTTATATGCACATCAGTTTTTTTATCTCTGATAACGGAAATTTCAATAGGGAGGAACAACAATAGTCGTCCATCAGATCTTACATTTATATACAAACTTTCTCCCTCTGGCATGAATTCGAATTATGAGTCCATCATTTTCCAGTTTCTTAAGCTTTAGATATACAGAACCAATACTGAGAATCTCTCCCCTTTTCTTGAGCTCCAGCCAAAGCGTTTCTGCATCAATTTCTCCACCACAATTGCGAAGGTAAAGATACACGGTCCTTTCCATCACATTCAGGTTATCAGTTATATCTCTCATTTTAACCTTCCTTTCAATTCTTCACTTCCGGTTGTACGCTCTGCAGTATATTTACCTTTTTTACCAAAATGATAACTAAAAGACAGAATTCCATACCGGCTGTCATTATCCCGTCTGCTATAGGAAGAAACCTGTTCATAGAACATAAACTGCCTCGGACGATTTCCACGGAAGATATCATTCATCATCAGCTTGACATTTCCTTTTCCTTTCAGCACCTCCTTTTGAAGGCCGGCGGAAATATTGGAATAAGCTTTAGTTTTTGTGGTTCCGGATACCTCAGCACTTTGGTAAAATGCACTCAATTCTGCTTTCCATCCTTTCCCCAGTATTAAAGTGTTCTGGCTATTTAATGCAATTGTATTTCCTGAATGCTTGATTATACCCTGGCTACTTTCTAGATCAAATGAATTGTGATATAGGTTCAGAAACTGACTTCCTGTCAGCCATCCGCCTGCACTGGTAGAGACAGTGAAGCTTATTCCGTAATTATTGTAGTTTCCAAGATTGTCCGGCCGTTCAAAAGTAACCTGTCCAGGATCTTCCAGGCCGATTTTTTCTCCTATCACATCGCTGGTATGGTTATAGTTTAAGGTAGCAAAATAACGGGACCTAAAATGGTATCCAAACTCAAAAGTGTTGACCATTGCCGGCTTCAGATAAGCATTTCCTTCATAAAAAGAGAAAGGATCTGTATACACTCGAAATGGATTCAGGTCCCAGTAACCCGGGCGCTGGATCCTTCGGCTGTATCCCAGCTGAACCTTATGTGCCTCTCCAATCTGACGACCTATAAAAATACCTGGGAACCATTTATAATAGTGCCTTTTTTGTAAGGAATCTGTAGTAATCTGATGTCCATTTGTTGAAGTGTACTCCCCTCTCATGCCTATTTGAAAATGGTAGCCCTTCCATTCCTTTTTAAGATTAACATAAGCTGCCTGTATATTTTCCTTATAAATAAAATAGTTACTGGTTAATGCATCAGGTACATATTGATGATTTTGAAGCGTATCATAATGCAAATCATTTTCAGTCCGTACAAAACTGCCTTTCCATCCCATTTCTATTTTAGAAGATGATTTGAGTGGCAAAACATAGTCTATTTTGGCAACGTATATATCATTATTAGAAGGAATATCCCCACGTCTAGACCCCGGCATGCGCATAGCAGTCCCAAAAGCATCTGTATATTTTGTATCGAGTTGCTGGTCCATTTTCGAAAAATGGGTAACATAGTCCAAATCCACTTTAAGCTCATGTCCTTCTGCAGAAAACTTGTGCGTATAATTTATATTATACAGCAAATCTGTCCAACGCTCCTTCCCTTCTGTATAAGTTGATGCTTTCCAAAGCGGTTGTTTATTATGGCCGTCCATCCACTGGCTATTGATCT
>NZ_DATMRL010000298.1:0-5866 GCF_035566355.1 Pedobacter sp.
AATAACCCATATTGCCCCTTTCTGGCAGCAGTAGCAGATAATGTTCCGCTCCCATCCCAGGGCAGCAAAGTTGTATTGGCTTCAAACCCTGGGTTAGGCAACTCGTTCCCATTTTCTAATGGCCAGTTATAAGCCCTGATGTAATCCACTTCCATATTTACCTGCCCTCCCGCGCCATAACTTCCCAGAAAAACATTCATAAAATGATTGGGCGAATAGATCTGATTTTTATTGTCATAAGCTTTGATCAGCTTGCCATTAATGTAGTGTTTAATGCTCGATGGCGTCCAAAGTATACCATGAGTTACCCATTGATCAACATGGGTAAAGCCTTCGGCAATATCTGTAGCCAGGTTATGCAAAAAAGCCCCATGTTCATCTACATGCCCGTGCAATACAAACTGAGCATCCAGATTTTCAAACACATCAATCTCAAAAACCTGGCCTTTTGGACGGATTCCTTTTACACCATCCAAGATCGTTCCCTGCTGCAAATAGTTCTTCAAATCCGGTCCTGGTGAGTCAAACCAATAAGCTGTATTGATCCCTTTAGAATTCCCGGTGCTGCTCCGTTTAACCCTAACCTCAAAATACCCCCCATGGCTGTTGTCGAGATAATTCTCATTTGTCCGCCAGTCATAAGTTTGGATAGAAGAAATTTTTCTGCCACTTTCCGGATAAAAGCTTTTCAAAGGGACAGAGTCGTTTGTAAATAAATTAATGCTGTGCCCATTAAAAGTCATACCTGGCTGGGGCAAACTATTCTGCTGCATGAGCGATAAATTGTCCTTTTTGAGATAATCGATGTTAGAATAATAGTTGGTGCTCCACTTATTCCGGTTCAGCAAATCATCATTAAACTCATCATTCCAGAAAATCTCCATCCCGGCAGGAACAGCACTGGAACTGGCAATATCCAGATTCCTAAGTTCGTCCTTATCCAATTCCCACTGTTTGGTTGTGTTTACTTTAACGCTAAGCGGCTTACTGGAACCAGCATTGTTATAAGCTTCCAGCCACACATAATACAGGGTTTCTTCTTTCAGCCCCTGTATATAATATCGTTGCTTTCCATCAACTATTGTCGCTCCAGGACTGAGCGGTTTCTGGTTCTGCTCAGACCAATACACCTTAAAACCTCGCTCATCAGAAGCCCGGTCTGTCCATTCCAACCGGATCCAGCTTCTGGTACCCAAGGTTTTCAAATTTGAAGGAGCTGCAGGGGTCTGCGCAACAGCCCCTGCAGTGATAAAAAATAAAAAGAATAGAATCTTCATTTTAATTGTATCCTGGATTTTGTTTAATCACTCCGTTACTTTGATTAACCACCACTCTTGGGAGCGGAAGTAATACTTTAAAGGCTTCTGCAGTTCCCGAACCATCGTTTGCCGCACGCTGGGTAAACAAGTTCCATCTAATCAGATCGTCCTTTCTCCAACCTTCCGACCATAACTCAAATAAACGTTCATCCTGAATTTTAGCCAGAAATTGCGCCTTCGATAAGCCAGAAGTCAGGTTCGCCAGTCCGGCCCTGTTTCTAACCGCATTGATATCACTATAGGCCTCATCATTAGGCCCTCCATTGGCTTCATTGATACTTTCAGCCAGCATCAGCAACACATCAGCATAGCGATATATCGGAAAATCAACACCACTGTTCTGTGCATTTGCTTTAGAAGGATCAGGTGCAAATTTCATAGGTACAGCACCAATTTGTCCATCTGCCCTGGCATCTTTGTAGATTACATTTCCATTCGCATCTTTTCCGATGGGATATTTGCGCAACAGCACTTTAAGTCTTTTATCTGTCTGATCAAATTTATCATAAGTTTTCCAGGGCATTTTATATCCGCCCCAGGCGGTCAGGTTGATCCCCGAAGGATCCTTGTAGTCTGCAGGCAACGAATGAGCAAGCCACATGTTAGTGTACTGATCTCCACCGGTCGGCGTACATACAATAGCCAAAATGATCTCCTTCGATGCACCCCCTTTATTGGCAATACTGAAATTATCTTCATAATTGTCCTGAAGCGCATATCCCTCGGTTTTGATTTTCATTCCAGCCTCTACCGCCTTTGCCCAGTTCTTCTCATGCATATACAACTTCATCAAACCAGTTAATGCTGCTGCTTTAGAGAAACGTCCATAGTCGCCGCCAGTAAAACGATCAGGTAATACATCAATAGCTTCAAGATAGTCTTTTTCAATCTGTGCTACCGTAACTGAACTTGCTGGCCTTGCCAAAACCGGGGCATTGGGATCTGCCGCAATTTTTGGGTCAGTAACGATGTTTACCGGTCCGTAATTGAAATAAATTAACTCGGCATAATGTGCACGAAGCGCCTTTAATTCCGCCATATAACGTTTCTTCAGACCTTCATCCATAGTGATATTTTGTATATCATCCAGGTTAATAGCGATTCTGGAGATGTAAGGCATGTAATTTTTATAATTATGGGTAACCCAATCAAAGTCAGGATTATAATTCAGACTATTCATTTTTACCCAATCACCTCCCCAGGCACAAACACCTTCATCAGTGGTCATCATCGCTTGTGTTCTCCAGGCATAAGTGCCAGCGGTCCAGCCACCTTGCCAATCTCCACCTCCTGCAAGCCCTGTATAGGCGGCACTTGTTACAGCTCCTGCCCCAGCTGCAGTTTTAACTACAGAATTCAGATCTCCATAACTAACATAATCTAAATTTTTCTTACAAGAACCTAAGATAAGTACAGACCCCATTAAACAGGCTGAGAATAATGATTTAGACAATTTTGTATATATATGATTTTTCATGACGATTTTTATTAAAATGAAGCATTGACACCAAACACGTAACTTTTTACCATCGGATAAAAATTCGATGTATCCAGTTCCGGATCAAGTCCAGGGTAATTGGTAATCGTAAAAGGATTCTGCATATCAAATGACACTCTTACCTTTGAAAATATATGTTGTCTGCGCATTAGTTTTTCCGGTAAAGAATAGCCAAGCGTGATATTTCTGCAGCGCAAGAAAGTTGCATTGACTAGCCAGTAATCTGAACCATCCTGGTAACCTCCATAACTGGCATCATACAACGCAGTTGGGAAATTACCCCCTGTATTTTGAAAACTCCACCTGCTTGCAGAAATTGGCATTGCGTTAAAACCATAAGCATTGGTTGTTCTTTCACTGGCTCGTCCGGCATTATATGGAGACCATTTCTTTTGCTTAAGGCCCGACATGAAAATATTCAGGTCGAAATTCTTATAACTAAATTTGTTGCCTATTCCAAAATTAAACTGAGGATCCTGGTTTCCGATATACATTTGATCCGCCGCAGTGATCTTTCCGTCAGGGCCAGTAAGATTACCTGCAGCATCATAACCATGGATATCTTTTAGGATCACGCCCCCTGGAAGCATTCCCGGCATCTGACTTGGTGCTGTTCCATACTGACCAGTGAAAAGGCCGGCAGATTGATAACCAACAAAAGGATTGAATAAAGCACCGCTACCGGATGGAACCCCATATTTTTCCAGTACCGCCAAAGCCTGGGGAGACCTTTGCACCCAATAGTTCAGATAGTGAGAAAAAGTCAGGTTCGTAGACCAGGCAAAACCATCTCCAGATTCAGAGATGATATTCTTGGTCTGCAAGGATATATCATAACCTCTGGACCTGGTTTTACCAGCATTCGTATATACACCATTAATAACAAACCCTGTTGGATAAGTCACATAAGCAATCAGGTTGCGGATAGTCTTGTTGTAGTAGTCAAATGATCCTGTAATCCTGTCACTAAACAAACCATAGTCCAATCCAACATTAATTTCGGCAGCAGTTTCCCAGGTCAGGTCAGGATTTGCAGCTCTGGTCAAAGAAACGCCTGTATTCAGGCTACCAGAACCAAAATAAGCACTTCGGTCAGGACCGTATTTCGGGAAAGCCGCACCTTCAAAAGAGCTATTTCCGGTTTCACCATAACCTGCACGCAATTTCAGGAAAGAAATTTGTTTAACAGACTTTAAAAAAGTTTCATCAGACAATACCCATCCCGCAGATACAGATGGGAAATAACCCCATTTCTTATTCTCTGCAAAAAGAGAAGCTCCATCTCTTCTAATTGAAGCTTGTAATGTGATGTTACCATTATAGGTATAAATTGCCCTTGCAAAATAAGATGCCCAGGTTAGTTGTCCCTTACTCGACCCTACCGTAGGCTTATCGGCTTGTCCGGACTGGAGCGAATAGTATTGAGTAACATCAGAAAGAAAATTCTGATTACCAGCATTAAAACCCTCAGTATCTGTTCTTTGATAGGTATAACCTGCCACTGCATTCAGGTTGTGTTTTTCAGAAAAACTCTTGTTGTAAGACAAAGTGTATTCAAACAATTTAGACTGGCTGTCTGATTCAGAAATACTTGCAGATCCATTGGCCTGCGCCCCATATAAAAAGGTGGTCGGAAAGTAAGATGAGCGCTTAGCATTAGACTGATCCAGACTAAAACTTCCCTTTGCTTTTAATCCGTCAACAATCGTCCATTCTCCATAAGCACTGGTTAATAAACGCGTAGATTTTGTTTTATCCGTAACAGTTCCATAAGATAAAGGATTGGGAATATTTGGGTAATAAGGACTTAACGGATAGCTACCATCCGCACCCCTCAAAGACACAGAAGGTGCCCAATAGATGGCAGCCGTGACAATCCCACCATTTTCATTTTGACCTCCTGTTACAGTATTGTCAGCATCAGAATTGGAAGCAATAATATTTGCACCAATCTTAATTTTATCAGAAACCACCTGATCTATATTTAAACGGCCATTATATCTTTTATAATCGGTGCCAATGAGCACACCTTTCTGATCAAAGTAATTCCCAGATGCAAAATAAGAGGTTTTACCATTACCACCAGAAAGAGACAGGTTGTGTTGTTGTGTATAGCCTGTTCTTACAATGGCATCCATAGCAGATGGGTTGTTATTAGATGCTCCATCAATCTGAGCTTGCGAAAAAACAGGCGTGTATGGAGCTACAGTACCCGCCTGAACAGTTCCATAATAAGGAGCAATTTTATTATCCCTGTACCAGATCTCCTGCTTGAGTAAGTTGCGCTGCATCATGTAATCCTGCTCACCAAAAACCGGGTACATTTTATCTACAGTCTGTATACCATAAGATCCGGTATATTCAATTTTTGCTTTACCATCTGCACCTCTTTTTGTAGTAATCAAAACCACACCAGCTCCTGCCCTGGCACCATAAATGGAGGCAGAACTTGCATCTTTTAAAAACTGGATAGACTCAATATCATTTGGATTGATAAAATTTAAAGGAGATTTATCTACCCCACCCTTTACATATCTGGACTCTCCAACACTACCCCCCAGATCAGGCTGTCCAGCCGCATCATTAACAGGAACACCATCCACTACATATAAAACACCAGCGTTGGCAAAAGAAGGATTACTCCTGATTTTAACGGTAACACCCGCACCTGGCTGTCCTGTAGGCTGTACCACTTCAACCCCGGCAGCCTTTCCCTGCAAAGTTTGCTGAAAACTGGAAGCCACACTGGTATTCAGATCCTTACCTTTAACCTGTACCACAGCACCGGTCAGGTTTTTTTGTTTTACAGCACCATAACCAATCACAACAACCTCTCCCAGAGCATTGTTAACCTGTTTAAGTGTAATGTTTAAAGAGGCCTCATCTGTGTAGGTAACTTCTTTGGTTTCAAATCCTACATAACTGATCAGCAATACATCTCCTTTGACCAGCGCAAGCTGGAACTTTCCATTGGTATCTGTTACCGTACCTTTTGAACTGTTCTTCACCTTAACACTTGCACCAGGTACAGGAATGCCATTTTCATCAA
>NZ_DATMRL010000299.1:0-7623 GCF_035566355.1 Pedobacter sp.
TTTAAAAGATGTACTCCATGATCTTGGAGAAACCCCAAAGCGATTGAATTCAAAATATTTCTACGATCATGCCGGGGATGGGATTTTTCAGCAAATTATGAATTGTGAGGAATACTACCCAACGAATTGTGAACTGGAGATTTTTCAGCATAAGACTGCAGAGTTGGCTACGGTACTCAAAAACGGCTTTGATACTTTTGATCTGATTGAAATGGGTGCAGGAGATGCAACTAAATCCAGTTATTTGTTAAAAGAGATGCTTAGACAAAATTTTGATTTTACTTATATGCCCATTGATATTTCCGCAGATATGATCGGGCATTTGGAAAAGAAATTACCTGAGGAAATAGATGGATTAAAGGTGAAAGGTTTGAATGGGGAATATTTTGACATGCTTACACATGCCAGAAAGATTTCACCTAAAAGAAAGGTTATTCTTTTCTTAGGAGGTACTATCGGGAATTTTGAAACAGATGCCGCTCTTGAGTTTTGCAGGGAACTGAGGTCCTATTTACAAAAAGGAGATGTCTTACTGATCGGCTTTGACTTGAAAAAACATCCCGATATAATCAGAAAGGCATATAATGATGCTCAAGGTTTTACTAAAGCCTTTAACCTGAACCTGCTGAGCAGGATCAACCGGGAACTGGGTGGTAATTTTGCATTGGAACAATTTGATCATTATCCTTCTTACGATCCTGCAACCGGAGCCTGCAGGAGTTACCTGATCAGCCTTGTGGAACAGGAAGTCTGTATTGAAGGGAGGGTATTTACTTTTAGAAAGGATGAGTATATTTCTATGGAAATTTCTCAGAAATACAGCGTTGAGGAGACCGAATTAATGGCTTTTAAATCTGGCTTTAAACCTGTTAATCATTTCTTTGATTCCAGGCACTGGTTTCTTGATACGCTATGGCAGTGCGAGTAATAATTGTTTAATTAATGCCCCGATTTGGGTAAAAATGGGATTTTTTTTCTCTGTGTGGCCAGGCGGATACGAGGACAGGGGATTAAATGTAGTTAAGTTTTGATTGGCTTGGAATTTGAAAAGCTTATTACAACACTTAATAATAATTGATCCTAAAATGCATCCTGCTGCAGACTCATTTCATATTGCCAAAATGTTTGAGGACATAGATGACTATGCCATCATTTTTTTGGATAGAGAAGGAAATATTGATAGCTGGAATGCGGGTGCGGAAAAAATCAAAGGCTATACTTCAAATGAAGTTTTAGGTAAGAATTTCCG
This sequence comes from Pedobacter sp., assembly GCF_035566355.1. GTDB lineage: Bacteria > Bacteroidota > Bacteroidia > Sphingobacteriales > Sphingobacteriaceae > Pedobacter. Next base: position 1,250 of record NZ_DATMRL010000299.1, read on the forward strand.
GATTTTTTATACTCCGGAAGATATCATTAGCCAGAAACCTGAGAAGATGATCGATGAAGCCATAAGAAATGGTAAAGCTTTAGACGAGGGTTGGAGGGTTTGTAAAAATGGTCTTCGGTTTTGGGGGAGTATTCGGATTACTGCACTCTATGATGACCATGGGGAATTGATTGGTTTTTCTAAAATAACCAGAGATCTCACAGAAAAATTCAATACGCAAACTGCGATTGAAAAATATATGCAAAAGCTGGAAATCCAGAATAAAGAACTTGAACAGTTTGTTTATATCGCTTCCCATGATCTTCAGGAGCCATTGCTGACTGTCAGTAGCTTTATTGATTTGCTGAAGGAAGAATATTCTGGTACAATCGATCCTACAGGTGAAATGTATCTTGGTTTCATTGCTCAATCTACAGAGCGGATGAGAAGTTTGATTAAGGGCTTACTTGATTACGCGCGTTTGGGTAAGAAAAAAGAAGTGGGAATGGTGGATTGTAATGCATTGATTGAGGAAGTAAAGATTGATCTTTTTTCTGTAATCGAGCCAAGCGGAGCAAAAATAATTTGCGGGAATTTGCCTGTAGTTAAAGGTTTCGCAACTGAATTGAGATTGCTTTTTCAAAATTTAATCAGTAATTCGCTTAAATTCAGAAAAAAGGAAGTTCCTCCAGTGATTCGGATTTCTGCGCAACCTACCAGACAAGGCTGGCAGTTCTCTGTAACTGATAATGGAATTGGTATAGAAGATCGTTTTAAGGAAAGGATATTTGTAATTTTCCAAAGACTCCACAACAGAACAGATTATGAAGGGAATGGGATCGGTTTAGCACATTGTAAAAAAATTACTGAACTGCATGGTGGAAAAATTTCTGTAGAATCTTCTCCGGGAAATGGAAGCTCTTTCCATTTTACTTTAAACTTGCTTTAATCTTTGTTTTAGTAGCCTTGCGCAAGAATTGAAATACAAAATAGAATGTGATAATTTCCTGAGATCCCGTGTTTCAGGGTTGAGATAAATAAGTAGAATGAAAAAATATAAGGATTTGGACCGTGTTTTATTGGTGGATGATGAGATGTCGACAAATTTTTTGCACCGTAAAATAGTACAAACCTCAAATATTGATGTTGATGTGAAGGCGATTTCTTCGGCTTTTGAAGCCTTGGAGTATTTGAAGTTTATGTATGAGGGAGAAGAACCAGAGGCGGAGATAAAACCTGGGATTATATTTCTTGATATCAATATGCCTGGTATGAATGGCTGGGAGTTTATGAAGGAATATAAAAAACTTGATCTTTATAAGCGGGCAAAAATAGTAGTGATTATGCTAACCACTTCCTTAAATCCCGATGATGAGGAACTGGCTGCAAAAGACAATGAGATTGTAACTTTTATGCATAAACCTTTAACCAGGGATTCCTTTAGCAAAATAGCGAGCAAGTACTTCGAACTGGATTCTGAAGTTTAAAAAAGGTTTGAATAAAAAAGAGAGGCTGGTTCACAAGAACCAGCCTCTCTTTTTTATTCAAACTATTAAGGATTAATATAAAGTGAATTCAACCCTTCTGTTTTTCTGACGACCTGCAGCAGTTTTGTTTGTTGCAATTGGTTGGTTTGGACCATATCCTGTTGCTTCAATTCTGGATGCATTGGCACCTTGTGCTACCAGGTAAGTTCTGATGGCTTCTGCTCTTTCTTTAGATAGACGTAGGTTAGTTGCCATTGAGCCAGTATTGTCTGTGTGACCAGCAAGTTTCAAGCTAAAGTTTTTCTCTACCAATAAAGCTGCAACTTTATTTAGCGTAGGGTAAGATTTTGCTCTGATGGTGGCCTTACCCAAATCAAATTCCAGGTTTTTAATCGCTTCGCTTACTACTTTACGATCTGCTTCAGTTACGATTACTTTTTCTTTGATGATTTGTCTAGGCGCTACTAATGGACAACCTGCACCATCTACAACTGTTCCAGCTGGAGTTCCAGGGCATTTGTCAAATTTGTTGGCTACACCGTCACCGTCATCATCACCCATTTCCTGATTGTATTTTGCAACCAATGCTTCTCTGTCTCTTCTAGCATTTTCTTCCTGAGTAGATAAAGCTCTTCTCAGGTCAGCGCTTTCTGCAGCACTTTCTTCACGCAAAGCAGCGATAGCACTGTAGTTTTGCAATTGAGAAGTACCTTTTTTACCCAAAGCAATCTCTACCCCAGCGTGTGCATAAGAGAATCTGTCGTTGGCTGCTCCATTGTATCCATCAAATGTTTTGGATTTCATGAAGTTTACATCGTAACCTAAATCAATATTCAGGCCTTTTGCTACTCCGATTTTAAAACCTGCACCTACTGGTACAAACCAGTTTTCTTTATAGCCTTCACTTTGAGCTGCACCCGCTGTCGGTCCTGTTGCGATAGCATAATCAACATTTGCGCTTGAAGACATATATCCGGCACCTACAGTTACATATGGTGAGAATACACTGCGTTTGTTATTCATGCTTAGGTTAGCTAAAGTAAAATTACCTTTAACAGCTGCAGACCAGTCAATACGCGTTACGAAGTGTGACGCATCACTTTGAGCAGTAGATAAACTAGGGTCATTACTTCTCATTCCTTTTACTTTACCAGCTAAAAAGTCTGCCTGGATACCAAATCCCGGAGTAATTTGTTTCTTAATGTAACCTCCGTAACCCCAGGCTTCTTGTGGTGTTTTATAATCTCCATTACTTCTTCCGTTGAAAGGAGTGTAGTGCGTAAGCATACCACCGTTTAGACCGATTGACCAGGTACGAAAATCTTTTTTAGAGAAGCGCGCTGTGGAATCAGCTGGTGTGTCCTGCGCAAACAGACTTGTAGATAATCCTACTAAGGATAATATCATTGCCGATTTTGTAATTTTTGAGTTCATCTTTTTTATAGTTAGATATTAATGATCCAATAATATACTGGATTGACTAACCATAAGTAATAACCCTGCCAAAAGCGATTTTAACTTAATTTTTGGCTAAATTGCTTAATTATCAGTGTGTTAATTTGGAGATGCCAATTTTGGGTGATGGAGTTGAATTCCCCGCTTTGGCGAAAAAAATGTATAGTATTTGCTACAAAACAACTTTTTTAGCTTGACAAGTCAAATGTCTGTCCCTTCTGGGGGATGATCACGTGATACCCTTCGGTTTGCAGTGCTTCAGATAAACTCGACAGGCTTTTTTCTTCTCCATGAACAAGAAACACCGTTTTTAATTTTGCTGGATCCTGAGATTTCACCGTATTGACGAGGTCGTTATGATCCCCATGTCCACTCAGGAGATCCGTTTGCTTAATGCCTGCATAGACCATCAGGTCGCGGTTTCTTAAGCGGACAATTGGGTCTCCCCGTAATAAACGATTTCCCAAAGTTCCTTTGGCACAATAACCAATGAATAATATGGTGCAATAGTAATTCTGGATGTTATGGTACAGATGGTCCTGAATGCGTCCCCCTTCAAGCATTCCAGCAGAGGAGATAATGATACAGGGTTCATGATAATTGGATATGGAGATACTTTCTCTTTTTTCTTCTACATAAGAGAGTTCCTTGAATTTAAATTCATCTCCATGGCTCGTGTAGAACTCTTTTGATTCTTCATTCACCAACTGATGATGCTTACGGTAGATGTCTGTGGCTGTGATGGCAAGGGGACTGTCGACAAATATCTTTACCGGAGGAAGTAAACCTTTGGTGAATATCTTATTTAAGGTATATACAAGAGATTGTGTTCTGCCGATACTAAATGCGGGTATAATAAGCCGGCCAGGAAATTTAACGCAGGCTTCATTTATCGTTTCAATCAGCCTCTCTTCGAGCGTGGTACCTGTACTATGTAGTTTCCCTCCATAGGTCGATTCTGAAACCAGATAGTCAACTTCTGGTAAAGGCTCGGGATCTACAAGCACAGGATAGTTTTTTCTACCGATATCACCTGTAAAGGCTATTCTCTTTACTGTTCCATTTTCTTTTACTGTGAGTATCACTGCTGCTGCACCCAGTAAGTGACCAACGGGTATAAATTGCAGAGAGATTTGATCTGTGATATTGAAGGTTTTATGGAACGCAACGGTAACGAAGCGTTCTACCGTGTCCATTACATGTTTTTGAAGATAGAGCGGTTTTGGACCTGAGCTTTGTTTTCTTCCTTTTTTTCGGTGTGTTCGTTGTTGTTTGCTTAAAAATACATTTACAGAATCAAGCAATAGTATTTCCGTAAGATCGGCAGTAGGTGGTGTACAAAGTACTTGTCCCTGGAAGCCCATGCGTACCAGGGTTGGTAAATTACCGGAGTGGTCGATGTGAGCGTGGGTTAAAATGACAACATCTATGCTTGATGGATCGAAAGGAAAATATTCGTTTTCTTCTTGAAAGGTATCTTTTTCATAATCCAGCCCACAATCAATCAATATATTATAAGTTTCAGTTTGTAGAAGATGCATACTCCCAGTTACCTGTTGTGCAGCTCCCCAAATCGTTAATTTCATATGCGTTATATCCTAAAACAATCTCCAAGATATTAAATTAATTAGGATTATCCCTAAGCCATTTCATCCAATTGTTTACTTTGTAGCTATATTCAAGAGAATTAGGGACTTGAATAGTAGAAATAATTTTCCACTCCCTGAGTTCGTTAATGAATTCTGGAAGGGCAAGATTTAAAGTTCGGGTTGCTTCCGTATAAAATACTTGCTTTTCCGGATGATCAGGACAGCAGGCATTATACAGTTGTCCAAATGCACCATTCTTAATGATATACAGTGTAAGGCCAATACAATCTGTTAAGTGGATTAAATTAATTGGTGCCCTTCCGTTGGGTATGGCTTTTTTTCCAGCAAAGAAGCGTCCAGGGAGTCTATCCGGTCCGATAAGACCACCGAAACGAATAATTGTGGTTTCGAAGAATGCTGTGCCTTTTAATAGTTGTTCTGCCTGGAGTATTTGTTGTGCAGATGGTGTTTGTGGTCTGGGAATGGTGTCTTCATCGACAATCTGATTCTCTTCCTGATAAACAGATGTCGAGCTGATGTACAAAATTTGCGCTATTTTATATTGTATAGCGAAATCTGCAATTTTTGATATTTTACTAGTGTAGGATAGAAGGTGATCGGAGTTTCTCTTTGGAGGAAGGCAGACGATCAACAGATCTGATTTGAAAAAATCTGATGCGTCGATGGAATTTCCTGGATCAAGATTCAACAGGTAAGCGCCAATACCTGATTCGGTCAATAAACTTAATTTATCCGGGCTTGTAGTTGAACCTTTGACATGGTAGCCTTGGGCCAGTAGTGCTTTTGCCAGTGGAAGGCCGTACCAGCCACAACCTAAAATACTAATTGTTTTTACCTGGGAGGATTGCATATGAAAAAGGGGCAATGCATAAGCAAACCCCTGAATGGTTTAAAAATAGTATGACTATAGAACGGTTACGTTTGAGGCTTCAGGTCCTTTTTTACCATCATTAAGTTCAAACTCTACACTGTCTCCTTCATTTAGCTCTCTGAAAGAATCTCCTGCAATAGCAGAAAAATGCACGAATATATCTTTGCCTCCTTCTTCCGGTGTGATAAAGCCGAAGCCTTTTGAAGAATTAAACCATTTTACTTTTCCTGTTTTACGCATATTAATTATTATATATAGTTTGACGTGAAAGTACTGAAATAAAAATGAATATCGCAATCTGGTGAAATTGCTTTGATCATTATTGAGGCAAACCTTTTACCTATACCATTTGTTCCTATCTATATAGCAGTTTAGAATTGTATAGTATATAGGATAAGGAGGTTGATTATGAAAAAGCAAAATCTGGTTCGAAAAAAAAATATAAAGCATACAATCGCAGGTCAGGAAGATGGTGAAGAAAACCTTGGATTAGATGCAGATCATTCTTCTAATCCCTTGTATAATAGCTTGAACAGCGATAATGACTGGATTTCTCACAATCCGGATGGGGAGGAAGATCGTATAGACAGGGCCGGTTTTGAAGAGGAGAATTCTATCATGAATAAGTAAAAGAAAAGATTTGGCATTATTTTGTTACAATACCTAATCTATTGTTAAACTAACACGCAAAACAATGAAAAGGATAATATCAATTGTATTACTTACTGCTGTAGTGATGGCATCTTGCAGCAATAAGCAGAAGGAAGAAGAAGCAAGACAGGTTGCCATAAAAATGGTAAAAGATAGTCTAAGGCTTGACAGTTTTAAGAAAGCTGAAGTAGCCAAAAAGCAAGAAGAGCAAAGGCTTGCTCAGATCGCGGAAGAAAAAAGGGAAAAAAGAACCTTGCTGCTTTCTGAGCAAAGAGAGGCGTCTGCTTCAAACGGGGTAGCTACAAGTTCATCTTCGAGCGG
>NZ_DATMRL010000300.1:0-10404 GCF_035566355.1 Pedobacter sp.
TAATCCAGGCTTGCTCCGGTCCAGTCATAGTTGTTGGTGTTGTAATAAAAATAATTAGCCGCAGTATACTGTCCCCATCTTTCAGAACCTCCAAATGGTGCTTCATACATTTCATTAATGATCCCTGTAAAGATCAGGTCAGGCGGCACATGCTCTGCCTGGTTTGGATTTTTGAATTTATCTTCAAATTCTTTTTTACAACCGCTGGCCATAACCAGGGTGATGAAAAGAAAAACAATACTATATATTTTCTTCATGATCTTCTTATTTATAGATTAGAAAGTAACATTTACATTAAAGCCGATGCTTCTTGTCGTTGGTGTCTGTAAGCCAGAAGTTGCCTCACGTCCCGAGTACTGATCAACATCAACATCGTTATAGGTAGAGTTGATGAAATAAAGCAGGTTCCTGCCAACCACCGAAATACCAGCCGTACGGATAAATGTCCCGGACAATAGTTTTTTAGGCAATTGATAACCTATGGTCACCTCCCTGAGTTTTGCATACGTCCGGCTCATCATGGTGTTTTCCTTCGCATTATAGAAAACACCTATATAATCCTGCAGCAACTGAGGTGTAGTATTGGGCGCAAAGCTGAGCTCATTATAATTGGTGATCACACCTGTAACCGGATCAAATTTGATCTTTCCGTTATTGGCAACCACAACACCATCGCCTACCCAGGTTCCTTTATAATTCTTATCATTTACATGAAGAAAATCCTGGTAACGGGCTTCTCCCATTTTACCCTGAACGGTCTCGATCTGACGACCACCCTGAAAAGATTTAAGACGCACATAATCCTGCATAACGCCACCAACTTTACCATCCAGCTGGAAACTGAAGCTGAAGTTTTTATATCGGAACTTGTTGCTGATACTCCAAACCCAGTTTGGATCAGCGTGACCCAGCAATTGGTTCACGGGTAAAGCAATCGGGGTACCGCTGGAGGTATGGATCACTTTTCCATCTGGTGTTTTAGCGAGAACGGAACCATATACATTATCAATCCTGTCGCCTGTTTTGAAAAACTGATCAACATAAGTTTCTCCCGGGGCAAGTTCTTTATAGGTTTGCTTATAGGTAGACCAGTTCACCAATACATCCCAGCCAAAACGTTCGTTACTTACCGGCGCACCCGACAAACTCAACTCCACCCCCTGGTTCTGTGTTTTTCTTCCGTTGATGGTGTTTGTAGTGAAACCCGTAGCAGATGTAATGGCTTGTTTAATGATCTTTGGTCCGTCAACATACCTGAACCAGGTACCTTCCAAACCCAAACGGTTGTTCAGGAATTTCAAATCGGCTCCAAGCTCATAATTGGTCCTGCTTTGTGCCTTAATTGAATTGATGTCGATCAGATTGTCGGTATAATAAGCTGCCGGCTGATTGTTATAAGAAGGTCTGATGCTGTAAGGTGATGACAATCCATAACCCGGACCACCATAAGATGACGTATACTCAGCGCCATAACCCAAAGGATAGGTCTGCAGTGGCGTAGCACCTATATAATCCAGTGTACCCAAACCAGGATCCTTCACGTTCGCATAAGAAGCCCTCAGCTTGGCAAAAGAAATAAATGATGGCAAGGTCGTATAATCTGAAAAAACAGAACTTAAAGATGCCGAAGGATAAAAAGCCGCGTTATGCCCCGGAGGTAAAGCGGAGTTTTTATCTATCCGGCCTGTTGTATTTAAATTTAAATATTTTTTAAAGCTTAAATCTACGGAGTAGAATGCACTCATCACCAGCATACTGGAATTAAAATTAAATGCTTTTACCGGATTCTTGGAGTTAGAAAAATTATATACATTGGGAACATTCAGGTAATCTGTTGTGGTGAAACTGGAGTTGTAATTAAAATTACGGATGTTTCCTCCACCAAAAGCACTGATGTCAAAAGTTTGGTCTATGTTCTTGTTGAACTTCAGGATCAACTGTGTGTTGTTCTCAAACATACTCCTCCTATCCTCGCGGTAATCACCAAGGGCTTGCTCTCTGCCATATGGATGCGCAGAAAAGGGCATTTTTTCCGTTCTTAACTGATCGTAGGTAGACACCTGTGTTTTCAACATGAGGTCTAAACCCTTAATGAAACTGTAGTTTAAAGAAGCATAACCATTCACATCATTTTTTTGATGACCTCGTAACCATTCATAAGACATAAAATAAGGATTGTGATAGCGCGTATATTCTGCAAAGACTGACTGTATACCTTCTTTTCCTGGCTGCCAGTAATTCTTCATGTCATCGATGTTCCAATCTGCTCCGCCCCAAAGCGTCATATTGTAAATAACACTGTTTGGACCATAGTTAACATCCGGTATATTTTTGGAATACTGTCTGCTGTAATTGATATAAGCCTCTGCTTTCAACTTTGCACTCAGGTTATACCCTCCGCTTACATTAAAACTATTGATGTTCAAATCGGTATTTGGTATAATCCCCTTTTGGTAATTATTCGAGATGGATACCCTTAAATTATATTTATCATTGGCAGTAGACAAGGCAATATTATTGGCCGACAGAACACCCGTCTGGATAAACCTCTTTAAATTGTCTTTTCCACGGGCCACCCATGGTGTACCCTGACGTACGCCATTCTTATCCACCGGGCTGTCATATTGCGGGATCAGCTGACCTTCAAACTTGGGACCCCAGATGTCATAATCTGCATCATTTAAGCCGTTTCCTTTACCATCGCCAAAGGCATAAGCACTATGTTCACCGGCACCATATTCGTCCTGGCTTTTAGGCAAAGCAATAAAACCTTTGTTAAACTGAGTACTTGAATTCAGTTCAACCGTGAATCCTTTATCGTTAATCTTTCCTTTTTTAGAGGTAATCAGCAAGGCTCCATTGTAAGCCTGATAGCCATACAATGCTGCCGCAGCCGGTCCTTTTAGTATCGTATAACTTTCAATATCATCCGGATTGATGTTCCAGGTATCGGAATTGATCGGTACTCCATCAACCACCACCAGATTCACACTGTTTCCACGCAGGTATACAGATGACCTGCCCAGGAGTTCTGAAGAAACACCAACGGTTAAACCAGCTACCTTTCCCACCAGTCCGTTTACCGGATTCGCTTCTCTGGCTTTCACCAGATCTGCACCTTTCACTTCCTGGATGGCATAACCCAGGTTTCTTTTCTCCTTCCGGATGCCCAGTGCCGTAACCACTACTTCATTTAAATTCTTCGAGTCTGCTTTAAGGATCACATTCAGAGTTGTACTGCCGCTAAGCGGGACCTCCTGCCTTAAAAAACCTACAGAACTGAAAACAAGAATATCCTGAGTGCCTGCCTCCAGGCTAAAACGACCGGACTGATCTGTCGATACTGCTCTTTTTGTTCCCTTAACAAGTACACTTACGCCGGGAATGGCTTGTTGTGAGTCATCTCTAACGACTCCTGTGATTTTAGTTTGTGCCCAGGTTAAATAGGGCAAGAGACATAGAAACAGCAAGGTTACTATGCTCATTTTTGGTTTGTAAAGAATTTTCATGTAAGTCTGGAATCTTTAATAGTTTTGGACGCAATATTAAGTTCCGGGTGTTAGCAGGATAAAAATTCTGAGTTAACAAATACTATTATTTTCGTTTAGCATTTGTTAACAGAACTGTAAATTGGTAACAAAAACATTACAGCTTTTCCCTCTTTAATTAACCTGGTTGCCGTTACTTCACGGAAAGTAAAAAAACCACAAAACCTCATATCTTTATTACATGGATTCAAGAAGAGATTTTCTTAAAAAAGCGGCCCTGCTCAGCGGCGCAACAGGAATGGCTAGTGTTATCCCAATGTCGATACAAAAAGCGATGGCCATCAATGCCGATCCGGGCACTACGTTTTATGATGCAGAGCATGTCGTTTTCCTGATGCAGGAAAATCGTTCATTTGATCATTTTTTTGGAACTTTAAAAGGTGTCAGAGGATTTAATGACCCAAGGGCGGTCAGACTTCCAAACAGCAATAAGGTCTGGCTTCAGGAAGATCAGAAAGGAAATACTTATGCTCCCTTCCATGTAGACATTAATAAGACGAAAATTACCTGGCAAGGTGGCCTTGCCCACTCCTGGCCAGACCAGGTTGCCGCAAGGAATCAGGGAAAACATAACCATTGGGTACCGGCAAAATCCTCCATGTGCCTGGGTTATTACAAAAGGGAAGATATTCCTTTTTATTACGCACTTGCAGATGCCTTCACCGTATGCGACCACAGCTTTTGCTCTTCCCTGACAGGAACAACACCAAACCGCCTGTTCTTCTGGACAGGCACCATCAGACCGGAACAGAATGGTGAATCCATTGCAGTAGTAAACAATTCTCAGGCAGAATCACAAGACAACGTCTTTGTAGACTGGGAGAGCTTCCCGGAAGTACTGGAAAACAATGGCATTGACTGGAGAGTTTACCAGAACGAAGTATGGACAGCCAAACTACCCGAAGAAACAGATGACTGGCTGGGAAACTACGGCGACAATCCGCTGGAATATATCAAAAGGCACCATGTAAAACTTTCTGCTTATTTCAGAAAAAATGGAGACTCTACCAGCTCTCCAAAATTAACTGCGGAAGAAGTTAAAGAGAAGTATGATAAACTCTCGGAAAAGGAGAAGAATCTCATCAATAAAGCATTTACCACTAATATCAAATCACCAGAAGACTATCTGGCCCTGGCCCCCTATACCTTCACCGATGATCAGGGTGCTCAGCAAACCATCAATATTCCTAAAAATGATATCTTTCATGAATTCCGAAAAGATGTAGACCAAGGCAAACTGCCAACAGTATCCTGGCTGGTTGCCCCGCAGCGTTTTTCAGACCATACCAGTTCTCCTCTCTATGGTACCTGGTATGTATCGGAAGCACTTGATATCCTGACTAAAAATCCGGAGATATGGAAGAAAACCATATTTATATTAACTTATGATGAAAATGATGGTTACTTCGATCATTTACCACCATTTGTTGCACCTAATCCAAAAGATGCTTCAACAGGCAAGGTTTCCTCTGGCATTGATGCAGATGTAGAATTTGAACGAATTGCGGGAAGCCCTTTAGGTTTGGGTTACCGGATCCCGTTTGTGGTTGCCTCTCCATGGAGTAAGGGCGGCTACGTAAACTCCCAGGTATTCGACCATACGTCGTCATTAATGTTCCTTGAAAAGTTTCTAAGCAAGAAAACAAACAAAAACATAAAAAGCAACAACATCAGCAGCTGGAGACGAGCCGTCTGCGGAGATCTCACTTCTGTATTCAGACCTTACAAGGGCGAAAAACTGTCCCCTCCTGCAGCTTTGAAAAGAGAGGCTGTAATTGATACCATACAGAATGCGAAGAACAAGCCCCCTCAGGTTAAGCCGAGTCCGCTGAGTAAGGCAGATATAGAGAACATCAACACGCATCCTGCCTTCTCCCCAATGAGCTCTCCTTTTATGCCAAAACAGGAAAAAGGAATGAAACCTGCCTGTGCACTGCCTTATCGTTTATATGCTGATGGCACTTTAAATTCCGAAAAGACCGGAATTGAACTGGTTATGGAAGCTGGAAAAACACTTTTCGGCGCTAAAACAGAGAATACCGGGGCTGCATTTAACATCAGTACCTATAATACCAAAAATGAAGTCAGACCAAGAGCCTATGCTGTAAGTCCTGGAGCGCAGCTTGCAGATGAAATAAGTCTGCAGGAATTTTCAGAGGACCGGTACGACATTGCGGTACATGGTCCCAACGGTTTTTTCAGGCAGTTTAGCGGAAGCAAACAGGATCCCGAGCTGCGGGTCAGCTGTACCTATGAATCCACCAGCAGGCTAAACAAAAAACTAAGTGGGAATATCAAGCTGATCATTGAAAATACCGCTAACCGTGAACACAGCTTAAACGTAAAAAATACCTCGTACAATCATGCATTACCAGGTATAGTACGTATACCCGCCAAAGGAAAAACCGAACTGACTGTTGTTCTGAAAAAGAGTTATGGCTGGTACGATGTTATCCTGGAAAGCACAGAAAGCCCTGGCTATCTTAGAAAATACGCCGGCCATGTAGAAACAGAAGAAGAATCGATTACCGATCCGGTCATGGGGGCCATGGCTTAATCTAAATTTAATAGGGGATTAGAATTAATCTTGTAACTTGCCCTATAAACCGACATGCTTAACCAGATGATAGCAGATTGAGCTACAATCAGGTTAAGCATCAAAGGCTCTATCTGACAATAAAAAACAATAAAATAAATAGATGAAATTAAGTGTCCTTGTATTTATTACCGCATTGGCGGTGGGCTTATCCATCAGTCTGGTCAATTTTCATTTCCAAAACAGCTGGTATTACATGCTGGTTTCTTTTGGAGTTTCCTTTATAACCAGCTTCATTGTCTTTTACTACCTATTGGAAAAATACATTTACTCTAAGGTCAAACTGATCTATAAGCTGATCCATAACCTGAAATTGGGCAAAGATTTGAAAGATGCACTGGGCGAGTATGTAAGTACGGACCCGATTAATGATGTAGAGCAGGAGGTAAAGGAATGGGCTGGCGCTAAAAAGAAAGAGATTGAGGTTTTGAAAAAACAGGAGCAATTCAGAAGAGAATTTTTGTCTAATGTTTCCCATGAATTCAAAACACCGCTATTTGCCATTCAGGGCTATATAGAAACCTTACAGGATTGCATTACGGACGATCCGGAACTGGCTGTAAAATTTCTAAAAAAAGCAGAAAAGAATGTAGAGCGGCTAAGCTATCTGATTAATGATCTGGACTCGATCTCCAAACTGGAAAGCGGTGAGATCCCGATCAATTATGAAAAGTTCGATTTTGTCCTGCTGGCCAAAGAAGTGATGGAAACCATGGAGGATAAAGCCCGGACTAAAGATATACAGCTGTTTTTCAAAGAGAAGTATACCCATCCGGCCATGGTTAGGGCAGACCGTGAAAAAATCCGCCAGGTACTGATCAATCTGATTCAGAATTCCTTAAAATATGGAAAAGACCACGGTTCTACAGCCATTAAAATTTTCGAACTTCATGACCAGTATCTGATTGAGGTTACGGATGACGGTATCGGGATAGATGAAAAACATCTGCCAAGATTGTTTGAGCGTTTTTACCGGATTGATACCCACCGGGCAAGGGAAGTTGGGGGAACAGGACTTGGTTTGGCTATTGTTAAACATATCCTGGAAGCACACCAGCAGATCGTTTCTGTGCGAAGCACGCTGCAAATCGGAACCACCTTTGCCTTTACCCTGGAAAAGATTGGTTAAAAATTTAATAACAAATTAGTGTAAACCCAATACTTAACACTAACTTAACATTGCAATCCTACTTTTGTAAAATATTTTGTAGTTAAAATAGACAGGGCGTATGCTTAGAGAGATTAAAGGCCTGCACCTCCATTTGACGAATAAAAGAAACTAAAACATACAGATGAATAATATTTTTAAGTTCTTTACGCCTAAAGACAAAAAATTTCAGCCCCTATTTGAACAAGCAGGAAGCAACGTTTTAAAGATCTCTGAAGCCTTATTACTTGCTTTAAGCACCACTGATCTGGAAAAAAGAAAAGAGCATATTAAAGAAGTTGAACGTCTGGAGCATGTTGGGGATGACATTACCCACTCTATATTCCTGGAATTAAGCAAAAACTTCATTACCCCGTTTGACAGAGAAGATATCCACTCTCTGGCGAGTGCAGTAGACGACATTGCAGATTATATCCACGCTTCAGCAACGAACATCGAATTGTATAACATTACCAAAATTGGTGATTCTATGATTAAACTTGCAGAATTGCTGGTGGAAATGTGTACAGATCTTGAAAAAGCAATCAAAGAATTGAGAAGTTTCAAAAACATCCGTGTAATTGCTGATGCTTGTGTAAGGATCAACAGCGGTGAAAACCAGGCAGATTACGTTTGCAATCTGGCTATTGCCCGTCTGTTTGAATTTGAAACTAACGCTATTGAATTAATTAAACAAAAAGAAGTTCTGCAAACTTTAGAACTTGCAACTGATAAATGTGAAGATGCAGCGAATGTGTTGGAATCTATTTTGGTAAAGAACGCTTAAAACTTCAAAAAATGGTAACAACCTTACTGGTCGTTGTAATTATTTTGGCTATTGGATTCGATTATATCAATGGCTTTCATGATGCAGCGAATTCTATTGCGACAATTGTATCCACCAAAGTACTTTCTCCTTTTCAGGCTGTACTTTGGGCGGCTTTATTCAATTTCGCAGCCTACTTTTATTTTACGGACCATAAAGTAGCCAATACAATCGCCAAAACGGTTGTAGAAAATTATATTACCCTGGAAGTGATCTTTGCAGGACTGGTAGCCGCCATTGTATGGAACCTCTTCACCTGGTGGTTTGGTATACCTTCCAGTTCTTCCCATACTTTAATTGGAGGTTTTGCAGGAGCAGGTATGGCGAAAGCAATGACTCTTGGGCACGATGCCCTGGCAGCAATTAACTTTGCACCAATCTTTAAAGTAATTGCCTTCATTGTTCTGGCACCGGTTATTGGTATGATGATCTCTGTGATCATTTCCATCATTATCCTGCACATTTCCAAACATGCCCGGCCGTCTGTTGCAGAAAAGTGGTTCAAAAGACTTCAGCTGATCTCTTCTGCAGCATTAAGTTTTACACATGGTGGTAATGATGCCCAGAAAGTAATGGGTATTATCTACGTAGCGATGGTGGCTGCAAACGTATTGCACACAGGTGATGTCATGCCAGAGTGGATCCCGATTTCCTGTTATGCAGCAATTGCATTGGGCACGATGAGCGGCGGATGGAAAATCGTAAAGACCATGGGTTCCAAGATTACGAAAGTAACCGCTTTTGAAGGTGTTGCCGCAGAGGCTGCCGGTGCAGTAACTCTCGGAATTACTGAGCACTTCGGTATTCCTGTATCTACTACACATACCATTACAGGTTCAATTGTTGGGGTGGGTTTATTAAAAAGGGTTTCAGCGGTACGCTGGGGGGTTACAGTTCGCTTGCTTTGGGCATGGATACTGACCATCCCGGTTTCAGCAGTACTTGCCGGTCTGGTGTATGCTGTAATACATCTTTTCTTTTAATCTGTTTAAGGCCTTAAGGCCCTATCGATCATAAAAAAAGCAACCCACAAGGTTGCTTTTTTTATTAGAAATCTATTTGGAGGGTCACTTCATTGCTGCCCTGATCCGGCAATACCCAGTCTGGCCCTTCTTTAACGAGTCTGATGGCCTCCTCCATATAGTTTTGTGCAGAATGACTTAGTATTTTGAATGCACCCGGTTTGCCCTTCTGGTCCACGGTAAAAGTCAGAAGTACAAAAGGATTCTCCTCATTACGGGTTAATCTTTTATTCTTTTCCAGATAAGTCCTGTAGCTTTCATATCCATCCCTTGGCTGAGGGGCGGCCTCCGCTATTTTGCTTCTTGCAACCATGGCAGTGGCCGGTACAGGCGCAGCCATCTTTCTCGCCATAGGAGCCATTTCCTCCTCTTTTTTTTCTTTCTTTTTATCTGCAACAGCCGCATATGCATTTGTTTTTGCTGCTGCAATGGCTTTATCCATCTCTTTATCTGCTTTAACAGATGCCGGTGCAGGAGGTGCTGTCTCTGTTGTTTTTTCCGGACGGGCTGTAGCTACCTGACTTTCTTTTGGCGCAATGACCACATCTACCTTTTTTGGCTGTTGTTTTGCCATCTGTTCCCTGGCTGCATTATTTTTCATCCAGAACACAATGCTCACGGAAATAAACATTACAGCTGCAGCTGCAGCAATACTTAAGCGCTGCCAGGTGACTACAGCTTTCTTTTTATGCGTTGCCTGAGCAGCTACTCTATCCTGTAATTGCTTCTGAAGCAAAGAAATGGATTGAAGTGACCGTTTCGGTGATGCACTTAAACCCGCCAAAGCCTCCGCCACAAAAGGATCTTCCAGGGCGTGCTTTTCCACCATGTGCATTGATCTGGCATCAAGTTTACCATCCAGGTAATCTTCTAAAACATCTATATCTAACCAATCCTTATTCACTGCTGTTCTTCTCCATACAAATTTTCAAATTCCGTTTACCGTTCTGAATATAGCTTTTCACTTTAAGCATTTCATATCCGGTTATTTCGGCCACTTCTTTATAGCACTTTTCCTGCAGATAAAACAAATCCACACTAATTCTTTGCTCGTCGGGAAGCGTCTCCATGCACTTTTCCATTACGGTAAGCTGCTGTTCTTTTGTATCGTCGATATCAAGATGCACAAACTCACTGTTTTCCACAAATGTTTCTTCCAGAGGGACCGTATTGTTTTTGGATGATTTCCGAATGGCCATCAGACAATAGTTTCTGGCCAGTACGTGCAGCCAGCTCTTAAAATTCTGGACTTCGTGGATCCGGAG
>NZ_DATMRL010000301.1:0-3629 GCF_035566355.1 Pedobacter sp.
CTCTCATCTACATACGATTCGCCTTCACGGATAGTACCATCCACAGGGATTTTTTCTCCTGGTTTTACTAATAACAAATCACCAACTTTTACTTGTGCAATGGGAATTTCCATAATATGCCCACCCTCATGAATGATAGCAACAGTTTTTGGTTGTAAGCCTATCAGTTTTTTTATGGCGGATGAAGTATTGGCTTTCGCTTTTTCTTCTAATAATTTCCCCAGTAAAATAAATGCAATTACAACAGAAGCCGCTTCAAAATATACGTGCGCCTGTAAACCTCTGTTCTCCCAAAATATAGGGAAAACAGTATTGAAGGCACTGAAAAAATAAGCAATACCTGTACTGAGTGCAACCAATGTATCCATGTTTGCAGAGCGATGTCTGGCTTGTTTCCACGCATTGATAAAAAACTGCCGGCCCAACCATATTACAACAGGTGTTGCCAAAGCCCATAAAATAAAATTGGCATAAAGGATATTCATAAAGAACATCCCAATGATTACCTGAGGCACAGATAGAATGATTGCCCAAAATGTGCGCTTACGCAATTGGCTTAAATGTTCCTGTCGTATGTTTTCCAATTCTTCTTTCGCTCCATCCGTTTCATCAATTACCAAATCATAGCCTATTCCCTGCACTGCCAGTTTCATATCTTTTGGTTCAATGATAGTTGGAATATATTCTACAAGTACACTATTGGCTGCAAGGTTTACTGTTGCCTGTACAACGCCTTGCTCTGAGTTCAGGATGGATTCAACACTTACAGCGCAGGAGGCACAACTCATGCCCGTAACCGGAAATTGTTTTTTTATCGTTGCCACATCATAGCCCGACTCGCGTATTGATTGCACAGCTTTTTTTATAGTTTCTGAATCGATATCAGTTTCTATTACGGCTTGCTGGTTATTCAACTCCACATGATGCTTTTGTATGCCTTTTACTTTTGCAAGGCTTTTATCTACAATAAGCGCGCAATGTTCGCTATCTACCCCAATTAATGGTATATCGAAATGATTATTGTCGGAACTCATACTTAATCTCTTTTATTAATTAAGCAAAGTTCCGTTAACAGAGAGCATAACTGTTACAGGATTTTGTAAAAGAGTTGTATTTAATTGCAGGCTAAATTTTATCGAGGGCTTTGCGTATGCCCCCCACTTTCTTAAAATCACTCGGGGTAAGGCCGGTTATTTTTTTAAATTGAGCAGACAAATGAGCCACGCTACTGTAACCCAATTTCCAGGCGATTTCACTAAGCGTAAATTCATTATAAGCCAGCCATTCTTTTACCTTCTCAATCTTTTGCAGAATAAAAAATTGCTCAATGGTAGTGCTTTCTACTTCTGAAAAGAGACGGGTAATATTTATATAATCTTTCTTCAGGGATTTAGAAAGAAATTCGCTGATGCTGAAATGTTCTGGTATTTCACCTTGCTGAACTTTTTGAATAAGAAGGTTTTTAACAACTTCAATTTGTTTCTGCTTCTGATCATCCAATAATTCAAATCCTAATTCCTTCAATCGGGAATTAAATTGTTCTGATTGTTTTGAAGTTAAAGGTTTTTCTAATTCCACTTCACCAAGCGCAACTTCTTTTGGATGCACATGGAGTTTTTCTAATTCTTGTTTTACTGCCCGGATACAACGATCACAGACCATATTTTTTATATATAGCTTACTCATAAACCAATATTATAAATTTAAGCGCGTAATCAGAATTTGCTGGTTATTATAATTCTAAAAAAGCAGTATGAATTTTATTTTCATTTTCCCAAAGGCAAATGATATGTTCCTTGTTTATTGCTTTAACGATAATCAACCCCGGACTTCCCTTTACAATCTTTTCTGTACTCTTCAATTTTGACACCTGCTTCTTTTCCTAAAGTTTCGTAAATATATTTTGTAACTGCCTCGTATACCCGTCAATTCATATTGAATGTTTCTATCTCAAATGTCAGCAATTTAATTTTAAAACAAGCATAGTTCAAATGAGCGCTTCAGGACTGTTGATTTTTTAATTTATCGTATTTATTCAAAAAGGCCATTTACGTCCAGGTACGTGTGGCGGTGACTCCCCGGGGAAAAAGAACTTTGGTACTATATTAGCGGTAACTGAACGTTTGTTTCTCAGTTGAGTCTCGCCTCAGCGACTAGCACATTGTCTAATCGCGAAGACGGAGATTCACCCTGGAAACGAATAAATCACTAACAATTAAAATCAACCAGCGATGAGAAAATTAAAATTACACATGAACCTGTCCTTAGACGCATATGTTGCACGACCAAATGGAGAACTGGACTGGATGACCTGGGATGAAGATGACAAACTCTATGAGTTTATCAATTCCCTTATTGATTCTTCAGACACCATTCTACTTGGCAGGAAAATGACGGACGGCTTTGTAAATTATTGGGAGAATGTTGTAAACAACAAACCTGCCAGCCCTGAATTTTCACTTGCAAAAAAAATGGTTGACACTCCAAAAGTTGTTTTCACCAAAACACTTGACAAGTCAACCTGGAACAACACTACTTTGGCAAAAGGAAATCTTGCAGAAGAGATTGCCAACTTAAAAAAACAAAACGGTAAAGACATTATTGTTTATGGCGGTGCAGGTTTTGTTTCATCACTAATAAAAGAAGGACTTATTGACGAGTATCATCTTTTTCTAAATCCAACAGCTATCGGTAACGGCATGACTATTTTTAAATCACTTGACAGAACGCAGAAATTTTCAGTTATACAATCAAGATTCTATTTTTGTGGCATAACTGTTTTGAGTTGCAAACCAAAAAATGATTAACAGAACAATACAAGGGGGACACCAATGGTCAGCGTAGCACGAACGCATAACATAAGATTAAAAGAAATAAAAAATGGCAAATAATTTCGCACACGAAACAAAATTTCATAGTCATGAAAAAATTAATACTGTTTTTATCAATCATTTCTGCATCAGGACTCTTGATGATAACCATTTACAATCTTGTAGTTGATTCCAAAAGTTGGGGAGCTGATATTCCGGCCTCTATTCAAACTGCAAGAAATTATTATAATCAGGTTGACCCAAGAAATTTCTTTGCAATCATTGCTCCCATTAATCAGTTTCTAATCCTGCTTACAATAATTTTATTTTGGAAAGATTCAATTTCATTACGTCTTTATTTCTCCATCTCATTTTTACTGTATGCAATTATTGCCATTTTAACTTTCATCTATTTTGTTCCCCGTGATATTATAATTTTCACTTCTCTAATTGAGGGACATACTGAACAAATAAAAGCGGCTTTATCACAATGGAAAGACATGAATTGGATTCGTTCGTTCCTTGGATTAGCCGGCATTTTGTTTACATTTAAAGGCCTCGACACTTTTTACAAAATTCAGCAGTCGAAGAGTAAAGAGTTAGTCAAATAAAAAAAGACATGTATGAAAGCACGAACCGCTAACATTGGTATTGCGAAAAACAAAACGGAAATGCTGAAAACCGAATAAAGTAAGCATAAAAAAACAGTATTCTATTCCTTCACTTTGGTTCATTAAATACGTCTCAATATTTATTTCTGACTATAATGCATCGAATAGTTGAGCTAATAATTTTAGGAAATTGCATTAAGAAAAAATA
>NZ_DATMRL010000302.1:0-10000 GCF_035566355.1 Pedobacter sp.
GCCCCAACTTCAGTCAGTTTAGGCAAGCCTTTAATCTCCAGCCGCCAGCCTTCGTCGTCAGTTAAATGCAAATGCAGAATATTGTATTTATATTTTGACATGGCATCGATGTATTGCTTTACCTCATTTTTAGTAAAAAAATGACGGGCTACGTCAAACATAAGGCCTCTCCAGCCTACCCGTGGATAATCTGTAATTTCTACACAGGGCACTTTCCATTGTACATCTTTGGCCAGGTCTTTAGATTCGATTTCCTTCGGGAACAATTGCAGCAAGGTTTGTACTGCATAGAACAGCCCGGTTTCTGTGTTTGCCCGCATGGTAACTTGTGTTGGTGTTACCGATAACTGATATCCTTCTTTCCCCAGTTGTGCATTGGCTCTTTCATTCAGGACCAGCTTAATGATAGCCGAAGCTGCGTTATTGCTGGTAGATATGAAGCTGCCGGTAGCTGTAGATATTCTTTCCTGCAGATGATCTGTTACAAACTTCATTTCCGGGGTGGCCATAGCTTGTACCATTACATTTTCCGGTAAAATGAAATGCCCTGAACTTTTGGTCATCAGAACGGGTTCCGGAATGATGGCGATTTCCGGTGGCAGGCTTGTATTTACGGTTTCTGCCGGAAAAGAGTTATTGCCTGGTGCCGGCATGTTCTGGCTATAAAGCGGTGTGCAAAAGCATATCAAACAGGCAACCTGGAAAAATCTGTTCATGGATGTATATTTTATGAAATTGATAATTGGCATTAAAAGATGCAATTTATTAATAAAAATGATAATGTCTGTCCCTGCTATTTTAAGGCGTCCAGTACCCGGAACAATTTTTTGTTGATCCCGGTGCCAGAGTAATTATTGACATTGATTACAATAATATACTTTCTGCCTGCCGGATCGGTATAGTAACCGGCAAAGGCAGAAACATCACTGATGGTGCCGCTTTTCAGCTGCATGCCATTATTTTCCGGAAGGGACTTGTAATAATCCGGAAACCAATCTTCTTTCTGGGCCTGGAACAATACACTCGCCATGGCACTGGTCGTAACCCGCGTTGCAGGCGAAAGCCCGCTGCCATCGATGATATTCAATGCATTTTTATCCAGTCCTTTGCTGGCCCAGTAGCTGATTTCAACAGCAGCCCCGTTTTTCGTTGTTGCTGGTTTTCCTGCCTTCGAGGCAAGGGTTCTCAATAAGTTTTCCCCATACAGGTTAATGCTTTTCTTGTTGAACCAATAGATCATCTCACTCAAAGATGGCGAAGAAATGGTGCTGATCTTCTCCGTAACGGCAGGTATTTTTCCGTTGTCAGCCAGGATTTTACGGCCGCTGACCGCTTCCTGTGTGCTGATAATACCCACACGTTTCAGGGTGTCCTGTAAACGATAGGCAGCATCATAGGCAGGATCTGGAAGTGCTGCAGAAATCCCTGTTTTTCGGATGCCCAATGCCCAGCTTCCTCTCAAATAAGCAATAGAAGACAAAGGAGGCAAATAGGCATACGCGTTATCTCCACTGCCTTCTGTTCCGGCTTTGAGCTCATTTACAATTTTAAGATAAGGCATGGATGGTACGATGTTCAGTATCGACACAGCCGGATCTTCAGAGCGGTTTGCCCTTAAGTGAATGTCAAATTGGTTCTCTCTCCAGGTCAACGCAGACGGCGCTGCGCCATAATAGTTGCCAATATCCTGCCAGATCCAGCCTTCAGGTGTAGAAGAGGTACCCCAGGCGGTATCATCGCCAATCACGCGGCCTTCTATACGGGTGATCCCCGCAGCCTTAACTGCAGCAACCCATTGATTCAGAATATTGTTCTCCTTGCTTTGCGGATACCTGGAAGAAGCCAGGGTAGGGTCACCACTTCCGGTAATGACCAGATCTCCTTTCAGTACTCCATTACTGATGCTACCGCTATAAGACAATGTTGTCTGGTACCTGAAATCTTTGCCCAGTAAACTAAAAGCTGTTGCAGATGTGATGGTCTTTAGGGTAGAGGCCGTCGCCAGACCTATATTTTCATTTCGTGCAAACAATACTTTCCCAGTTCCCGCGTCCAGTACACAAAGAGAGGTCATGGCATACCTGGTTTGCGGATCAGCTGTAAATTCCTGATAAGCTGCCTCCAGCTTTTGAACAGGACTTTGGGTAAATCCCTTAACAGGTAATAAAGGAAGAAAAATCAGGAGAGCGAAGTGCTTAAACTTCATATTGAACAGGTTATCCATAAAAAAAATGTGATGCTGAACAGCAAGCTGTCCGGCATCACATTTCAAAAAAGTATAATTAAATAAGTTCTGATCTTAACAAATATTCTGCAATCTGAACTGCATTGGTTGCGGCACCTTTACGAAGGTTATCTGCAACAATCCATAGGTTTAAAGTATTTGGAAGAGATTCATCACGTCGGATACGGCCAACAAATACTTCATCTTTTTCATGTGCGTCTTTTGGCATAGGATATTTCAGGTTAGCGATATCATCTACCACTATAATTCCTTCCGTTTTAGCGAGTAATTCCCTTACTTCGTTCACATCAAAATCATTCTCGAATTCAATGTTTACCGACTCAGAGTGACCACCCATTACCGGAATCCTCACTGTTGTTGCAGTTACCCTGATGCTGTCATCACCCATAATTTTACGGGTTTCCAGAATCATTTTCATCTCTTCTTTAGTGTAGCCATTTTCCTGGAACACATCAATCTGAGGGATCACGTTCAGGTCGATCGGATACGCATAAGCCATTGGACCGTCAGTAATACCCTTACGTTCGTTCATCAGTTGCTCAACCGCTTTAACACCAGTACCAGTTACGCTTTGGTAAGTGGAAACGACTACACGTTTAATTTTATATTTGTCGTGTAAAGGTTTCAAAGCCACCACCATTTGAATGGTTGAACAATTTGGATTGGCAATAATCTTATCATCTATAGATAAGGTATCTGCATTCACTTCAGGAACCACTAATTTTTTGGAAGGATCCATTCTCCATGCAGAAGAATTGTCAATAACGGTTGTTCCTGCCTCAGCAAAGCGGGGAGCATGTTTTAACGAAGTATCGCCGCCAGCAGAAAATAAAGCGATATCCGGTTTCATTCCAATCGCAGTATCCATATTCACCACAGCGTACTTCTTACCCTTAAAAGTGATTTCCTTACCTACACTCTTCTCTGATGCAACCGGAATTAATTCGGTTAACGGGAAATTACGTTCTTCTAACACTTTTAACATAACAGTGCCGACTAAGCCTGTGGCACCTACAACTGCGACTTTCATTGAATAATCTGTTCTTGGTTTTAAATAATTGATTTAATAAATTCTATGCCTCAAATATGAGGAAAAAACTTCATTCTTAAGGCATTAATTGAGAACTGATATAGCTATAACTTTTTTTGATGCTCTCAAACGGGTCCGGAACGTAATTGTTTTCTTGTTCCAGAAAGGCATGCTTTAAACCTGCAAGCTTGGAATGTTTAAAGATTTCTTTAAAATCTATACTTCCGTTTCCAACTTCTGTATTGTGCGAGGGGTCTGTTTTATCCATATCCTTTACATGCCACATAGGGAAGCGTCCGGAATGTTCTTCAAATAGTTTGACCGGATCATTACCAGACCTTACCACCCAATACAAGTCCATTTCAAACTGGACCAGTTTAGGATCTGTTTCTTTCAGCAACACATCATAGCCGGTTTTACCATCGTGAGATTTAAATTCAAAATCATGATTGTGGTAGGCCAATTTCAATCCCGATGCTTTGCAAAGTTCAGCAGCCTGATTGAGCTTTCCTGCCACATTTTTAAATCCATCAAGATCTTTCCGGAGCTCATCTCCCAGCCATGGTACGGTGATGTAGCTCCCGCCAACAATATTTGCTGCCTCGATATAGGTTTTTAACTCTTCTGCATTTCCGGTCTGAATAAAATTATCCATACCGTAATGACCACTTGGTGCTTTCAATCCGGTTTCATTGAGCAGACTTCTAAAAGCCTTTGGATCCAGTCCCCAGAATTTATCTTTTACAGAGTATCCATAAGTTTCTACCTCTTTGTAACCTGCTTCGGCCACTTTTCGGATCACTCCCTTAACATCTTTTGGCAATTGGTCTCTTAAAGAATATAGCTGTATCCCTACTTTCTTTTTAGAGGGTTTAAAGGCGAGGGAAGGCATAAGTAAAACACCAGCAGCAGCAAGGCCTGTTTGTTTAATAAAAGTTCTTCTTGAGTTCATATCTACAAGGATTAGACGTCGCAAATTTTTACGGCAGTTTTTAAAGATTCTATTTTGTTTTTCTGTACGGGGATGAATTCCTGGGCCACATAGTCTTTGAAACCCGTATCCTTAATGGCCTTCATAATTGCAGGATAAAATAATTCCTGGCTATCGTCGATTTCGTGCCTTCCGGGAACACCGGCAGTGTGATAGTGGGCAATATAAGGATGGTACTTTTTAATCGTACTGATTACATTTCCCTCGTCAATCTGCATGTGGTAGATATCGTACAGTAATTTGAAGTTCTCTGATCCTAATCTTTTGGCCAGTTCCACACCCCATTCCGTATGGTCACACTGATAGTCTTTGTGGTCCACTTTACTGTTCAGCAATTCCATCACCAAAACTACGTTGTGTTTTTCAGCAAGGCCAATGATTTTTTTTAAACCTGTTACGCAATTGTTCCAGCCAGTTTCATCATCCTTGCCCCGGCGGCTACCGCTAAAGCAAATCAGGTTTTTATAGCCGGCTTCGGCTACTTTAGGAATCATTTCCGAGTAATTTTTAACCAGGGTATCATGGAACTGAGGGTCATTAAACCCGTCGACCAGGTTGATCTCTGCGCCATTACACATGGACGAATACAGACCATGTTTTTTTAATGTTGGCCAATCTGCTGGGCCAACCAGATCTATTCCTTTGATGCCGATTTTCTTCGCTTCTATACATAAGGTATCCAGGTCTATACCACTAAAACACCAGCGGCAAACCGCATGGTTGATATTTCCTTTTAGTGAATCTGAAACAGATTCTTTTTCTGATGCAAAGCTTTGCAAGGCACCAGAGGCACCTAAGGCTACCGTTCCTACCACTATATTTTTTAATGCAGTTCTCCTGCTGTTTTCTGGTTTCATAAATAAATCTTTAGACGCTTGGTTCATTAATCTTGTCCTTATCGTTAAAAAAGACTGCAAACAATAAGAACACAACAGCTGCGATACCTGAAGGAATGATCCAGATCATTTTCCAGTCAAATGCCCCGTCTGCTGCTTTATAGGTATCTGTGATCATACCAGCTACTTCAAAACCGATGAGCATACCAACGCCATAGGTGGCCAGGGTAATTAATCCTTGCGCAGCACTCTTATATTGATCACCTGCTTTTGAATTGGTGTAGATCTGTCCGGAAACAAAGAAAAAGTCATAACAAATCCCGTGCAGGGCAATACCTATAATTAGCATAAAGCTGAGTTCGTTGGCATTTCCATAAGCAAACAAGGCATATCTGACTGCCCAGGCAAGCATACCCACCAAAATGGTTTTTTTAAAACCAAAACGGCTAAAAAATACAGGAAGCAGCAACAGGAAAAGCACCTCAGAAATTTGTCCGATGGTCATTTTTCCTGTAGGATTGTCCATGCCTACATTGGACAGAAAGGGGTGAGCATTTTGATAATAAAAGGCCAGAGGGATACAGATCAGAATAGAAGAGACAAAGAATATAGCAAAATTCTTATCCTTCAATAATTTTAAGGCATCAAAACCCAGGATTTCTGAAATTTTCACTTTACCACCTGAAGCCCCTTTAGGCGGAGTTTTAGGTAAGGTGAAGCTGTACAGACCCAGGACCAAAGAAGCAATCCCAGCCATCAGGAAAGTGTTTTTAAGCAATCCATCCTTAGTACCTGCTTCGGTATCCCAGTGAAAAATGAAACTGATCAGTAAACCAGCTGCAATCCAGCCGAGCGTTCCAAATACCCTGATGACAGAAAATTCTTTTTCAGGATCTTTCATCTGGTTAAAGGAAACAGAATTGACCAGCGCCAGCGTAGGCATAAACAAGATCATATAAGAAAGGACATAGGGATAAAATACAGAGATATCTGTTGCGCTGTACATCTGATACATGAGTACAGCACCAATAAGATGCAGTACACCGAGAATCTTCTCTGCGTTAAAATACCGGTCTGCAATTAGACCTATAATAAAGGGAGCAATGATTGCTCCCCAGGATTGTGTGGAGAACACAGAAGCACTTTGCGCGCCTGTTGCATTCAAATTACTGCCCAGAAATGTACCCAGGGTTACAAACCAGGATCCCCAGATAAAAAATTCCAGGAACATCATTCCGGACAGTTTAATTCGGTTGGTTAAATTCATATTTGGTTAGGTCTTGATCTTTAATTTATAGTTCTTTGATGGAAATATTGCGGTACCAAACCTCGTCACCATGATCCTGTAAGGCAATCCTTCCGGTTTTATAAGTACCAAAACCTTGCCATGTTGCAAATTTGCTTCCTGCGATCAGCTGTTTCCAGTTTTCATCCCACAGTGTGGCAGATACAATTTTCACACCATTGAGTATAAACTCCAGTTTACCCTGGTTGCTGATGATTTCCACTTTGTTCCACTCACCAACGGGTTTAACGGGCTCAGAGCTGCTTTTAACCAGATCATACAGGTCTCCGGCTCGGTGTTTTGTAATCTTTCCATCCGGATGACCTTCATTGTCCAGTACCTGCATTTCAGGGCCCGTGCTATAGGTTTGCTGGTACTTGGCAGGATCTTCATGCACATAGAACAAAATTCCGCTATTGCTTTTTGGTGCTACTTTCCATTCCAGTTTTAAGTGAAAATTACTGTATTCCTTATCTGTTACCAGATCACCACCATCATTTTGTTTTGCTTTAGGGTCAAGGTGTAATGCACCATTTTCCGCTTTCCAGCCCTGGCCAACACTCGTTTTTCCATAAGAATGCCAGCCCTGAGTAGTTTTTCCGTTAAAGAGTTTTATCCAACCTGTATTTTTTTTCTGCGCAAAAGCAGCGCCACCACCAAAGATGGCAGTGAGCAGCAATGCAGATACTATCTTTTTCTTCATCTTGTTCAGCTTTAAATTATACCCCTAAAGACCAGCCTTTACGGTATTCACGTTTTACATATTGATTAACATCGTCGAAATTGGTGACCCTCATATTGGCATTGTCCCAAAGTAATTTGATGTTCCTGCCCGGAAAGAAAGCCCTGCCTTCCGAATTTTTTCGCTGGATGTCAGCACCTCTAATGGCAAGATTGGCCATGAGCAGAGCTTCCGTAAGTGGTCCTGCAATTTCAAAAGGAGAACTTACAGGTTGTTTTCCGTAACCAGCAATACTGGCTTCTACCCATTGGCCATAGTGGCCATCCGCACCGCCCTTTACGCGTGCAAATTTCTCCGGTACTTTAATGTCTTTATTCTTACTTAACGGGAGCAATCTTGGGTTAGCACTGTAGGTGCTGCTCATCATCTTTCCTTTGGTTCCAATAAACAAGGTTCCGTTTCCTCCGTCACCAAAAGTTTCATTGGCTTCCAGTTCTTCTGGTCTTTCAGGCTGGATTCCACCGTCCATCCAATGTACGGTAATGTCTCCTTTTGTTTTATCCGTTTTAGGGAATTTTAAAGTAACATGGCTTGATGGCGGACAGCTGTCAGGGAAATAACCCCTCTTAAATTCATCAACATAGACAGAACCCACACTGGCCTGTACCTCACTTGCATATTTAAGGTTCAGGACACTGAAAGGTGCCTCCAATAGATGACAGCCCATATCGCCAAGGGCACCGGTTCCGTAATCCCACCAGCCCCTCCAGTTAAAAGGCACCAGTTTATTGACATAATCTTTATAAGGTGCTGTACCCAGCCAAAGATCCCAGTCCAGTTCAGCAGGTACTTCTGCTTTATTTTCAGACCAGGCAATCCCCTGCGGCCATACCGGCCTGTCTGTCCAGGCGTATACTGTATGCACATCTCCGATCAGGCCGGCATCATACCATTCTCTCATTTGTCTTGGACCATCATTTGATGCCCCCTGGTTGCCCATCTGGGTAACCACTTTGTATTTCTTAGCTGCAGCAGTTAATGCCCGGGCTTCATAAATATCATGCGTTAAAGGTTTTTGAACATACACATGTTTACCCAATTGCATAGCAGCAAGTGTTTGTATAGCATGGTTGTGGTCTGGTGTCGAGATAGACACTGCGTCAAAATTCTTATGTTCTTTATCATACATTTCCCTCCAGTCCTTATAGAACTTTGCTTTGGGAAATTTCTTCACGGAGTTTGCAGCCCTTCTGGTGTCAACGTCGCACAAAAAAGCAATATCAGCCTTTCCGCTATTATAGAAGTTGGCAATGTCCGATTCACCTTTTCCACCCACACCAACACCAGCGATTAACAACCTGTCACTTGGCGCAAGAAAACCTTTTCCACCAAGTACATGTCTTGGCACAATCATAAACGCAGCGGTCGCGACCGCTGCAGATTTAATAAAGGCCCTTCTTCCTGCATCTTTGTTTTGGATCTCTTCTTTCATAATGAAATGAATTGGGACTAATTTTTTAAGGATAGAATATATTTGACCATTTCTTTGGCATCGTCTTTACTCAAATTCGCGTGAGGTGTCATTGGGATTTCTCCCCAAACGCCTTTACCACCATTAATGATCTTATCTGCTAAGTGGTTAATGTTCTCGTCATTTGACGGATATTTAGCTGCAATATCCACATAAGATGGGCCAATAACTTTCTGGGTTTTGTTATGGCAGCCAATACAATCTGCTTTTGCTACTAGTTTCTCTCCCGGAAGTGCTGTCCCAGAAGCTGCAGCAGGGGCAGTTGCCGTACTTTCTGTACTGCTGGTTGTTGTCGTGGTATCCTCAGTCGATTTGGATGTGTCATGTCCTCCGCATGAAGCCAGAGCAAGGCTGATACAGCCTAAAATAAAAAGTGTTCGTTTCATTGTGTGTTGTTTTTATTGCCTGATAAAACTTTAACGGATACTAAGTTATTTAACTCAGACCCAGTATTTTTTTGTTGAAATCTTCATTTCCACCGGAAGATGCAAAATCATCAAATGCACGGTCGGTAACCGGGATAATGTGATTTTTAATAAACGCTGCACCTTCCCGTGCACCCACATTTGAATCTTTAATGCAGCATTCCCATTCCATTACCGCCCAGCCTTTATAATCATATTGGCTCAGCTTACTGAAAATGGTTTTATAATCGACCTGGCCATCACCAGGTGAACGGTAACGTCCTGCCCGGTTGGCCCAGCTTTGATAGCCGCCAAAAGTACCTTGTTTTCCAGTCGGGTTAAACTCCGCATCCTTAACATGAAAAGCCTTGATCCTTTCATGATAAAAATCAATGTACTGAATGTAATCCAGTTGTTGAAGGACAAAGTGAGAGGGGTCATACAGCAGACAGGCGCGGGGATGATTGTTTACTTTCTCCAGGAACATCTCGTAAGTGATCCCGTCAAAAAGATCCTCGCCCGGATGGATCTCGTAACATACATCTACGCCATATTGATCAAATTCATTTAATATAGGCATCCAGCGCTTCGCAAGTTCTGTGAAACCAGCTTCTACCAATCCTTCCGGTCTTTGAGGCCATGGGTGGAACATATGCCACAACAGCGCACCACTAAAAGTAGCGTGTGCATTCAATCCCAGATTGCCGGAGGCTTTGGCTGCATATTTTAACTGCTGAACAGCCCATTCCGTTCTTGCTTTAGGATTATTTCTGTATTGTTCGGGTGCAAAAGCATCAAAAGCGAGGTCATAGGCAGGATTTACCGCCACCAGCTGACCCTGCAGATGGGTAGACAATTCCGTAATTTCCAGTCCATAAGCTGCAATCCTGCCTTTCAGTTCATCCGCATAAGTTTTACTTTCTGCAGCCAGCTGAAGATCAATGAAGCGGCTGTCCAGGGTAGGGATCTGCAGGCCTTTAAAACCTAAATCAGCTG
>NZ_DATMRL010000303.1:0-2497 GCF_035566355.1 Pedobacter sp.
ATCAGCTTCTCCAATCTGGCCACAGCACCATTACTTAACCCTTCTCTAAGTACCATCACTCAGCCCGCATTTGACATTGGTAAAAAAGCAGCAGAAGTCATGTTCAATATTATAGAACACCGCGCAGTAGAAGAAGCCAAAGAAACGACCATTCTAAAATCAAGTCTGATCAGCAGGGATTCTACTCAATAAAAAAGGGTACCAAACAGGTACCCTTTTCCAAAATAAAGATATACAGCTTTTCCTAGAACAAAAACTTCGTGCTCAGAAAATTAGAGCTGTTGCTGTCAATGATCTCATTGATCAGCTGTTTATTACTGTCGTTTAGTTTAGTGGCCACCAAAGAACGGATGGAAAAAGACCTCAACGCATCTACAACAGACAAAGTACCTTCCGCACTGTCTTTTCTGCCCGTAAAAGGAAAAACATCCGGCCCGCGCTGGCATTGGCAATTGATATTTACACGGCTTACCTGGTTCACTAAAGGATCAATCAGCGCAGCTACCTCCTCTTCATCATTACTGAAAATACTCACCTGCTGTCCGTGCGTAGATTCAATCAGGTATTCTATAGTTTCTTCCAGATCATGGAAAGGAACCACAGGAATAACCGGACCAAATTGCTCCTCCGTATACAACTTCATATCCTTATTGACCGGGTAAAGAATAGCCGGATAGACAAAAGACGCAACAGCTGTTCCACCATGTTCATTCACCACCCTTGCCCCATGAGCAACTGCATCCTCTATACATTCTTTCAGATAAGCCGGTTTCTGCGGCTCAGGAAGCGGCGTTAAAGCCACACCTTCTACCCATGGCATTCCATATTTCAGCCCGGCAACCGCCTCAGACAATTGTTTTAAAAACTCATCTGCCAGTGAAGCGTGAATAAAGATGATCTTTAGGGCTGTACAGCGCTGTCCGTTAAAAGACAAAGAACCCAAAACCGATTCCTGCACGGCCAGTTTAAGATCTGCTTTAGCCGTAATGATGGCTGCATTTTTTGCATCCAATCCAAGGATAGCCCGGAGCCTGTTGATCTTTGGATGCAGTTTTTTAAGTTCATTGGCTACTTTACTGGAACCGATCAAGGTCAGTACATTAATCTTACCAGATTTCATCAGGCCAGGGATGATTTTGTTTCCCCTGCCATAAATGGTATTCACCACCCCTTTTGGAAAACAATCACGAAATGCTTCCAGCAAAGGATAATGTAAAAGCGTACCATGTTTAGGTGGTTTAAACAATAAGGTATTCCCCATAATCAATGCAGGGATCAATGTCGTAAAAGTTTCGTTCAAAGGGTAATTAAATGGCCCCATACAAAGTACCACACCCAGAGGGGATCTCCTGACCTGGGCCACAATGCCCTGTTCAATACTGAAACGGGAAGACTGACGGTCCAGATCTTTTAAAGCATCAATAGTGGCATGGATATACTCTACCGTCCGGTCAAATTCTTTAACCGAATCTGCATAAGATTTACCAATCTCCCACATCAGCAATTTCACCACTTCACTCTTCTTTTCAAGAATCCGGTTCGTAAATTTCTCTACATGAGAAATCCGGCCGGCCACACTCATCGTCGGCCACTCTCCCCTCCCATTGTCGTAGGCAGCAACAGCCGCATCCAGGGCTTCCATAGCCTCTTTTTCATCACATAAAGGATAGGTCCCGATCACTTTAGGTTTCAGGCCATCCGAACCTTTAATACAAACAGGAGAAACCACTGTATGTACTTCTCCTGCCCAGGGATGCAGGGCGCCGTTACTCAGGTACTCCCGCTGATGCAGTTCGCCCTCCAGACGAAATGCTTCCGGGATTTCATGCTCCGCTACAAAAATAGTACGCAGCTGATCTTCAAAATTCATTAGTTTTAGGTTATGATTGTTTAAATGATTAGGCTATAAATTCGTAATTGGTCTGTACTTAGGTACTAAAGATTTCATAACGATCCAGGCCACCAGGTAAGCCAGGGCACAAATCGCAAACATAATGGTATAGCCGGTCTGAATATGACCAAGTCCCTTGTAATAATCAAACAGACCGCCCCCCAGCTTAGACATAAATACACCGCCTAAACCACCAGCCATGCCACCAATTCCAATCACAGAACCCACAGATTTTTTAGGGAACATATCCGAAACCGTTGTAAAAATATTTGCAGACCAGGCCTGATGTGCCGAAGCGCCAATCCCAATTAACACCACCGGAAGCCATACACTGATATGACCCAGTGGCTGGGCAAGCAGCACCAGCAATGGAAACAGGGCGATAATAAACATCGCTTTCATCCGCCCGTCATAAGGTGC
Organism: Pedobacter sp.; assembly: GCF_035566355.1. Taxonomy (GTDB): domain Bacteria; phylum Bacteroidota; class Bacteroidia; order Sphingobacteriales; family Sphingobacteriaceae; genus Pedobacter. The sequence goes on from NZ_DATMRL010000303.1 coordinate 2,312, forward strand.
ATAGCCTTTCTTCATAAAATACATAGGGAACCAGCCTCCGCCAATACTTCCAATCATCGTCATGCTGTACAGCACGGCCAAGGGAATCATAATAGCCGTATCGTCCATCCCATACTGTACCTTCAAATAAGAAGGCAGCCAGAATAAAAAGAACCACCATACCCCATCGGTCATGAATTTACCAAA
>NZ_DATMRL010000304.1:0-3011 GCF_035566355.1 Pedobacter sp.
TGACAAAGCAGCACGCTGGCTTACCTTAATTGCTATTGTATCCGGTATTGCTACCTTTTTAGTATGGTATCTTTCAGGAAAAGATCTCTCCTTCTCAGTCGGGAGAATGGTGACGGTGATCGTTATCTGCTGCCCACATGCGCTTGGTTTAGCAGTGCCCCTTGTAGTGGCTAAATCCACTGCTTTGTCCGCCAAAAATGGCTTGCTGATTAAAAATAGAACGGCATTCGAAAATGCCAGGAAAATAACCACACTGGTATTTGATAAAACAGGAACACTTACAGTAGGGAAATTTGCTGTATCAAAGATTATCGTTTTTCAGAAGGACATAAGAGAAAATGATCTGATAAGGTTCGCTGCTGCTTTGGAACAAAATTCGGAGCATCCCATTGCTACAGGTATTTTACAAAAGGCAAAAGAACTTTCTATTATCGTCCCCCCTGCCGAAAATTTTAAAGCCATTACGGGCCAGGGTGTGGAAGCCATAGTGGATAACAAAAAACTGATGGTGGTAAGTCCCGGATACCTCAAAGAAAATAAAATATCCCAACCCGAAAATTCAAGCCAGGACGCTTCTGAAACTTCTGTATTCATTTTGATAAATGGTGAATTGGCAGGTTATATTTCATTAACAGATGCTATCCGGCCAGAATCAGCTGAAGCCATACAGACTTTGCGCGAAAACAAGATAAAATGCGTATTGCTGACGGGCGATAATAAAGCAGTGGCAGAAACGGTAAGCAGGAAATTAGGAATGGATAGTTATTTTGCTGAAGTGTTACCACATCAAAAACTGGAAAAAATAAAAGAATTGCAAAGCGCAGGCGAGTTTGTGGCAATGACAGGTGACGGAGTAAATGATGCCCCGGCCCTGGCTCAGTCAGATATTGGTATTGCAGTCGGTTCAGGATCTGATATCGCAGCTGAAACCGCAGGGATTATTCTGGTGAACAGCAATCCAAAGGATATTGCCAAACTCATTCTATTCGGGAAATCCACCTATCGAAAAATGATGCAGAACCTTGCCTGGGCGACAGGATATAATGTGATCGCGTTACCCTTAGCCGCCGGCGTATTATACAATTATGGTATATTGTTGAGTCCCGCTGCAGGTGCAGCACTGATGAGTTTAAGTACAATGGTGGTAGCTATCAACGCAGGTTTATTGAAAGTAAAATAGATTTTATTTGCAAAATATTCTCCTGAACTCAAAAGCTTCCTTATGAATAAATTTTTCAGTCTTCCGTTATATCTCCTTGTTATTTTTTCATCAGCTTTCTCTCAAAATAAAGAAGCGAATAAATTAATTATCTCGAAAGGTCAGATGCCAAACGAGGCCTATGGCTATTCTAATCCGCTTTAAGATGGATGCCGGATGGAAATGACGTAAATCACGTGTTGATTTTTAGAGATTTTCCCACTAGCATTCATCTAGTCAGGATTTGGCAGGACGGGAGATATCATGCCATGACCTAACCGAGTCACTGCTCATTAAAAACCCTCCGCCCGACAGGCAATGGGTCAGTAGTGCTTGAAACCATCTCAGTACGAATAAAAATCAGATTAAGTCAGGACCGGATTACATCCTCTTTCTCTAGAATTATTCTGGAATCTATTTCGGTATGTAATTTTGCTATATATTCTTCGCATTCTTTAAAATCAAGAGTCGGACCCCAGTGTCTCAACATACGGGTATATTTCGTTGTGTAGGTAGCCAGCAAATCATAAAGTGCGGATATTTCCAAGTCTTTAAATTCGTGTAGCATATATTGGCCTTATGTTTTTGCTGCTTTATAATCAAAAATTGTGCTACCGTATTTTTACTAAGCTATTCCGCTTTACATTACCAGATAATTCATTTAAGGAATATTATTATGGATAAATTTTTACACTATTCCCATCAGCCTTAGATGAACGACAATCTCATCCACATCAACATCGACCGGCTGCCGTTTTAATAATATCCATTGGTACTGATTTACCGATTATTTTGGGAGATAAAAACCCGTGGCAAGACAATTGCATTATATGAGTACAAGATTTCAAATCAGCATCGTCATGTCCTTAGTAGGGCAAGAGTTTTAAAGTTCGCCCTTCATTTTTATGAGGGGCTTTTATTTTGGCCATTTTATTTTTTCATTTCCTGATCAACCTGCACCTGGAGACAATATATAGGCTTTGAATATATTATGGACAGTCCATCCTGACAGGGTAAGTCTTACCGTCAAAATACTTTGTCATTTGAAGAAATTAAAGCCGAACCGCCCAGGCCAGACCATCTGGGCCGCCTAAATTGATATGCCCGGTAACTTCCAATGTCTTGAGGTCTATAATCGCCACATAATTGTCGCCTGTGCAGCCTACAAACGCACGTGATCCATCAGTGTCCATAAGTATGCCTGCCCCACCATGGCCGATATTCAAACGCTTCAATTCCTTTCGCGATCCTGCATCATAAATAAACAGATCGCCTGTTCTCAGACTGGATACCAGAACCCGCTTTCCATCCGGCGTAAACTTTAGCCGGTTTGCCCCAAACGCCTTTGCATCTATTTTGTCAGTCACTTTCCTGGCCGCAATATTGATGATGGCAATACTTCCATCATCAGAAGCTGCAGTCCATAATTCACGGCCATTAGGTGATACATCAAAACCTTCAGAACCTTTGGACACAGGGATAACTGTTTGTTGCCACTCCATCCGTGCTTTGGCTCCCGGGAACGACTGTCCATTGGGGCCAACCTGTGGCGGGAGAAGGGTATCCACAAGAATACTCACAGTTCCTGAGCTAACATTTGTCGTATAAACATTTTTACCATCAGGGGTCACATAAATCATATGTGTACGATCCTGACCTGTCCCCATACTCCAATCTTTTAAACCCGTTGCAGGATCAAAACGGCCAACCGCCTTTGACCCTTCGGCTGTAAACCAGACTTTTCCATCTTCAAAATCTATTCCGTGCGGACCGATTAGGGGTCTTGTATCGATATTGGATAATGGCTTTTGCG
>NZ_DATMRL010000305.1:0-4521 GCF_035566355.1 Pedobacter sp.
CGGAAGGTCCAGTGAGAAAAGAAGTGCAGGTTTTTTTGATAAACACACCATATAACGCATATTATAAAACCAACCCGTTTGGTAACTTATTCCTATCCAGATTGTTTCGTTGATCGTAAATTGTACAGTATATTTATACCACCAACTACTTTAACTATGCGCTCTATTAAACAAGTTACCTTCTCCATTTTATTAATCGCCGCTTTGGCACTTGCAATATTCATCTACCGGTATAAGGTACCCGATGTAGAATACGAGACAACACTTACCGGAGAGGGAAGCCTCAAGATGTCCAGAAAACCAAAAAGCTCCTTGCAATTATTGGCGACTATCCCATTTCAAGTATTAACAGACAATACAAAGGATTTTAAAGATAGGATTGATCCCTGGCCTAAAGACATACCATATCTTGCAGATAAAGATAAAGCGGTTGTTCCCTGGGCTAGCCTGGAGAAACCCGAAGAAGACATACCATATCTTGTAGATAAAGACAAAGTGGTTGTTCCCTACAACCAAGTCATCGTTATCATAGATTATCCTTTATATAAAAAATATAGCTTTGAGTTAAATGCACCTAGAGGCTTTACCAGAGAAATGCTGTTGCGGGAGATCAGCAAGCATTACCACCAGTTTTATCAAGAGGAAGAAAAAACAGCCAAAATCAAAACGGTTCCACTTAAGGAAAGGAGAGAACTCGCTAAAAAGAACAAAAAAGATCAAAATTACGACATCGGGGGGCACTATTTAGAAGGTCTGGTCATCACACAGGTTATTGCAACTAAAACTCCAGAAGGTACAATTCAAGTACTACCTAGTGTAGATTCTTACCTGAATTACTCCCTTTCCCCTGTCTAAAGTAGACTTATTTACCTAACACACCATACTATCCCCCTTCCCCGGACATCCCCCCAAAAAAACCTGCACCTCTTTTCACACCTCAGGGCCTGAAGCTTTTCGCGGAAGGTCCAGTGTGAAAAGAAGAGCAGATTTTTTTTCCCTGTACTCCAATGGCGTCAACCCACTAACCCTTTTAAAACAATTGCTAAAATACGCCGGATCACACACCCCAACCTCAAACGCAACTACAGGGTGAAAAAAGGGAAGTTGTAAAACGCATACCCCGTATAACGCATATATAAAACCCAATTACTCTATTTTTTAAAAAAACAATATTACATATAAAATTAAATAATATCATAATGATTAATAATCAAACTATTTCTAAATTTGCCCATGAACAACAAGCAACAATCCAAACAAGAGAACCTTTAGATTATAACTGTACACCAAAAGTCAACCACAAAAAATGAAATTTAAAAAAGAAAACATTAAATTTAAAATTTAAATTCATGGAATTACAGATCATTAAAACAGAAACAGATTATCAGACATTACTAGAATGGGTTGACAACCAATTTGATCTGAACATAGCTCCTGAAAGTAAAGAAGGTCAAAAACTGCAGATTGCGCTGTTACTAATAAAAAAATACGAGGACGAGCATTACCCCATCCCATCACCTGATCCTATAGAAATAGTGAAGTTAAAAATGCAAGAAAATGGTCTTATAAATAAAGATTTGGTTAGTTGGATTGGAAGCAAGGGATACGTCTCTGCTTTGTTAAGTGGTAAAAAACCACTTACATTAAGAATTGCCAAGGTATTACATCAAAAACTTGGTATCCCCGCAGAAGTATTATTGGCCTAGACATTACCTTCTCCATTTTATTAATCGCCGCTTTGCCTGAATTACTGCCTTAACCCTGTCTAAAGCAGACTTATCTCTCACCATCATCTCAAAGGAGGCACGACTGAGAGAAGAACTGTTCATAGCACTTACAGATTCCTCATCGCTGCGCTAAATCGGAATGACAAAATGCGCGAGTAAAACGCAATAGATTTAAACATAAAAATGAAAAAGCGCATTCTATATTTCGGCAATTTGTTAATCATCTCGATTTGTCTATTGATAGCAAGCTGTCACTCAAAAAAGACGAACACAGCAATCAATATCCCAAAACAAGAACAAGTATTTAAAGAATGGTTGAGGGATACACTAGCTACTATAAAAGTAAATCCCGATAAAATTACCGATGGGCTGGTGAAGTCCCAGTTTGTCGTTGCAGATGACTCCCTTCTTGTTAGTGAATTAAAGGATTACGAATTTCATTCTAAAAGAAGATCTTCCAATAAAGAAATATCTAATGTCATTTCATTATTGAAAGAATATGATGAAATACCAAAAGGCAACTTTGAACTCTCTTTTACTACTAAAAAATCTTACGAACCATCCGTAATAGCAGATTTTAAATATGATTTTGTAGCCGAAATGGAAGATATCGTTATACAAACAACGCAAACAAGAACTGAATATAACTACATACGCGGACGGTTGTCAGATAAGAAAGTACAATCTCTTTTAAAGTCTGCAGATCAAAATGATGGGCTATATGACTTCATTTGGGAACATAGCAAATTAACAAAAAGGAAGGTAAAATAGCCTCATTTACCTAACACACCATACTATCCCCCTTCCCCGGACATCCCCCCAAAAAAACCTGCACCTCTTTTCACACCTCAGGGCCTGAAGCTCTTCGCGGAAGGTCCAGTGGGAAAAGAAGAGCAGGTTTTTTTCCCTCACTTCCCCTATATTTCAATGGCGTCAACCCACTAACCCTTTTAAAACAATTGCTAAAATACGCCGGATCACAAACCCCAACCTCAAACGCAATCTCCTTAGCCGTCATCAAAGTAGTCCTCAACAACAACTCCGCCTCCCGATGTATCCGGTCCTGAACCAACTGATAAACCGTCCTCTGATAATAAATACGAGCCAAGCGATTAATCCTCCAAAGTGTCATATTCAATTGATTCGCATAAAACCCCGGATTCTTCTGCTCCCTGAAATGCACTTCAATCAAATCCATCAGTTTACCAATAACATCATGATCCCTAAACAATACCATTATAGCAAATCAGGCAATTACAGATATTCCGTCACACTCAGTTCCGCTTTCCCGTTCTTATACAGCAGCATCAGGTTTTCTATGCTGATGTCTTTAAGATCTTCCAAAGACTTCAACTGAAAAGCCTCTATAAATCTCTGCAGAGGATCAAACGCCGCACGCAGCTGAAGCCTCACAACACCAGGCTCATGGTTGCGCAGCAGCACAGAAGCCTCAATAAGCGAATCCCCATGCATTTGCAGTTCAACACCTTCAGTAGAGGTGATCAAGTTAGAATGGTTCCAGAAGTACTGGATCAAGTCGTTTTTAGTAATCATAAATTTATGCTTGGTTAGATTTTTAATAATTTTTGTCAATATTTTGATTGAATGCAAGGTTAAAAAAGGGCATCAGCCCACAGGGCAGAGAGGAGAATTATTATGAACCCTCACTGGTCTGCACCCAAGAAAATATGATTTCATGATCAAGCCTCAGAATCTGTAAGATTCAGCGCGATCAGAAAACATATTTTCCACCTTTGCACCTGTAATTCACGTCTTAAACCCCTTTCTGTAAACCTTCGCAGTCTGGCCATTTCTCTGTTTAAACCACCTGCTGAAGTACGGCAAATCACTAAAGCTCAACAGTTCCGAAATCTCCTTTATGGTATGCCTAGAGTGCTGCAGCAAGTACAAAGTCTCTCTATAAATCCTGTCCTGCAATAACTCATACACAGACCTGCCTAAATAAGCTTTTGCAAATCTGTTCAAAGCATGGATACTGGTACCCATTTTAACAGCATATACGTTAATATCCCGGTTGTGTCTAAAATCCAATTCAATCAAAGACTGTAATACCCTTAACCGCTGAAAGTCTGGCGCATAATAACCTGAGTCCACCAGCCTAAATCCTCTGCTATATGATTTCGTTTTTGTTAGCATAAGTCCCTACATCATTTCTTTTACTTCTTATTAGGCACCCAGGTACAAGTCACATCCAAAATCTTGTTTTCTATTAAATAGATCAGGATGCTCACTGCGGTTTCTTCATCTAAGTTTAAAGCCACTGCTACATCAACAAGCGTAAAGGATTTTCCTTCCACATGCTCCAGGAAAGCTTTGACCAATTCTTCGGGGATAAAATTCTCTTTCATAAACTGTGTTTTAAAATTCGACGATACACCAGATCCAACTCCAGGAAGAGGTCTTCCAATGACCGATAATTAATCAAGTGGAAAATGCGTATTAAACTCACTTTGATTTGTAGCAACGTAGCATGGTGTAAATTCAATTTAACACCAGATTTTTCAGCCTCTGGACCATATTCCTTTAGTAATGCAAAAGTTCTAACGAGTAATGAGGAGATAAACTTTTTAATGATCGACCTTTTATACTCCAGGCCTTCATTCTGAGATAAGATTACCTCAAAAAGATAACCGGATAAGCTTCGGTAGGCTACATCAACTTTAGCATACACCGCAGCAGGAATGTCAATGGAACTATCTTCCAAATCATCCAGAAGTTCGACGAAGAGTTGTATGTTGTATTTTAATCCTTGTTTGTTTTTCATAGTTCGTAA
>NZ_DATMRL010000306.1:0-6953 GCF_035566355.1 Pedobacter sp.
ATTGTTCTGCGACTGGAGTCGATAAGCCGTATCCGTTGTTTTCAATCAGAAAGATGACCGGGAGGTTCCATACTGCGGCAACATTCACAGCTTCGTGAAAATCACCTTCGCTGGTTGCCCCTTCTCCTGTAAAAACTAAGGTCGCATGCGGTTTTCCTTCAATCAGATCTGCCAGGGCAATTCCATCTGCTAAAGCCATTTGTGGCCCAAGATGCGAGATCATTCCAATGATTTTGTAATCCTGCGTACCGAAATGAAAGGAGCGGTCTCTACCTTTGGTAAATCCCGTTAATTTGCCCTGCCATTGGGCCATTAATTTTTTTAGAGGAACTTCTCTTGCTGTGAAGACCCCCAGATTGCGGTGCATAGGAAGGATATATTCAGTTTCCTTCATTGCCAATGCACTGCCAACGGCAATGGCTTCCTGTCCAATTCCTGAGAACCATTTGCCTATGCGGCCCTGACGAAGTAAGATGAGCATTTTTTCCTCTATCATTCTGGGATAGAGCAGCTGTTCATATAAGTTTAATAAAGTTGCATCATCCTTACTTTTTCTGTCAAAACGCATCATACTATTTGGTTTTTAGCAATCGGTTTAGGTTTTTTATTTCTGCTCCTTATTCCTTTCCTCCCATTGTTTAGAGAAAGATTTCGGGGCAATTTCGGGCATGGAACGGTATTTCCCCCATACCTTTTTGAACAGAAATTTAAGGAAAAAATTCTTCAGTTTTCCACCAATCATGTCCATTCTGGATCTTTTCTGCATGCCTGCCTTCCAAAGCTTCCAGCCCATATCTTCAGATTTGGTATTGTCATGTTGTGCGGCAGCATCTCTTCGGTTCAGCAGCAGCATTTTGTGGATGTCGATCTTAACCGGGCAGACTTCAGAGCATTTTCCACATAAGCTGGAGGCATAGCTTAGGTGCTTAAAGTCTTTCATTCCCTTTAAATGGGGGGTAATGATGGATCCTATAGGTCCGCTATAAGTGGTGTTATAGGTATGTCCTCCTATATTTTTATATACAGGACAAGCATTTAAACAAGCACCGCACCTGATACAATACAAACCCTGACGTTGTTCTTTCTGTGCCAATAGATTGGTTCTGCCATTGTCGAGCAGGATGACATACATTTCCTCCGGGCCATCAGTTTCGCCGGCTTGTCTGGGCCCGCTTAATATGGTATTATAAACGGTCAGGTTCTGTCCGGTTCCATGGCTTGCGAGTAATGGCCAGAAGAGGTCCAGGTCTGTCATGGAAGGAATGATCTTCTCAATGCCCACAATGGCAATATGTATTTTTGGAAAAGTAGTACATAATCTTGCATTACCTTCATTTTCGGTTAATGCAATGCTTCCGGTATCCGCAATCAGGAAATTACCTCCGCTAATTCCTATATCTGCTTTCAGGTATTTTTCACGAAGTAATTCCCGTGCCTTTTGTGTCAGTTGTTCTGGTGTTGCATCTAAAGGGGTGCCGAATTTTTCGTTGAAAAGTTTGGCGATGTCTTCCTTGCTCAGGTGCATTGCCGGGGTAACAATATGGTAAGGTGGTTGACCCAATAATTGAACTATATATTCTCCAAGATCACTTTCCAATGATTCTATGCCTTGTTTTTCCAGAAAATCATTTAAATGGATTTCTTCTGTTGTCATCGATTTTGACTTGATGACTGATTTCCCTCCACTTTTGTTAATGATGTTCAGAATCTCTTTTTGTGCTTCATTTGCATCATTGGCCCAGATCACTTTGCCACCTCTTCGCTGAAAATTGGACTCGAATTCCGGTAAGAATTTATCCAGGTTCTCCATCACACGCCATTTGATTACGTGGGCTTTTTTCTTGGAATTGTCCAGATTTTCAAATTTAGATAATCCTCTTTCCACAGCAACATTGTATTTGCCAATATTGTGGTTGATCGTTTTACGATGTTCCAGATCAAACGCCTTCTCGTCAGCCTTTACCAAAAAATCCTCAGCAGTTTTCATCGTTATATTTTTTTATAGGTTATGAATCTCTCCTAGCAACAGGCTTATGCAGGCCACTTATGAAGGTTTCATTAGAATGTATATGTTTTTCGTTAGCAGGTGATGATTTCATCACGTTCAAATATAAATAATTAGGGTATAGCTAAAAGAATTAAATCTTTGAAATGGTTTTAAAATAGAAAAACCTGCTTGGATGGCAGGTTTTCTGTTTATAAATTTATTTAGTGCTTTGGTGTCCCATCTTCATTCTTATCTACAACAGGTCGTTTCAGGCCGTTGGCGAGTTCCCATGCAGTATAGTATACCAATTGTGCCCTTCTGGCAAGTAAAGGGAAATTAATCTTGCTCACTTCGTCTCCGGGTTGATGATAGTCTGCATGTACTCCGTTAAAATAGAAGATCACAGGAATATTATGTTTTGCAAAATTATAATGGTCTGAACGGTAATAGAACTGGTTAGGATCTGTCCTGTTGTTATATTTCATATCCAGATTCATTTTGATATAATCTGCATTTGCCTTTTTACCAATTCGGTCCAGGTCAGAACTTAACATGTCAGAACCAATTATATAGATATAATCGGGTTGTTTTTCGTGTTCAGGATCTACCCGGCCAATCATGTCAATGTTGAGATTGGTAATTGTTTTTTCCAATGGGAAAACCGGATGTTCTGAATACCATTCTGAACCCAGCAAGCCTTTTTCTTCCCCAACTACCGTCATAAAAAGAATACTTCTTTTTGGACCTTTTCCTGCTTTCTTTGCTTTAGAAAATGCCTCTGCAATCATAAGAACTCCGGTTGTTCCTGAACCATCATCATCCGCTCCGTTGTTTACTTTATCCGGACCTGAAGAAGTCAGGCCGATATGATCGTAATGTCCGGTAACAACCAGGATTTCTTTTTTAAGTTTTGGATCCGAACCTTCCAGAAAACCAAGGACATTTTCTGCTCTTACTTTAACTTCCTTTTTCACGGCTGTAGCACATAAGGAAACCTCCACTTCTTTAGAAGCGGGTTTTTTGGTTTCGGAAATTTGCTTCTGCAGAGATTCGACAGTTACTCCACCTGATTTTAATAAGTCATTGGCCAGGCCTGGAGAAATGGAAATGACTGGAAGTGTCTTCTGGCTCTTTATTTTGGCTTCCAGTTCAGGTGTCTTTAACATGGGCTGTCCTTCGCCGTTGTTATAACTTCCCTGTATTTGTTCCCGGTTTTTTTCCCATGAGGCATCGATCAGCAAAACCGCGCTTGCCTGGAGATCCAGAAGGGTTTTTAATCTGGCTTGCTTGGCTACCATGGCTTTACGCATAGCGGCTCGGTCTGCTGGTTTTTCTTCATTTTTGAAAGGATCTCCATCGGCAAAAATCATCACAACTTTGCCTTTGAGATTTAAACCTTCCAGGTCATTATATCCCTCTCTGTTTAAGCCATATCCGGCAAAGATAATAGAGTTTTTATTGAATGTAAATCCATTCAGGCTAACATTATTTGGATAGATGATGAAATCTTTAAGTACTTGTTTGGGCTCACCGTTAACAGTTACGATACTTTGGGTGAGGTTATAGGTAACCATGTCAATGGGCTGAAAATAATCGCCATTTACCGGCCCCTTTAGTCCGAGTGATTTAAAATGATTTCTGATATAGTCTGCAGCCATCCATGCTCCCTTTTTACCAGTTTCTCTTCCTTCATATTCATCAGATGCCAGAACGGACAGGTGCTTGTAAGCGTTATCTTTAGTTATGCTTTGACCAAATCTAACTGCAGTTTTGTTTTGTGCATATGTACTTATGCTAAGGAAAAGTACGAAGCTGGTGTAGAGGAAGTGTTTCTTCATGAGCGGGTGAATTTACAGAACTTGGTTTTAACAGGATATTTTATCTACGCGGTTGGCATGTCTGCCGCCTTCAAATGCTGTGTCTAAAAAAGTAGTTACCATTTCTTTCGCCAGGTCTTCAGAAACAAACCTTGCGGGAACACAAATGATATTTGCATTATTGTGCTGTCTGGCCAACGAAGCAATTTCATTTTCCCAGCATATTGCTGCGCGAATGTGCTGATGTTTATTAGCCGTAATAGCTACACCGTTCGCGCTACCGCAAACGAGTACGCCAAAATTAAATTCACCGCTTTCTACTGCATTTGCAACCGGGTGTGCGAAATCAGGGTAGTCAACAGATGCCGGAGAATGGGTGCCAAAGTCTTTTACTTCGTAATCAGCCAGGTAGGCTTTTATAATTTCTTTGTACTCATACCCGGCATGATCAGCTCCGATTGCAATTTTAAGTTTAACAGACATATTTAGTTTTAAATGGTTTTAATTTGGACGTTTTGAAGTTCCGTATAATTCTTTATTTCTTTTTCTTTCAATGTGAGCGGAGATAAAAATACTCAGTTCGTATAAAATAAATAAAGGAAAAGCAACCACCAGCATCGTAATAATATCGGGAGTAGGGGTAACCACTGCCGCTATAATTAAGATAACCACTGTAGCATATCTTCTGCTGGCGCGCATAAACTTAGGCGTCATAATACCGAATTTAGAGAGGATATAGATCACCACCGGTAATTCAAATATGATTCCTGTTCCAATGGTTAGCGTGGCAACAGACGATAAATAGGAATCGATCGTAAATGTGTTTTCTATCTCTGAACTCACTGAAAAATTGGTGAGAAAGTTAATGGATAGCGGGCAAATAATAAAGTATCCAAACAGGATACCAATGATGAACAAGCTGGAAGCAAAAAAAACAAATCCACTTGTCGATCTTCTTTCATTTTCATGCAGGGCTGGTTTAACGAACAACCAGAGTTCAAACAGAAGATAAGGAATTCCAAAGATGATACCGGTCATTACACAGGAGTTGATCTGCAAGGTAAACTGGCCTGCCATTTCGGTATTGATAATTTTCCCCTTGATGGTTTTAATGCAGAAGTCGGAACCTAAAGAAGGGAAATAATCCACCATTCTGCACATCATTCTATAAGTCCAGAAATCGGGTTTTTTAGGTCCCATGATAACGGTATTGAAAATGAAATCATAGAACCAGAAAGCCAGCCCTGTAAAGATCACAATCACCAGTAAAGCCCTTAATAAATGTTTTCTCAATACATCAATGTGGTCAAAGAAAGACATTTCTGATTCCAGATTTTTACCCTTATTTTTTATGGAATCAATTAGATCCTGTGTTTTATTATCGCTCATGTAAATTACTAGTTAAACAAAAATACCATTCTGTTTTATATAGAATGGTATTTACGTTTTAAATATTACAAATAGATTTTTTCTTACTCAGAAAAAACAAAAGTTTCCATAAACTTCGTAGTGAAGTTACCTGCCCTGAAGTTTGGATCTTTCATTAATTTCAAATGAAAAGGAATCGTTGTTTTAATACCTTCGATTACGAATTCACTTAACGCTCTTTCCATCGTACTGATGGCTTCTTCCCTGGTTTGTGCAACACAGATAAGCTTCGCGATCATTGAATCGTAATTGGAAGGGATTTGATAACCTGCATATACATGCGTATCTACCCGCACACCATGACCACCCGGTGAGTGGAAATTAGTGATTTTTCCAGGACAAGGTCTGAAATTATTAAATGGGTCTTCTGCATTAATCCGGCATTCAATAGCATGCATATCCGGCAGGTAATTTCTTCCTGAAATTGGTACACCTGAAGCCACTTTGATTTGTTCTTTGATCAAATCATAATTAATGACCTCTTCGGTTACAGGATGTTCTACCTGGATCCGGGTATTCATCTCCATGAAATAGAAGTTGCGGTGTTTATCTACCAGAAATTCGATAGTTCCTGCACCTTCGTATTGAACAGCAATAGCACCCTTGATGGCTGCTTCTCCCATTTTTTCCCTTAATTCCGGGGTCATGAAAGGAGATGGTGATTCTTCTACCAATTTTTGGTGCCTGCGCTGAATAGAACAGTCCCGTTCAGATAAATGACAGGCTTTACCGTATTGGTCTCCGATGATCTGGATCTCAATATGGCGGGGATCTTCAATGTATTTTTCAAGATAAAGGCCATCATTGCCAAAGGCAGCACCAGACTCTTGTCTTGCACTATCCCATGCATTTTCAAACTCCTCATCTTTCCAAACTACACGCATTCCACGGCCACCACCACCGGCAGTTGCTTTCAGAATAACCGGATAGCCCATTTCATTGGCAATTTGAATTCCTTCTTTTACGCTTTCCAGCAAACCATCTGAGCCAGGAATAGTGGGAACACCAGCCTTTTTCATGGTCTCTTTGGCTGAAGCTTTATCACCCATAGAGTTGATCTGCTCTGGTGTTGCTCCAATGAATTTAATTCCATAATCGCGGCATACAGATGAAAATTTTGCATTTTCTGATAAAAATCCATAGCCTGGATGTATAGCGTCTGCGTTGGTCAGTTCCGCGGCAGAGATAATATTTGGAATGCTTAAATAAGAGTCCTTACTTGGTGGCGGACCTATACAAACGGCTTCGTCTGCAAAGCGAACATGTAAGCTTTCCCTGTCAGCGGTAGAGTATACAGCTACAGTCTTAATGCCCATTTCCTTACAGGTCCGTATAATACGTAAGGCAATTTCGCCCCTGTTGGCAATTAGTATTTTTTTAAACATATAATTGATTAGATAATGATCTGCCCAAGGCAAATATTACATAGGTTCTACTAAAAATAATGGTTGGTCATATTCTACCGGAGATGCATTATCAACCAGTACTTTAACAATTCTTCCTGATACTTCACTTTCAATTTCATTGAATAATTTCATGGCCTCAATAATACAGATGACCTTGCCAGTAGCGATTTCATCACCCACATTTACGAAAGAAGGCTTATCCGGACTTGAAGAACGGTAAAATGTTCCTATCATTGGCGACTTTATAGTGATGTATTTTGAAGTATCCTCTGCAGGAGCTGCCGGTTTACTATCTGTTGCAGATACAGGCTGAGG
>NZ_DATMRL010000307.1:0-3973 GCF_035566355.1 Pedobacter sp.
CGCAATAGGGAAGGAATGAAACAACTGAATGATTTTTTGTCCCAGCATAATTTGGAGCAGCGAGACTTGCCAGACCGTTGTCCTGCTTTTGCAGATGCCTATGTCGTGTATCCATATCATCTTTATTCTGCCGAAGTATTGACTGAATATGAGTATTTTGGAATTCGTTTTGATGAATTACATGGTTTGCATGCAATGGATATTTCATCCATTTCGCATAAACTCGTGGCTTTGCAGCCTGTCGTGTTTTGCGGCAAACTGGAATACAGGCTGCATGAATATCTTCGCGGGATTGGCCTTAACACATTGATGACCATGGTTTCTGCAGAGGACAAGTGCAGGAATACCGATGAATTTTTACCGTCTGGCGAACTCGATGCAAAATTTCATAAGTATAGTTTTATTTTAGATAATACTCGTAACTTGATGGATAACTGTGTGATGGATTATCCGCAAGGTAAGCTCAAATTGAACCGAAAGACCTTTACCGGGAACGAAGAGGAGGATAAGGTCTTGCTGGAAAAGCTTGCAATGGAGGGTATGATATATCGTTATGGTACAGATCATGAGATCGCCCTTAACAGGATAAAGGCAGAGTTGAGGGTGATTTTCAAAATGAATTTTTGTGCATATTTTCTGATTACCTGGGATATCATTTGTTATTCCATGAAGAAGGGATATTATCATGTAGGCCGCGGCTCCGGGGCAAACAGTATGATTGCATATTGCCTGAAAATTACCGATGTTGACCCAGTTGACCTGGATCTTTACTTTGAACGGTTTTTAAATTTATCAAGAGCCTCTCCTCCGGATTTTGATATTGATTATTCCTGGGACCAGCGGGAAGATGTGCAGAATTATGTTTTTAACCGATACGGAAGGGAGTACACAGCGCTTTTAGGAACGCTATCAACATTCAAGGACCGTTCGGTGATTAGAGAGATTGGAAAAGTGATGGGCCTTCCTAAAGCCGAAATTGATGGCTTTACCGATCCGAGTCAAATGCTTGTCAACAGGGATAATGCCACATTTAAAAAGATCTTAGCCGTTTACGAACTGATGAATAAAATGCCGAATCAACGCAGTATTCATGCCGGAGGAATATTGATTTCAGAAGAACCGATAACCTATTATACCGCATTGGATTTACCACCTAAAGGGATGCCCACCGTACAATGGGATATGTATGAAGCGGAAGAGATCGGCTATGATAAATATGATATTCTTTCCCAGCGGGGAATTGGTCATATTAAGGAGGCGGTTAAGCTGGTGGAAGAAAACCGGAAAATTCAGATTGATATTCACCAGGTAAAGACCTTTATGAAAGACCCGAATTTGAATGCACGGCTGAAAAATGGAGATACTATTGGTTGTTTCTATGTGGAATCGCCAGCTATGCGCCAGCTGTTGGTGAAACTGACTTGCGATAACTACCTGACTCTGGTTGCTGCAAGCTCTATCATAAGGCCTGGAGTAGCACAGTCCGGCATGATGAAGACCTATATTCACAATTATCATAAGCCGCATGATGTTAAGTATTTACATCCGGTAATAAAAGAACAAATGGAGGATACCTTTGGAGTTATGGTCTATCAGGAAGATGTAATTAAGATCAGTATCCACTATGCCGGAATGAATGGTGAGGATGCAGATATTCTGCGCAGGGGCATGAGTGGCAAGTATCGCTCCAGAGTAGAGTTTGATAAACTCCTGGTGAAATTTCATGAGGGGGCAGCAGCTTTGGGCAGACCAGAAGAAGTTACAAAAGAAATTTGGCGGCAGGTGAGCTCTTTTGCAGGTTATAGCTTTTCAAAAGCACACTCTGCAAGTTTTGCTGTAGAGAGTTACCAAAGTTTATTTTTAAAGACCTATTACCCAATGGAGTTTATGGTTGGGGTGTTGAATAATTATGGTGGCTTTTATACACGCTGGCTATATGTACATGAACTTAGGAAGTCTGGTGCCAAAATTCATTTACCCTGCGTGAACATGAGCTATTCTACAGTTTCTATTTCTGGAATCGATGTATATTTGGGATTTATAGGGATTGAGGGATTGGAAGGGAAGCTTATTGAAGCTATTCCACGAGAACGACTGTTAAATGGTGAGTTCTCGGACCTGGAGAACTTTGTATGCCGCAGTGGTGTCAGTCTGGAGCAAGCCATTATCCTGATTAGGATTGGGGCACTTCGTTTTACAGGTAAAAGTAAGAAGGTTTTGTTATGGGAAATCCATATGCTTTTTGCTGGAAACAAACCGAAGAATAATGCAGAGCTATTTCATATAGAGCGAAAGCTTTATGAAATGCCGGCTTTGGTCAGTACTGCGTTAGAAGATGCTTATCATGAACTGGAGCTTTTGGGTTTTCCAGTAACACTTTCTATGTTTGATTTACTCAAAACGGGATATCGCGGTGCAATCAAAGCTAAAGACTTGCTTAAATATATAGGTCAGACCGTAAAAATGGTTGGATTGTTTGTTTGTGAGAAAACGGTATATACCAAGAGCAGTAAAAAAATGTGGTTTGGAACATTCCTTGACGTAGATGGGCATTTCTTTGATACGACACATTTTCCGAACAATACACCTATCTATCCATTCAGGGGAACGGGTTGCTATCTGATTTTAGGCAAGGTTGTAGAGGATTTTGGATTCCCGAGTTTAGAGGTTGCCAAATTTGCAAAACTTGAAATCCTTAAGAATCCGGTAATGGATTAACAAATGAAGATAAGAATTTTATACCCTTTTTGAAATTACCACGACTTTCCAATTATTTTATGAATTATTATACCCCAAGTTATATCTTTACACAGTGAAACAATGTTGGTCTTACATATTACTTTTTACGGTTATATTGCATACGACGGATCTAAAACAGTTACTGAAAATGCCAATCTTGATTGAGCACTATCAGGAACATAAGCAAAGAGATGCAAATATTAGCGTGATGAGGTTTTTAAGTCTTCATTATTGGGGCGAGGACTTGAATGATGATGATCAGGAACAAGATATGAAATTGCCTTTTAAAAAGGTGGATTCTTCTTTTAGCCAGCCAGCAATTCCATCAGCAAAAACGCGATTTAATAAACCCCATACATTCTCGATTGATAATGTAAAGCCCATATTTAGGGATTGTGCGTTTTTACAACCCTCTCTTGAATCTCTTTTTCGCCCCCCGCAGGTCTAGTTTTTATTATTTACATATTATTGAATTATTATCTATTGCAGCTAAGCAAAAAGGCTGCAACAGATAATTTATAGGATCAATTTCTTTAAGTACAATAAATAAAAACTATGCTGAATAAGATTATTGGCTTTTCCGTAAGGAACAAGCTGATCATTGGTTTGTTCGTATTTGCCCTTATTGGTTGGGGCGCTTACGAAGTAACCAAATTACCAATAGATGCCGTTCCGGATATTACAGATAATCAGGTACAGGTGATCACTGTTTCACCTTCACTTGGCGCCCCTGATATAGAACGGCTCATTACCTTTCCAGTTGAACAGGCTTGCAGCAGCATTCCAGGTCTAAAACAGATCAGAAGCTTTTCCCGGTTTGGACTCTCACTCGTCACCATCGTCTTTAATGACGATACTGATGTGTATTGGGCCAGACAACAGATCAGCGAAAAATTACAACAGGTTACCAAGGATATCCCAGAAGGATCTGGAAGCCCTGAAATGGCCCCGGTTTCAACAGGACTTGGTGAAATATTTCAATATGTCGTTAGACCGAAAAGTGGCTTTGAAGATAAATACGATGTGACAGAATTGCGAACTATCCAGGATTGGATTGTAAGAAGGCAGCTATTGGGAACTCCGGGAATTGCTGAGGTGTCCAGCTTTGGCGGTAAGCTTAAACAATATGAAATTGCTGTCCGGCAACAACAGTTAAAAGCATACAATTTAACTGTTGCAGATGTTTTTGATGCATTAGAAAGAAATAACCAAAATACCGGTGGTGCCTATATTG
>NZ_DATMRL010000308.1:0-2843 GCF_035566355.1 Pedobacter sp.
ATCTAGTCAAGAGTATAGGCAGGTTACACTCAAGAATCCCTAAGAATGCACAGTTGCCACCAAGTCTTGATGCGGATTATGGATACTGGTTTTATCCGCATATTTTAAATCAACTGGCAAGGTTATTCGTAGGGATAAAAACAATAAGAAATGATTATCATAGGGATTTCTTTCTTGTCTGCTTCTCAGCCCTTTTGAAGAAAGTGAGTTTAGCTGATCCAAGACTTTCTGTTCCCGTGAGACAACGAGCTGACCATTATCCAGAAAGACATCCCCTCAGAATTCATGCGGAAAAAAGACTACGAAGACTTAAACGTATAAATGTGATTTCTGAATTTTGGCAAATTGTCAATATCAACAAAATACGGATCGAACAACTTAAGAACATTAATGAGGGCATCAAACTAATCGATATTGAACACGACGCTCGAATGATTGGTAAAAAGTCCAAAATGAATATTACAGTTGATATGATCATCACTTCTCCCCCATATAATGGTGCGCAAAAATACACAAGAGCATCAAAATTAAGTTTGAGTTGGTTAGCTGAAGTTGAAAACATAACCATTTCATCGGTCGAAGAAAAGTGCATTGGGAGAGAGCATTTTAAAAAAATAGATTATCAGATTCTTCCTAGGACTGGTGTATTAAAGGCTGATGAATTTCTAATAGAGACAATTAAAGTTAATCCATTGCGAGCCTATATTGCAGCAACTTACCTCCTTGAAATGAAAGAGGCACTTCTTCAGGCAACTTTGCTTTTGAAAAGGGGAGGATATTTTGTGCTTGTTGCCGGCAATAATTACGTCTGTGGACGAGAATTTATGACCGTAGATTATTTAACAGAAACAATTGAGAATTTGGGTTTCGTTTGTGTAGGAAGATTAATTGATGAAATAAAATCAAGGGGATTGATGACTAAGAGAAACAAGACTGCAAGTCTAATCACTCGCGAGTGGGTTTGTATTTTTCAAAAAAAATGATGGAAACAGAAAATTATACTTTTATTAAGATAATAAAAGCGCTTAATGAAAGTGTTTGGGAAGGGAAAGTGAAACAACCTTTAATCGACGAATGGCTGAATAACTTTTCAGAAGACACCCTAGATGTAGACGCCCAACGCACGCACGCACTATTTTTATTATCTAATTTTATGTATTTCGGAATAAACGAAATCAGAGAATTGTTAAAAGCACTTTTTAGAGATTTGTATCGCTACCCAATAGTTGAAAAAATACGTAAGGAAAATGAGCATACTATTGACCTCAATATAATTGAAGAAAATTTTAAACTGGAACTAAAATATACAAGGTTTATTGGTTTAGGCAATCCCTCTGAAAGTGGCTCCCATCTACTTTACTACTTTCGCCAAGAAAATGGATTACCCTCGGATCTCTTTATTCATCAACACGAAATTATTGAATTGATGAGTGTAGGTAATGAAAAAAAAGAGCAACTTACCGATAAGTGTAAAAATATCAAGCGATATGTTTTCCTGGATGATTTGTGCGGCTCAGGAACACAGGTAAAAATGTATATAGAAGATTTGGCAAAAAGTATTCGAGTATTAAATCCAAATGTCGAACTGCATTATTTTGTATTGTTCGGATCTACGGATAAACTGCAAAAAATTAATGAGCTTTTACCTGACGTATTTGATACTACCAAAGCCGTAATGGAATATGATCAGTCATTCAAATGCTTTGATGATCAATCTAGATTTTTTTTAACGTCTCAAGTTACTGTCGATAAATCCTTTGCTAAGAGAATGTGTAAATTCTATGGGGAAAAACTGTACTCTGACTTCCCACTTGGATTTAAGAATAGTCAACTTTTACTAGGTTTTTTCCATAATACTCCTAACAACACTTTGCCTATATTCTGGAGTGAAGGAATAGACGGATTTGGTTGGCAGCCTACATTTCGTCGCTATCCTAAATATTACGAATAAGCATGATGCGCGAACTCAATAATCCTTTTGATTTAACTGCGGCTACACACCTGACGGACGATCAGATACTCAGGTATTGGGTTAATTTTCCCAATAAGATAGTCAATACTCGATCACCTCGTCCGTTATTAATATTAGGGGGCAAGGGTAGCGGCAAAACCCATCTGATGCGCCATCTTTCTTTTCAATCTCAACAAAGAGAATATAAAGGGGATGTGGTTAAAGGTCTTCAAAAGGATGGTTACATTGGTTTGTATTTTAGATGTGGAGGTCTGAATGCTTTTCGTTTCCAAGGCAAATCTACCGATCAGGAAAAGTGGAAAATAATCTATACTTATTTTATGGAGCTATGGTTTGGAGAGTTAATGTTACAATCTGCCATTATTGCATTTAGTACACTTCATTCTTTTACTCAAAATCAACATGCAATTTGCAATGATATTAGCAGACTTTTTGATAAATTTCCTTTTCCTGTACCAGAGAAAATGGACGACTTACTACAAATTTTTCGTCAATTACAGAAAGAAGTTAATGTTTCTGTCAATAACAGGGCAATTGGAAAAGAATTTGACTTTGAGATACTTGTTACAGCAGGGAATTTATCCCTTGGCATTGCGCCAATTTTTTTAAAATACTGTACTGAATTAAGCAAAATTAAATTCATATATCTAATTGATGAGTTAGAAAATCTAACTGCTTACCAACAAAGTTATATACATACTTTGATTAGAGAAAGATATGATCCGGTGACATTTTATGTCGGCTCAAGATTATATGGGATAAAAACATACCAAACGTTAAGTGCGAATGAAGAAAATAAACCTGGATCAGAATTTGATTTGAAAGTACTAGATACACTTCTTCGGGATAATAAAAAAGAGTATTCAGATTT
>NZ_DATMRL010000309.1:0-2576 GCF_035566355.1 Pedobacter sp.
GCTTATGCTGTGTATTCCATTTTAGGGATGAATATCCAGGATAAAATAAAACCCGCGGTGCCAGGACACTGCGGGTTTAATCAAATCTTCTGTTAAGAAGATCTATATCAGTTCTACACTTCTGCTTACAAATTCAGTCAGTTCAGCACCTGTCAGCATCCCTTGTGCCAACAGAGCTAAATCCACCGCTTGTTTAGCCAGTGTTTTTTGTTCTTCTTCATTTTCGCTTTTCAGGATACGGGAAATCAATTTATGGTTACCGTTAATAGCAACTTTATAGTTGTCTGGCATATTGCCATAGAAACCCATACCGCCACCCATTTGGGCCATATCTTTCATCCTGCGCATAAACTCATCCATGGTTACAGTAACAGGTAATTCCTCTGGATTCAATCCAACCACCTCTACATGCATACCTGGCTTGGTGATCGCTTTTTCAAAAACCTCTTTTACCGTTTTAGATTGTTCTTCTGTTAAGACAGATTCAGTACTCTCGTCTTTTTCAATCAGCTTGCTTGCTACACTTGAATCTACGCGTTTTAAGGACGTTTTTTCCAGCTTGTGCTCTAATGAGCTGATGAAGTGATTATCGATCGGAGAATTCATTAAAAGCACATCGTAATCCTTTTTATTGGCCGATTGAATGAAACTATCCTGTTTAGCCGGATCATTGGTATAGATATACACCACTTGTCCGTTTTTATCTGTTTGAAAATCTTTTACTTTTTCGCGGTATTCATCCAGTGTATAGTTTTCGTTCTTCGTGTTGGTCAGCAAGGCGAAATCTTTGGCTTTATCATAAAACTTCTCTTCGCTCACCATACCATATTTTACAAACAGACCGATATCGCTCCATTTTTCTTCGTAACCCTTACGGTCCTTGTTGAATAATTCCTGCAATTTATCCGCAACTTTTTTGGTGATATAGCTGTTGATCTTTTTCACATTGCTGTCTGCCTGTAAAAAGCTTCTGGATACGTTCAAAGGAATATCCGGGGAATCGATTACCCCGTGCAACAACATTAGGAATTCGGGAACAATGTCTTTAACCTCATCTGTGATAAATACCTGACGAGAGAACAATTTGATCTTGTTGCGCTGCATATCGAAATCATTCTTCACTTTCGGGAAGTACAATACGCCTGTTAAGTTAAAAGGATAATCTACATTCAGGTGTATCCAGAATAAAGGATCTTCAGAGAAAGGATACAGTTGTTTGTAAAAATCAAGATAGTCCTGGTCTGACAAATCTGCAGGTGCTTTTGTCCAGATCGGGTTGGTGGTATTGATGATATTGTCTACCTCTACAGATTTTGTTTTTGGTTTTCCTTCTTCATCTTCGCCATCCGGTTCTTGTTCTGTAGTGGTACCAAATTTAATTGGAACCGGCAGGAATTTGCCATATTTATCCAGGATCTCCCCCAGTTTTTGTTTGCTTAAAAACTCTTCTGATTCACCGTTGATGTGCAGGATGATATCTGTACCACGCGTAGTCCTGCTGCCTTCAGAAATTTCATAACTGGTGCTGCCATCGCAAGTCCATTTTGCTGGCTCGGCGCCGTCTTGATAGGACAAGGTCTGGATCTCTACAAGATCTGCTACCATAAAGGCAGAATAGAAGCCTAAACCAAATTTACCGATGATTTCGTTGGCGTCTTTGGCATCTTTAAATTTCTCTACAAATTCACTTGCTCCGGAGAAAGCCACCTGATTGATGTACTTTTTAATCTCTTCAGCTGTCATTCCTAAACCATTATCTGAGATGGTGATGGTTTTTTTCTCTTCGTCCAGCGCCACTTCAACAAGGGGTTCCCCAAGCTCACCATTGTACTGACCAAGAGCTGCAAGGCGTTTGATTTTTTGTACTGCATCAACCGCGTTTGAAACCAGCTCGCGCAAAAAGATTTCATTATCTGAGTACAGGAACTTTTTAATGATCGGGAAAATGTTTTCGGTGTGTATGGAAATACTTCCTTTTTCTTCTATGCTCATATATTAGGATTATTTTTGTTTAACATATACAGCTTATCAAGCCTTGTTCCAATCTTTAAACTTGTCAATTTGACAGTAAATGATCTCGTTTTCGAGATCTTTCCGTATTATTGGATATACCTATGCTAAACCTATGAATTTTGACCTCTTAAAAAAATTAAGGGAAGAGCAGCTGATCGGTCCTGAATCTTTTGAAAAGATAGAGCAGCAGCAAGCCCAGCCTTTATTTTCCCTGCACTGGGAGTTAAAAACCCTGTTGTACCTGGGCGTGATGCTGCTGAGTACCGGATTGGGTATCCTCATTTATCAGAATATAGATACGATTGGCCATCAGGTTATTTTGCTGATCATTGCTCTGATCTGCGGGGCGTGTTTTTTCTATTGTTTTAAACAAAAACTTCCCTTTAGCCGGGAAAGGGTAAAGTCTCCGGGCTCCTTTTTTGATTATGCCCTTTTACTGGGTTCACTTAGCTTTCTGACCTTTGTGGGCTATATACAGTTCCAGTACCATCTTTTCGGAACAAATTATGGCCTGGCTACTTTTATCCCCATGGTGGTTTTGTTCTTTCTGGCTTATGAATTTG
>NZ_DATMRL010000310.1:0-2730 GCF_035566355.1 Pedobacter sp.
CTTGTTTCCAATTCTTACCGGTGGAGGAAGGACAAATGTTCCCGGGCTGATCACAGCACCAATAATTCCCGCAGGATTAAAAGCCTTACTGTTGAACGTAGTTCTGATGGAATTGTGTACGGAGAAGTATTTTAGTCCTATCCCGGCAATACATAAACAGCCCTGTGGAACTTCAAAATCAAATTGTCTGGCTGGAATTGTGGTCTCATTTTGGCTAATCTCCAGGGTTTGGAAGGTAGATGGCTTTCGCAGGCATTGTTCCAGAGAGGTAAAACTGGCGATGACCATCAATGTGCAGATATTGGCAGCCAGGGGAAATTTTAACAGGGCAGGGATTTCAATTTCAGGCAGGCTTATGGTTAGAATATTTCCATTTAGCTGCATTTCAGGGCTTACCCAAAGGCTGTTGATCAGCGGAGATTTAATGTTAAATTCAAAACCGGCCAGCCGGCTGAAACTATCCTCTGAAAAATTAAATTTTTGAGTTTCCGGATCGTAGCATTGCCTGAGTACCGCTTTTATTGGGGTATTGAACCGGTTCACCATTTCGCCATCCTGGTTGGAACTGATGATTAGATTGAGTTCATGCCGGAGTGCAGAGGCCAAAATGCTGCCTTTTCCAAAAAGACTTGATTCTTGCTTTGTTGCCTTGGTTTGTTTATATTTACGAGGTGCGCTTTGCACAATTGGCGCTTTTTTACCTTTTCGAATTACAATGTTGCCGACCAGGCCTCTGATCTGTTTTCCGTCAAATTTTCCCATGTTTTCTTTAGTTTAAATTGATATCTGGTTCATGTTATGTTCAGTATTGCTTTAGTATGCCTGCGAAATCACAGGATCTTCTGTGCGCCATGAGTGCGCCTTTTTACTGAAAAAAGGCGCACTCATGGCGCACTCATTGCGCACTCATGGCGCAAGCATACTAAAGCAATATAGAGTCATGTCTTAACCACTTGGCTGCGCGTTCTAAGTATTTTTTGTGTTTAAGTTTAGTTTTGTGTTTAAATATTAATCCAAGTTATGTATTTTATTTTAACTATTTGATAGTTAGTTGTGTGTGGTTTTTTATTTTTAATTTAAAATTAATTTTAACTGACAGTTTGGCTGAGATTTAGAATATAATTTCGTTTTATAGACACGCTGTAGCATTCGTTGCAAATAAAGTTCTGCAAAGGGGATGCTTTTCTTTAAATTTTATTGAAATATAGGAGGGGGGTTGATGTAGAATGTTGGTTTTCTGAATTTTAGATGAAACAAATTTAATGCTCTATGAAAAAACAGATTGATGAGATTAAAAAAATTAATGAATTGATTCAGAAAAGAAAAACTGGTACCCCTGCAGAATTGGCGAATAAATTTAATGTCTCTGAACGCAAGGTTAAAGGAATAATTAAGCATATGAGAGACCTCGGTTGTCCAATTCACTATAACGTTATAAAAAAGTCTTATGAATATACCAAGCAAGGCGTCTTTAAATTGGGGTTTGAAGAGGATAGGAGCGAAAGTATTGTAAATGCAGTTTTTAAAGCTCTGAGAAATGAAAATATTATATCGTAATTCTTCTGCTTTAACCGATCATGAGTTGGAAGTAAAATTGTCCATTCTCCCGAATTTGAGACCTGCTTTCTGTTTCTATGCCCCGAGTTTGTCATAAGATTCATCTGGAATTTAACACTGGTTGTATTTTCAAGGGTTTCAGAAGCCATTTTTAAGTCGAATCCCAATCTTGAAGTTTTCTCATGAATATTCTTTGAAGGCAAAATAGATGCCTTGGGTTAGTTTAAGTTAGCTGTGTGTTGAACAACTAAATAATATCCTATGAAGAGAAACATTACAAAGAAATCATGTTATATGAACAGATGGAGTTATCTGATCATATTCCACTTCACAATATTCTTTTTCCACGATGGTTTGGGGCAACAAACTAAAGTTCCAATAGTTAGTCCGGTTTCTCCGGAAGCTGCCGCTCTGTTTAAGACGCTGGATAGGCCGATAGGAAATTACACAGGTACTGTTCCTGTTAATTTTCCCCTCTTTACTATTTCCAGTGGTGATATTTCTGTACCAATATCTCTGGACTATAATAGTACAGGGGGGATTAGGGTAGAAGAAGTAGCAAGTTCTATCGGTCTTGGTTTTAACTTAAATGCAGGCGGCCGCATTACAAGAATCCAAAGAGGGGGTATATCTGACGATATACCAGTATATGGGTATTTATCTAATACGATTAAGCCTTCAAATTTTAGCACTGCAATCCCTGCGCATTTGATAGGATTTCAAGCGAACCAGATTGATTTGGAACCTGACCTGTTTATGTACAGTTTTAACGGGCAATCAGGGAAGTTTTTCTTTAATGAACAAGGTGAAGTTGTGATGATGCAGGAATCTGAGATTAAAGTGGCTTACTCCAGAGACAGCAATGGAATTATTGACTGGACGCTCACTGACGGAAAAGGCAATAAGTATGTATTTGGTCCTAAAGAACAAACAGTAAGTACAGTTAATGTTTTTGGTGGTGGAACTGCGCCTCATCCCTCTGCATATTACTCTTCATGGCTCCTTTATAGCATCAAAGACATGAATGATCAAAACATTATTAGTTTTGAATATAACAGTGGCGTATCAGGCTTTGATGTTTTTTCTGGGGGATTTATGAAGGTTCAATCCAACTATGTCACTGATTGTGAAACTGTGTATCAACAGGAGTTTATTGTTAATACCCAGATCCAT
>NZ_DATMRL010000311.1:0-5694 GCF_035566355.1 Pedobacter sp.
CGGGTCCGCTTGGGTCATTGAACTCCGCCATTATGGTACTGTCGATTCTGGTCTCCAGACTTTGTGCAAAGAGATTATTAATGAAGCCGAGGGCTATAAAGGAAAGAATCGATAATATTTTGATTGAAACTGCTTTTGTCATTATTCTTTTTGTGTGTGACGCCTTTTTAATCAATCTGGTTACAGAAAGTAGAATGAAAAACGATATCTGGATAGTTTACATATTTGCTATTCGTCTGCATGTTGGTAACTCCTTTGAATCCAACCGTCAGTATAAAAACGCCAAAAAGGTCTAATTACGCCGATTACGTATAAATACGCCAGAAGCGCCAAAAGTGCGGTCCTTTATTTTATTCATGTATAGATTCGGTTCAGCAATTGAGCTGATGGGCTCGGTTGAAATCTAAAACCGGAAAATCATGAAATCACAACAATCAACATCATTTGTAGGAGTTCTGCTTAAAGCTGGGCCTTAGGTTTGGCTTATAAGTAATTCGGTTCTTGTACTGCTCTTGTTCGACTATGCTTCGTCTCGGGTATCGAAAAATGTAAACAAGAGCAGGAGCAGATTGAAACAACAACAATATGTCTTGTATGTCGTTTGTCCGCCGCAAAAATGATCCGGTTAAAGATCAAAAATTAAACACTTTAAAACAGAATTATCATGGCTAAATTATCTAAAGGAATTTTTGGACCGGTTTCAGGACGGATCGGTTCTGTGGTTGGGGCAACCTGGAAAAGTATTGCTTATCTGCGCTCTATGCCCAGGAAGAAAAAGCAAAAAACAGTAAGGACACCTGCACAAATTGCCAATCAAATGAAATTTAAGTTTGTAACTGAATGGCTGGTGCCTTTTTACCCCTATGTTTCTAATGGGTTCAGACATCTGGCTCAAGAAAGAACTGAAATCAATGCGGCGTTCTCCTTAAATTATCGGCAGGCGGCTAAGGGGGCTTACCCAGATCTGAGCATCAGTTATCCTGATGTTGTACTTAGTAAGGGAAACTTACCTGGTTTAATGGGAGCAGAGGTTTCAAGGATTGGAGCTGATGTGATTCAATTGACCTGGGAAAAAAACACCCAGCTTCGTCAGGTGTCTTTTGACGATCAGCTGATGCTGGTTCTATATAGTCCGGAACTCAAAATAACGGATGGTTTTATAGGAGGTGTTAAAAGGGCAGACCATAAATGCAGCTTTAAACTGAACCCGAAGTTGGCGAATAAAGCGCTTGAAGTGTATGTGGGCACTTATACTTTGAGTGGGAAAATGGTTTCAGATAGTAAATATATGGGGAGGATAACGCCATGAATGCAGAAATGAATACTTTAAGGACCTTGATCCTACAGCAAATGGATCCGGTTTATTTTAATTTGGATCAGGAGCAAGTGCTGTATTGGATAGCGGAGTTGCCTGTAATTAAAGAGCAGATTATTAGGTTTATGCAGGAGGAGATGTTGGGTATTACTTCAAGTAGTTTAGTGGAGCGGCATTTGAAGCAGATCCAGTATGATTGCGGCTTTTTAGCTGATGCTTTGTTTAAGTATCAGAAGGTACCGGTTTCTTGTATGGAATTATACGCTGCTGCCGGGGATTGCCTGGAGCAATTGCTGGAGCATATTGAAGTGCGGTACGCGGGTTTCTTTAACTGGGCAAGAGAGGCTGTTGTTGCTTTGCCTAAACGGGAAAGTAATCCCCGGATCCGGGTGTTGTTTTCCGTTGATGCACTGGCTTATTTCTTTAAGCTGTTGAATAAGGCTGGTGGCTTGGATGCAGGTCCTGTTACGCAGTTGATCCTGGCGATTTCGAAGAACTTCATTACTCCGGGCATAGGAGATGGGTTTATCTCACCTAATAGTTTAACTACAAAGTATAAGCAGGTGGTGCAGAGTACGGCTATGCGGGTCAGAGTGTTATTGGTTAGGATGTTGAAATTGCTGGACGAGGAGTTTAATTAGGGGCTGGGGGAAAAATAGGTTTTCTGATCGCGCTGAACCTTCCAGGTTCTGAGGCTTGATCATGAAAACCTATTTTTCTTGGGTGCAGACCGATGAGGGTGGGTGCCATATTGCTATTGTGACAATAAACATATTGATAGGAATAAAAATAAGGCTCATCTCGGCCCTTAGCAATATAGGCGTAAGTTTTATTTACTACTTAATTCTGGCCAGTCAGACGGCCATTTTGGAAGTAATAATAACTTCTATTGCTGCCGGAACCATACATCCATTGTTCTTGCGTTCCTGACTTGTATTCAGAATAGTTGACCTCATCCGGTTCTCCGAGACTTAATTTGACTTGTTGAGTTGTCATTCCGATCTTTGCTTCCTGATTTGCAATTAATTTCCATATTTGGGGGGAAAACTTGTATTTAGCTTTCGGGTTGTACGTCCAGAAGGTGTTGTGAAAAGAATAAAACTGACGATAATTATAGGATAGGTTACTTCCACTCATATTAACATCTCGATAACCTATCTTTCCACTGGCAGTTTTTAAAATGAATCGAACCGGTGCTTGGTCTTCAGTCCCAACTGCAATTTCTTCTACAGTGACCCTTGTCAACCTAACATTATGGATTTGACCTGTTTCACCTGAGCGTGCATCGTAAGTATTTAATGAATGATCTTTGACCCATAATGACTTATGCAGAAATAACTCTTCGGCTTCTTTCAAATCTCTCATTGGAGCGAGATCGCTAAATTGACAATTAGAGACTGTGCTGGTATATTTGTTCCCAAGAGAGTCTTGGAACACACCATCCCGGCCTTTTATTTGAGCCAAACTTAAAACCAGCCCTACGCCATCATTGTAAGATAAGTGATCAGTTACACTTTTCGAATTCTCTCTGTAAATGTCCTGATAGCCGTATCTTTGAACTGATTTACTCTTTGGCATTACTATAAATTTTTCACCAATCATCTCTCCTAATTCACGAAAATCTACTGGGCCGTAAAGTTTTTTGCTGGCTGGTTGAGTCTTTGCAACTGTTCCAATGTTTCCTGATTTCAGAAATTTACTTTGACTAAAAGCAATATTTGAGATAAGGATGATAAAAATCGAGAGGAAAAATTTGTTCATATAAGCGTTTAATTCAACGAAGGTAAAAAATATCCAGATTTTTAAGTCTATGGTCATCACTTTTATTATACAAACTTGATCTTTCTAGCGTCGGCTTCTGAAACGAGTTCAGAATGACGGCAGGGCGGTGATAGCGATTGGTTTTCTAAAGCAGTTTTGAGGACTTGGCAACTTGGTGTTAATTTTTAAAATTTGGAATAAAGAAAACTTTTCCATTTAGGGCTTGTTCCATCTATACATCAATCTTTATAAAAATGGAAAACAAAACAGTAAACACCGAAGTGCTGAATGACCTGATCGAAATCAACAACGACAGGATTGTCGGCTATCAGAAAGCGTCAGAAGAACTATCACCAGAGGATAATGATCTTAAATCTGTATTTGCAGAAATGATCAGACAGAGTCAGCAAAACAAATCTGAATTGACTCAGGAGGTGCAGGTTCTGGGTGAGGAACCAGAAAAAGGAACTACAAATTCAGGAAAGATCTACCGTGCATGGATGGATTTGAAAGCTGTTTTTACAGGGCATGACCGTCATACAGTGCTTGAAAATTGTGAGTTCGGAGAAGATTCAGCTAAAAAAGCTTATAAAGCGGCATTGGAAACAGAAGGCCTGTCTGCACACCTGCATACACTGATTGCTGATCAGCAGCTTAGCTTAAAACAATCACATGATAAAATAAAAAGCTTACGCGATCAATACGTGGAAAGATAGATCTGCATCCTAAATAAGCCCTGTCAATTGACGGGGCTTTTTTATATACGAAGAAAGATGGCTAAATCAACCCCAACTTTGTAGCCTTACCAATAAGCATAGCTGTATTTTTTGCCTCGAATTTTTCGAGCAAGCTTTTACGATGCGTATTCACCGTTGGAATACTGATGAAAAGTTTTTCTGATATTTCTGCATTGGTTAATCCTTCTGCAATCAATAACAACACTTCTTTTTCTCTCCGGGTAATCAGGAGCTGATGAGGTTCTGCTTTTCTCAATGAACTTGTAACTTCGAAACTATAATATACCTTTCCTTTTATCACGGTGTTTATCGCTTCCAACAGTTCTTCCTTCGCTGCGTTTTTTAAGACATAGCCTGACGCACCATTATCCATCATATTGCGGATAATGGCCTGTTGGTTAAAGGTACTAAGCCCCAGCACCGCAACAGAAGGATATAATTGCTTTACTTCTTTACATAAATCTATTCCGCTTTTATCAGGCAGGTTTACATCCATTAAGATCACATCCGGTTCATGCAATCTTAAAAAACTCAGACAGGATTCGGCATTGGTGGCATGTCCCATCCAGTCGAGCGTCTTTTCATTTTGTAATAAGGAACGAATGCCCTCAATTACCATATAATGATCGTCTACCACAAAAATGCCTGCTTTCATAGTTTGTTTAAATATTAATTTCTATCATTACCGAAGTACCTTTTCCGGGAGCCGATTGCAGGTCTATTTTACCCTTTAAGAACTCCACTCGGTTTTGGATATTTGACCAGCCCATTCCGCCAGCATGCTTTAGCAGATTCATATCAAAACCATTGCCATCATCTTCTACAGTAATGGCCAACAATTTTTCCTGTCTGGATTGATGGAGCTGGACCAGCACATTTTTGGCATTGGCATGTTTAATCGTGTTGTTCAGTAGCTCTTGTATAATACGATAAATAGTAACCGAGGTTGTTTGTGGTATATCTGCTTGATGCATGCCTACGGATTGATAATTTACATGCAGCACAGCACCACGATCCATCTCTGCGCAGAACTCCTTTAATGCAGTATCCAACCCATATTTTACCAGTATTTCGGGCATCATATTATGTGCCACACGGCGCATTTCCTGAATAGAGCTGTCCAGCATATCGATGCTGCGCTCAAAAGCATGGGCATTGTCTGGGGTCATTATTAAATTCTCTTTGATGTTCCCTAATGAAAATTTTATACCACTCAGCATACCACCCAATCCGTCGTGCAGGTCTTTAGCCAGGCGGGTGCGTTCCTGTTCCTCACCTTTTAGTACAGCTTCGGTGGCCGTGAGTTGTTTTTCAGTTTCCAATTCATCGATCTTTGCCTGCTGCAGTTTTTGCCGGTTTTTGTAGTTGCGATATAATAGTAAGGAGATGATAAGAAAAGCAATTGTGCTTCCGATTAAAATATAGTTGATCGTATTTTTTTGGCGGATGGTTAGTTGCTGTATTTTTTGTGTCGCTTTTAATTGACCGATCTCCTGTTCTTTGTTTGCCACCCTGAAACGAACATCCAGCATAGCGGCTTTTTCTTTTATATTGTCCGACTGCAGACTATCAGAAACTGCATGATATCGCTTTTGATATTCATAGGCTTTCTTATAATCACCTAATCTGCTGTACCACTGCGAATAATAATCCAATGCAGAGGCCTCAGTATCCTTTTGGTCATTTTCTTTGGCTAATTGATACAGTTTGTCAATATTAGCTTTTGCTTCTTTTTGTTTTAAAGCCAATTGATAGTATACTATAAAATCGAGTGATTTTCCCTGTTGCCAGACATCTTCATTTTTTACAGCATACTCGTACGATTTATGATAATAAGTAAGTGCTTTTAAGGTATCCTTTTGATAGCTGGCTTCCAAATCT
>NZ_DATMRL010000312.1:0-15172 GCF_035566355.1 Pedobacter sp.
ACATTCATCAGATTCGTGGTCATATAAGCCGTATTCGCACTGTCTGCAGACAGCTTCAGCCTGAGCCTGGAGCTGTCGCCCAGAAGTTTGAGTTGAGTGCCCCGGTCATACAGCAGTACTTTTCTTTTGGCCTGTACAACTTCTACCGTTTTGTTTCCGGTGCTGTCTACCATTCTTAATTTGATAGAAGAGGTTCCATTATTCAATACGATTTTGTCATCGCCCCCCCCAACATACAAACGAATTTCTTTGGTGATATCCGGACTATAAGTCTTGTTCATTAAGGTATCCTGGATATTTCCTTTTTTACTGACTTTGTTAATGATGACCTGCATGCCCTTATCGGGTGTTCCATTGATATGGACCAGTTCATTCTTTGCAGTCGTATGGATATCTACAATCTTATTTTTAAAACGGTAATATTTTTCCATTTCTGCAGGAATACTTGCCCTTCTGTCTTTGAGCTGCTGCAAAAGCACCTCATGTCGTAGTTTATAGGCCGATCCGGGCAATCGTTTCAAGCCTGCCTCCAGTACTTCATCCGTTTCTGCTTTCACGAAATCTTTTACAATTGCAGTCCATTCTGCATGACTGATCTGAGCGGCTGGATACCTGTCCAGGAACATGCTCTTCCACAAAGAATAGCGTATATCTTTAATTTTACCACCAAAGCCCTGAAGATTCGGGGCTAGCCAGGAACGGGCTGCCAAATAGGGCAATACGCCCTGGTTGGTATAAAATACCTGATCCCTGTCCCGGGGAACAGGTGCATAAATTTCATCATCCCCTTTTTTTTCTCCATACCAGCGCCACTGGTCGCTGTGCCGGTCCCAGTCGCCGATCAGTAAATCCAGCAGCCTCGCTTTCAGAAAAGCCTTTGCATCAACGTTATAATCGTTGTCCTTCACCATGTTCCGGATCATTTTGGGGGTATTGTCTGAGGCGCCTTCAGGCTCCCTTTCTTCCAGTAAACACACTTTATTGGCAAATATGCTGTTGTATTTTCCCAGATTTGGATCAGCAGAGACGACCCCGATAATGGGATTAGCGTGAGGCACCCCCGCTGCAGCGGCCAGAGGCGGAACAATCAGTGCTGAAAAAGGATGCTGTGCACTCATGGCATCATCTACCCAATCCTTGGCAAAGGTTTCCCGCATATCTTCCGGAAGGATCTTCTCCGGGCTTTTTTCTACACCCCGAAGTACATATTCTTTTCCATTTTTATCCTTGAGGCGCAGTGATTTGGTTTGGAACCCACCTCCCATTTTTTCGGGTGTTAAACCACCATGGATTTCCGAAAGGCGGATCACTGGCAAACGGGTTTCCTGTGCCCATTCTTTACGATAGTTTTCGCCAAACAAAAAGCGGTGAAAATGACCAACGCTGTCATACCCGGGTTTTAATGCTGTAACGGCACTATCTCCTTGCAATGGCCTGACCTGTGCAACCTGCTGCGCTGTTACCCCTGCATAGGGTTGGATATAACTGAAGGCCTGCGTTACACCTGTATCGGTATCTATAAAATAAGTGAATTTCATCCTTTTACCCGATAGTTCATCGACCATTACATAGCCCTGCCGGGCATTGGCGTATAAGGAATGTTTACCTTTCACGGCATAACTGTGTTTTGCCCCCGCACCGCTGACCACCTGTATGGTTTTATCCTTTATAAATTGCAGGCCATGTTCATGTCCGGCAACATAGATCACATTAGGAAAACCTTCAAAGACCTGGTTGATTCTTTTAACCATATCCCTGTATAATGGGTTTCCTGTATCTTCAGGTGTGGGGAAAGTGGAACGCAGGAATGGATACAAAGAGCCCACAACCGGCATGGGAATATACAGGTTATGGTTCAGTGCCGTAAAAGGAAACAAATGGTCTTTCAGTGAATAGTAGCCTCCATGGGTACCATAGGTTTTAAAGGGGTGATGAGAAGCCAGAAGGATCACCTTATTTCTGTTTTTATCCAGAAGTTCCTGCAGCCGCATCAAAATTGCGTCTTTGCTGGTACAGTCACATTCTGCCTCAGGATTATCTTTTGCATAAGGAAACAGCCACCACTCGCTGTCAAAGGCAATGACGGTGACTTCAGGGGAAACAGGAATTTCAACCGGATCAGGGCAACCATTTCGGGGAATCAACTGCAGGAGGCTGTCCTTCTGCTCTTCCAGGAATTCCCATTGTCTTTTGATCTTCGCCAGTCCGTCGGGTCCCATTTTATCCCAGTCATGATTACCTGGAATGAAGTAAACTGGTGCGCCCTTTTCGCGCATGGGCTGATATTGGGATTGCAGGATCTTTTTCGTCTGTTCCTCCTCCTTGCTACCTGGTAAGCCCATTCCTTTCGGATATATATTATCACCCAGGTACATCACCGTAGTTTTGCCTTTCAAAACGCTGCCTGCGGCATGCCGGAGTACGGCACTTTGTTGCTGATCTATTTCCCCGGCATCTCCAATAAGGATCACTCTGGAGTAAATGGTATCTGCGCGTTGTGCCAGTGCTGTCTGAAACAGGGATAATAACAACAGCAAAGGAAACAATTGCTTATTCATGAGAAATTTTTATTTAGAGGGCCTGTATTTAAATTTAAGAATATTTCCCGGGGTAATCTCATCTCCCTCGTTGGAAATATAAAGGTTAAAATCTTTGTCGAAGGCAATACCTTCAGGTTGATTAAATTTTGAAGGGCTGATTTTGTGCACCTCCTTCACTTTCCAGTCTGGAGTCGTGATCACCAGCATTTTTTGTACAGATGACAGAATATACCATTCATTGGTCCGCGGATTCTTTGACAATGCAGAGGCTTTAAGACCAGATTTAATTGGTGTGCCAAATGCTTCAATTTGCCTGGAATCTATTTTAAAATCCCCCGCCAGTTTGAGGTTACCGTCGGCCGGATAATAGTTAAAGATATAACCGGTAGATTGTCTGCTCTTGTGGTCCTCATCGCTGTTTTTGGTAATGGCATAAAGTTTATTGCTGGCTTCATCGGCGTACAAACTCTCATATTCTCCCTTAGGCAGGATTTTTTTCCATTGTTTTACCTGATCTGTTTCCTTTTTATAGATTTCTCCCAAAGGAAAAACATAAATACTGCCATTACTTTTGAGCACAAAAACCGTTTCCTTTAAGATGGCCAGATCTTCATAATCCCCTTTAGAAGCAAAATGGACGTTCGTCTGTTTTTTTACACCCCAGGTTTGTTTAAAGAGTTTGCCATCTTCGTCCTGAATGGAATATATAGTTTTAGCATCACCCTTCTGGAAAGCAATTCCGCTAATTTCCAGCAAGCTT
The DNA here is from genome assembly GCF_035566355.1 of Pedobacter sp. Taxonomy (GTDB): domain Bacteria; phylum Bacteroidota; class Bacteroidia; order Sphingobacteriales; family Sphingobacteriaceae; genus Pedobacter. Next base: position 3,301 of record NZ_DATMRL010000312.1, read on the forward strand.
TCCGGCATATTAAATTTTTCCGGGTTGTTCAGATCATAGCCTTTTGGAATGGTGTATTTTACCTGAACAGGTTTACAGGCATAAAACACTAAAAGTGCAAATAAAGGCAAGACCCAGATAACTGCTTTATAAAATTTCTTCATGAGGAGATGTTTTGATCAAATTTGTTTCAATAAATGTATAAATAGCCTCCTGCGACCGGATTTCCGGCTTCCCCGTTAGGGGAATATTTTGCAGATGGTCATTGAGCTCTACCGCTTGTACATTGTCTGCCAGCTGCAGATCCAGAATATGGAGGAGTTCTTGCTTCAATTTCGGTTCATACACCGGGAAACAGACTTCAATACGGCTGTATATATTCCGGTTCATCCAGTCTGCAGAACCCAAAAAGACTTTTTCATCACCCTGGTTATGAAAAATAAATACCCGGCCATGTTCCAGATAGCGGTCCACAATACGTCTGACCTGAATGTGTTCACTTTGCCCCTTAACTCCAGGAATGAGACAACAAATGGAGCGCACCAGCAATTGTACCTTTACCCCTGCGCGGGATGCTTCGTACAACTTGGCGATCAATACCCTTTCTTCCAGGTTATTGAGTTTAATGGTAATGCCCGAAGAAAGTCCTTTTGAAGCATTTTCTATTTCCTGATCGATCAGCGCTAAAAAGCGGCTCTGCAGGTTAAACTGCGCGACAAGCAGGTGTCTAAAATCAATGAAATCTCCTTCTGCAGGTCTTTTTTTCTTTTTGCCCAGAAAGCCAAACAACAACTCCAGCTCTTTGAGCATGGGTTCATCCGAAGTGAGCAGGATATGATCGGTATAGAATCTTGCAGTACTTTCATTTAAGTTCCCGGTAGCCAGCAGGCCAAGGTATTTTTTACCTGCCCCCTCGCGGCGCTTCAGGAGCGCTACCTTGGCGTGTACCTTAAAGGAAACGCTGCTGTAAATGATTTTTACCCCTGCTGCCTTCATCTGTGCTGCCCATTTGATGTTATTAGCCTCATCAAAACGTGCCTTCAGTTCCAGCATAGCGGTTACTTTTTTACCATTTTGGGAAGCGCTGATCAATGCCTGTATAATTCTGGAAGGATTGGCCACCCGGTATAAAGTACAATAGACTTCTTCTACAGCCGGGTCATGGGCCGCTTCATTAAAAAACCGAAGGACAGGATCGTAACTTTCATAAGGAACATGGATCAGCAAATCTTGTTCTGCAATCTGTTCAAACAGTGTTTTCCCAGGGGCAATATCCACGGCATTTAAGGGGATTCTGCGTGGATATTCCAGCGCTTTATCTTCCAGAGGAAAGCTTCCAAGGTCTTTCAGGTTGTGGTAAACACCACCTTCTACGACAGAGGCCTTTTCCAGTTTTAGCGCGTAGATGATCCTGTACAAACAGCGTAAGGGAATACCTGGCTCACATAAAAACCGAGTGGCCAGCCCCAGATCTCTTTTGGCCAGTTCTTTTTCTATCATGGCAGCCATATCTGCATCCAGTTCTTCTTCCAGACGAAGTTCTGCATCTCTGGTGATCTTCACATTAAATACTCCCGTAATCTTGTCTTTGGGGAACAAATGCTCCAGATGTTGTTTGATGATGTCATCCAGAAAAACCACATACCGCAGGCCATCGGCCTCAAAGTGGTAAAAACGCGGCAGCTGGTCAGAAGGTACATTGATCAATTCGATCCTTTCCTTTCCCTTTTGGTCCTCCAGGATCACCACCTGGTACAGTTTGTTGTTCTGGGCAAAGAAAACCTTTTCTTCTATATCTATCCTTACCGGATGAAGTACGGCCAGTATTTCATTAAAGAAAACTTTCCCCGTCTCTTCTTTCAGTTTTGATGGCATTTCCTGATTGTAGATCCAATGGATCTTCTGTTTCAGGAGTTCAGGCAAGATATCTTCCGATAACACCCTGCCGAATTCGTGCTGCTGGCGGTTGATTTCTACTTTCGCTGTGCGGTAGGCCTCTTCATTCTCCTTATCAGTAGTTAATGTGTCCAATGCCATCAGCACAGGCATCCGTACCCGGTAAAATTCATCCAGATTGGATGAATAAATTGACAAAAATTTAATCCGCTCCAGCAAAGGGACCTGATCACGGCCAGCCTCCATCAACACCCTTTCATTGAAGCCCAGCCAGCTGAGGTCGCGGTTAAAGAAAGTATCTTTTTCTATCATATTTTACATAGCCACCAATACCATAGCAATTATAAATGCCAAAACGGAGGCAACGATCCCGAACATAAATACATTATATGCAATCCGCAGCAAACGATATTTCCGTCCAAGCACCACGCCTTGTCCATATAAATCCCGGATCAGGCTTCCGTAAAGAAAATCCCGGTCTTCCATCATTTCCTGCATGCCGCGTTCATAATCCGTCAGGCTCATTCCGTAAAAATTGCCAAAGAAGAGAAGGTTCACTTTATGTGAGCGCACATCCTGCTCGGTAAACTTCCCGGAAGGAATGGTTGGTCGCGTAGCCAGGATGGAAAACACCATAGTGGTTACACAAATGACCAGCAGGATGAGTGTCGGAACGATCAGGTGTGGATTATCTTCCAGCTTACGCAGTAAGATACTGAGGATCACCGACAAAATAATGGAGTTGGTAGAGATCATAATGTGGGCCTTATTATCTGCCATATCACTCAAACGCTGGTGATTTCCGGCAGTGATCCGGAACATGGTCTCAATACCTTTGTCTGGTCTGTCTGTCTTCTTCTTTTTATCTTTTTTTCCGGAACTTTCGGTATCCTCTACTATAGCAGTCTGATCCTGCACAGCTGTATTCATTTTTTGTTGATATTTTAATGATTTTTCTTTTAAACCGGCAAGGTTTTCTTCTTTCCCTTTGGCCAGATGTTCAATACAATAGGTCGTATGATAGTGATGCGCCTCCAGAAATTTAATCGTTTGCCGTCTCCACAGTTCCTTCTCGATATCATGACCATAAAAAGCCTCTGCCTCCTTATGCATCGCTTTGTCTTTCTCTTTAAAACTGTCCGTTCCCAAATGATAAAGATCGGCGTCACATATGATTTGCTGCAGCAGGCCTTCGGGTCTCTGCGGCATATGGGTGGCCATAATACAACCTGCAACAGCCCTAAGGATGCCTTCGTCCAACTGGAATTTGCCCATAAACTCCCTGGCCTTCTCTATTCCGGCCTCCTCATGATGCTTACAGTCTGTAAAATAACCAATGTCGTGGAACCATCCTGCAGCAACGACAATAAAAAAGTCTGTGTCACTGAGCTGGTAATGTCCTGCAATTTTAACGATATGTTTCACCACCTGCTCCGTATGCGATAAATTATGATAGAACAGTCTATCATCCTTACCATTATGGAACACGTCTTCAACATGGGTTTTGATTTGCTCTATGATATCCAGGTAATTCATGGTATAAATATAAAAGATATATACAGTACTTTTGTTTTTTGAATCATCATGAAGCGAAAATTCAGCATTCTTCCTTTGGCCCTTATGGCCATTCTATTTTTTTTGATGAACTGGTATGTACTTTCCGGTTTTGAAACCTATACCCACCATCCTTTATTAAGTCTGGGCTTCTGGCTCCTTGTTGCTTTAACTACGCTTTCATTGATTGCCGCGATACGAAGAATCAACAGTCATGGAATGGGTAACTTTTTCAAAGTAGCAACACATGCTTTCCTGATCCTGCTCACCAGTGAGCTCATTTTTACAATAGCCTTGCTGGCTGGTGATATACCCCGGCTGTTTACGGGACAACCGAGAAACCGGTATTGGGTAGAGTTTTCGACCCTACTCTTTATCCTCACCATCCTGATCTTTATTTATGGAATGGTGCGCGGAAAATATGCCTACCGGGTCATTAAACATACTTTATTTTTCGACGATTTGCCGGAGAATTTTGAGGGCTTTACCATTACTCAGATTTCAGATGTTCATGCCGGAAGCTTCAATAATCCGAAAGCCATCAAAAGGGGAATTGAACTGATCAATGCTCAAAAATCTGATCTTTTTGTATTTACAGGAGATCTGGTGAACAATAAGGCCAGTGAAATTGTGCCCTGGATGCCCGATTTTTCCAGGATAAAAGCACCTTATGGTCAGTTCTCGGTATTGGGCAACCATGATTATGGAGATTATGTAAAATGGGAGAGTGAAGAAAATAAACGTGCCAATCTGCAGCAACTTAAAACTTATCATGCTGAAATGGGTTACAGGCTCCTTCTTGACGAACATGTAGAAATTTACAAGAATGGCCAGAAAATCATTCTTGCCGGGGTAGAAAACTGGGGACTGGGTTTTGGCGAACGCGGTGATTTGCAGAAAGCGCTGAGAAATGTAAGCCCTTCAGATTTCAAAATCCTTCTGTCCCACGATCCTTCCCACTGGGAAGCACAAATCAAACAAAATCCTTCAAAGATCCAGCTCACTCTTGCCGGCCACACACATGGTATGCAATTTGGAATAGAGGCATTTGGCATCAAATGGAGTCCTGTCAAATACCGTTATGCGCATTGGGCCGGTGTTAAAAGTGAAAACGGCCGATACCTAAACATTAACCGGGGTTTTGGCTTTTTGGGCTTTTCCGGCAGAATAGGTATCTGGCCTGAGGTCACTGTCATAGAGCTGAGAAAAACGGTTTAATCTTCAGGATTCACAACCTCTTCCAGATCCGTTTCCTTTTTTTCCGGACTTGTTGTTTTTCTCCTTTTTCTTCGGAGGGAGGCCCTTTTGGCGACCTCCATATAATGATCTCCTGAAACACGAAAATTGCAGAGTTCACCATTTTTCATATCAAAAAGGATCTCCAGCTTTCTGACACAGCCATAAGGAATGTCTTTTTTGCTTTTCAGTGGTATTTTACAATAGTTCCTGAATGTATTATAGGAAATATTCAGAATCTTCGGAATTTCACTGACCAGGTTCCTGTTTAACTTTACCGGAAGATTTTCCAGAAATTCATCAATCTTATACTTATACATAATTCATAATATAAAGGTTAATATTTGATTTTATAATGTAAAATTATATTTCTTTTCTATCATTTACATTAACTATAATCAACTTTTTTTAAGAATTTATATAAATAACTATTTTTGATCTGTAAGCGATCCTATAAAGGCGATAACTTCTTTTATTTCTTTATCCGTTAAATGAAGGGGTTTGGACGGAAGTGTCTGGTTTGGCAAGTTTAAGCCAATTCCGGTACCCCCACCCTGATTATAAAAATCCATGACCTGCTCCAGATCTTTAAAAACTCCGTTATGCATATATGGAGCTGTCATCGCTGCATTTCTCAGTCCCGGGGTTTTAAATGCTCCGTTATAATACTCAATGGAAAAGAAGTCTGCCCTTCCCTGGTCTTTATCCGCCAGAGGATGTTTCAGATCGTTATTTCCAGGTGTGCCCAGGATTTCAAACTCGGTTCGTTTATAAAAAGGCGGGATCAGGCCATTGAAAAGTGGGATAAAATGGCAGGTACCACATTGTGCTTTACCCATAAAAAGGTTAAAGCCCTTTACCTGATCTTTTGTCATTGCCCTGGGATTTCCGTTAAGGTACTGGTCAAACGCAGAATTAAATGGCGCAAGTGTTTGCATATAGGCAGATAAAGCCAATGCAACCTGATCCATTCGGATCGGGGTGTGGATTCCAAAAACCTGCTCAAATGATTTTACATAGTGGGGGTTATCCTGCAGGCGCCGTACAACCTGCCCCGTATCCGCATTCATTTCTAAAGGATTGCGCAGCACTTCCAGGACTTGCTCAGGAAGGCTTTTGACCCGTCCATCCCAGAACTGGGCGTATTGATAGCCCACATAATATAATGCAGGTGCATTTCGAACGACGTGCGCTATGCCATCAAAAGCCAAACTGGTTTTAAGGCCATCTGTAAAGTATTTTCCCGGTTCATGACAACTGGCGCAACTTCTCTGCAGGTTTCCCGACAAAGTCTTTTCAAAAAAAAGACTTTTACCCAATTCCGCCATCTTCGGGGAGGTTTTCAATGTTGCAGCGGGAAACTTCTCCAGGTCAATGGCGTTTTTATCGAAAAGGTGTTTTGCTCCGGGGTTCAGGGCACTTTTACGATACAGCGACAGCTTATGCGCTGACATCAGTTTCTTTAAAACTTCCTGAAGCGGCATGGCATAATCCTTAAGAAAAGTCATACGGTCAAAAGCATCAAAATCTGCCTGACCAGAGGTAAACTGCATGGCCTTATCTAAATTTAGGATGAGGTTTAAAGAAAGCTCGTCATCTTTCAAAAAAGGCTGTACAACGTCATGTATTGCTGTTAAAGATTGATGAGCTTCCTGTATACCGCTTTTTAGTTCCGGTGCATCATAACCGGAGATGCTCAGGGCCATCACCCTGACCAGTTCCAGGTCTATGCTCTCCAGAATCTCCTGATCATTCGCTTCAAACTGGTAGGTCAGCGTTCCCAGATCATCAGCTGAACTGCTGATCAGTTCTGCCTGGGCAAGCAGAGCTTCTTTATGCTGAACTGGCTGCACTTCATACAAGAGGGCTTCCAGTACCTGGAGACCTGAAGGTTCCTGGTATTCCATATAAGGTTCCTCCACCTCTACCTTAGGCGGACGGTTATAAATTAACGAGGAACTTTCAAAGAAATAATCCAGGAAGAAGGAGATTTTCTTGTAGCGCAACCGGCAATCCTTTAGTGCCAGCCTGGCCTTTTCTATACGTTCTGTACTTCCGTCCAGCAATACAATTGCGGCTTTCAGCCGATCAGCTGAAGCCGCAAATCCACTTGAATTTTCTTTAAAATAAGCTATCGTATGGGTTAATGCGGTCTGGTCCGGCGCTCTTTTTAATCCAAGAACAATGGCCAGACTGGTCATCAGCAATAGGCCCAGTATAACGCTTTTCAGTTTATTTTGATACATGGACCTCGAAAGTATCCTTTACGACATGAAATTCGTCTGTTACACTATAGATTTGATCCTGATCGGGCGAAACGACAAGGCTTCTCTCTGATGAAGAAGAAGAATTCCAGGTATATTTACCAATAAAGGAGGCCGTTAAGGTTTTTTTCTCTCCTTTTCTCATCTGGATGACCTGATGCTTATTGACATTTTTCATCATCGTGAACTGGTCCCGTATCTGCCCGTCGGCACATATCCATTTTAAATCCAGGCGATTGTCTTCAATCTCCAGTATGCTTGCTCCGCCATGATCTGCGTCTGAGAAATACATCGCATCATGTGGAAAAGACTTCTGTTTTCCACCAAGTTTACCTGCGGATCCGCTCACCACATAAACAGTTCCTTTGCCATCCTGGGCTTTCACATAAGGTGCCGCATTGTTTCCTCCATCGTAACGGCCCGAAGAGTTGCTCAGGTTGTGCTTTGCCGCATCAAAACTGGCTTCTGGTCCGTAATGACCGGCCATTAATCTGGATCTTTCATAGTCATGGCTGTGACCGCACAGCACCAGGTCTACCCCATAACGTTCCAGGATACGGATAAAGTTTTCACGGATTTTAATCAACTCTTCTTCTTTATCTGAATTGTGTGACCCCATCGTATAAGGTGGATGGTGCCAGTAAGCGATTACCCAGCCTTTGTTCTTGTTTTCAGCAAGGTCCTTTTTAATCCAGTTGACTTGAGGGCCAAGTGTATCGTAAAGCCTGTAGGCCTGGTCTTCTTTTCCATAAGAATCCAGGGACAGGAAATGGACATTACCCAAATCAAAAGAATAAAAAGCCTGGGTGTGAGATGCGACGCCACCCGATTCTCCTTCTGTTGGCATAGAAAAATTCTGATAATAAGCCGTTTCATGGGTAACCTGTGCTTTAGCTGAAGTCACCTCTGTGTCGTGGTAATCATGATTGCCCGGCGTTGGAAACAAAGGATATTTTTTTAGCAGATCATCTTTATAAATATTGAAAAATTTACTCTGAAACTCGGCATCTGTACCGTCAGAATAAGCATTGTCACCTAATAAGATCCAGGCATTGAGTTCCTGGTTTCCAATATATTTGATCACTTGGTTTTTCACATTCCGCTGATTGATCGAATTGTCACCACAATCGCCCAGGGCAGCAATCCTGTATTTCCCTGGTTTTCCGGGTTCAGGCAAGGTCATAAAGAAATTGTCTTTCCCAGTCTGAAGGGTATCCTGAAAACCACCTATCGCATAATAATACCTGGTATAAGGCTTCAGATCTTTTAGTTTAACCCGGTGCTCTGTCAGCAATCTCGCGTCATCCACCTGCCGGTCCAGGCGATCTGGTGAAATTCCAAAACGAACACGGCTCCGGGAGGAAACATCTGTACGCCAGCGCAGCTCAATTCCCGTGCTGCTTGCTGCCTGAAGATAGGGTCCGCGGATCAGTTCAGGCCGCGCATTTGTTTTAATTTCTTTTTCCTGCGAATAACAGGCAAAGGGAGCTAATAAAAGAACAGAAAGAAAAGTCTTTAATGTCATGGATCAAATGGAGCTGTTTTAAATGATAATACCAGTGCAAAGAAAGAGCTTACACTATTAACCTGATGTTAATTCAGGAACACCTTATTGTTACCCGCTTTATGCTCTGCTCCCTTAGCCTCCGGACATTCAAATCAATTCTAAAGAGATTCTTAAGTACTTATTAATAACACATTATGTGTTCGTCATCAAATTCACCAGTGTCATTCGGTGCTCTTGTTTTTTGATACCATTGCAAAAAAAACAAAACTATGCCCCTTACTTTTACTCTATTTTTAAAAAGAACTGCAGGGATTGTTTCCTTCCTGCTTTTTCTCATGAGCACTGCATTTACCCAAACCTTAAAGGGCAGGGTAAATGATGCTGCAACAGGAGACCCATTGGTTGGTGCTACCGTAAAAGTAGCTGAAATGCCCTCCAAACATTTCGTGCAACTGGACGGAACATTTACTATTAAAAACATTAAACCGGGTACTTATCACCTGGAGGTAAAGTATTTGTCTTACAAAACAGCAAAACAGGAAGTCACCATTACCTCTGCTGGTCCAAATACGGTTTCAGTTGTACTTGATCCGGATGTATCAGAACTTTCTACTGTGACCATTAGTGCGGCCGGCTATTCTTCAGACCGCAAGGCAAGAGACCTGGAAAAGAATGCTGAGGCGCTGGTCAACGTGGTCTCCGCTAAAACCATCCAGCTCTCTTCAGACTTGACCGTGGCCAATGTGATGCAAAGAGTATCTGGGGTAACCATTGAGAAGAACAGTGCTGGTGAAGGCCGGTATCCGATTATCAGAGGGATGGAAAAAAGGTATATCAATACATTGGTCAATGGCATTAAAATTCCAAGTCCGGACAACAAAAACCGTTATGTACCCCTGGATTTGTTCCCATCAGAAATCCTGGACCATCTGGAAGTCAGCAAAAGTCTTACCCCTTCTATGGAAGGAGATGCGATTGGCGGAACCATTAACCTGGTGATGAAGGATGCGCCCTCCCACCTTGTCATAGATGGAAATTTTGCGGCTGGATATAATAATATTTTTGACAGCCAGCCATATAAACAATTCAGCACTTCGGGCAGCAGCAAATACGCGCCGGCAGAACTCAATGGCAACAATTATGCCGCCCAGGTTGGAGATTTTCCTCGTGGTTCACTCAACTACACCACTAAAAATACCCCTGTTAATATGACTGCCGGCCTGACCATTGGAAACCGTTTTGGAAAGGACAAGAAGTTTGGTTTTATGGTATCTGGTAGTTATCAGAACAATTACAGGGGTACCAGTTCTACCTTTTTTCTGCCAAACGCGCAGCCGAGTGTAAATAATGTCCCTTCGTTTCAGGAACTGCAGCAACGCCAGTATTCTGCACAAAGCCAGCGTCTGGGCATCAATGCCAAACTGGATTACCAGATCAATTCAAAAAACAAGATCTCCTTATACAATCTATATGTAAATCTGAAGGATGTTCAGGAAAGGAATATTGTAGATACGATTGTGCTGAACAGTATTGTCAATTATCAGGACCGGAGTACGGTACAACAACAGTCCATCAACAATTCTACTTTACAGGGAACCCATGATTTGAACAACGGCTTAAAACTGGACTGGTCACTGGTGTATTCCCTCGCGAATAATCGCCTGCCTGATCAGGCTTATTTTTCTCATCAATATGGTTTTCAAATTGATTCCCAGACTGGACTGATGACAAAACAGTCTGACGATATTCAAAAAATGAACAGGTTGTGGATGGCAAATTCAGATAAGGATTATTCTGCTTATGTGAATATGACCCAGCAGGGTATGCTATTGGACAGAAAAATGGAATTAAAAGTGGGCGCGGTTTTCCGGGATAAAAAAAGAGATAATATCTATAACGAATATTCCTTAAGTCCGGTTCCAGGTGCAAAAGGGGCCCAACCTTATACCAATATCAACGATGCCATTTATACGGTAGACAATAATGGCCTTTCTCCTGTAAACGGGAACAACTATACTTTTAAAGAGCATCTTACAGAGGCTTATGTTCAATTCAAATGGGAATTGTTAAATAAACTGGAGATGCTTGGCGGTCTGAGAGCAGAACAAACCCATCAGCATTACGATACACAGCTTACGGAGTCAAAACCATATCGCTACGGTACTATAGATTATGTAGACCTGTTGCCAAGCCTGCAATTCAAATATGCACTTACGGAAAATCAAAATCTGCGCCTGGCTTATTACAAAGCCCTCACCAGGCCCAGCTTTATCGACTTAATTCCTGATGGGGTTCAGGGAGAGGTATTTAAAGAAGAAGGGAATCCTTCCGGCTTAAACCACACCACAGCAAATAATGTCGATTTCCGCTACGAATTTTTTCCGGGCAGTTCTGACGAAATCTTAATCGGTACTTTCTACAAAAACATCAAAGATCCGATTGAATACACGGCCATAAAATCTGGTGTGACCAGCCAAACCTTAATACCTCAAAATTTTGGAACTGCAACCAATTTTGGCGTGGAAGCCGTAATAACAAAATATTTTGGCCCCTTCGGGATTTCTGCAAACTACACTTTTACCAGATCAAGAATTACAACAGACAAACTCGTTTCCTATTTATCAGACAAGGGTCAAACGACCAGGTTAGATCCTGAAACCAGACCTCTGCAAGGGCAATCAGATCATGTTGGTAATCTTTCCCTCTTGTATAAAAATCCTAAACTTGGGCTGGACATACAAATTGCCGGGGTGTATACAGGAGAAAGAATTGCTTTGGTAAGTCCTTACTATGGATTAGACTACTGGCAGGCCCCAACTACGCAACTGGATTTTTCTTTTGAGAAATCACTGATCAAAAAACTCTCTCTATATGGAAAAATCAACAACATCACCAATACGCCTATGCAGCTTGAATTGCATAAATCTTATGCAGAATATCTTGCATTTCAAGGCAGCAAACCTTTAAACCTGCAAACAGACCCGAACAAATTCATTGTTCAAAAAGACTATTTCAAAACCTCTTTCCTACTTGGACTCAGATACAAATTATAAATATTTAGCTATGAAACTGAACAGATCATTCCTTATGATATACTTGCTCGCTGCATGGAGCCTGGCGGGCTGCCAGAAGTCTGCAGACCGAAAAGACTTGTTTACCCCTGTCACAGCACCTGCTTCGCCGGTTAGTGATGCTGCGCCTTTAAAGGGTACGATTAAAGGGACCATGCTTGCGGGAAAAACCTATACTATAGGAGACGATGTGATTATTGATGTAAAAGACACTTTAATTATTCAGGAAGGGGTGACCATCAATTTTACCGGCCGTTACGGCATTGGGGTAAAAGGCACACTGATTTCTTTAGGTACCAAAGCAAAACCGAACTACATAACCTATCCTGGCGTAGTTAAAACGGATCAGCCAGGAGCAGATCCAA
>NZ_DATMRL010000313.1:0-4704 GCF_035566355.1 Pedobacter sp.
CTGATCAAAGCGTTTGTACAGATTGTAATCATAATCATATGCAGGTAATGGAAAAAGAACATCCTGAAAGGCTTGAGAATAAGGCATCGCACCAAAGATATCCGCAACTTTCCAGGCCTGATAGGTGTCTACAATAGAGCAAATGGCTTTCAAACCCTGATAGGTCGCCTTTTGGGCATCTGGTAAGGCATTGATCTTATCCATAATGCGGTGCATATCCCGGCCATTTCCCGTATAGTAATCATTGTAATATGGAAAACCAGGATTTGGCCCGGTTGGTTTTCCAGGAGTCCAGTAAGCTTTTGAAAGTCCGTTGGCATCCGCACCTTCAGGAACGATATACTGCATGTAAACCATGGTTGAACCGTACTTTTGAGAGGTATTGCCACGTCCGCCTAAATTGAAGTCATTGGTTGCTCCGGTAAATAAAATTTCTGGGCTGGCATCAGGTAATGTGGTTGGATTTGTATTTACCTCAATCATGTTCTTTTTACAAGACTGAGTAAATAAGGCCAGCGACATTAGTCCTATGATATATTTATGTGTCGTTTTCATGTTTTTAGATTTTTATAGGGAAATACTTAAATTCACGGAATAATTTCTATAAAAAGGAACACCTCCGGTGATGTAAGGTTTAAATGGATCATTACTTTGAAGAGATTCCGGGTTCTGATCTCCACTTAGCGTTTTATATAAGTAACCAATGTTTCTCGCAGAAACGCTCAGTCTTGCGCCTTTGATGTGGACTTTATTGACCCATTCTGATGGAAGCCTGTAACCCAAAGTGATCTCACGAAGCATAATCCAGGAGTTTTTAGAAACAGATTCATTGCCATTAAGATTGGTGCCCCAACCATAGAAGGTATTGTAATACAAAGAGGCTTTCCATGGCTCCACAAGTCCCTGGTTGTAGGCATCTCTGAAGGTCATTCCGGCAATGCTTACACCTGGTTTAAGCGGGCTCATTTGTCCTGCATCAAAAACTGCATTAGGAATAACACCATCATACCTTGTTTGGCCGTTATAAGAATCGGTTCTGGCTACACCGCCATGGGCCTGATCACGGAATTGCAGGGAGTTTAGTGTCGTTCCCTGACCGGTAGCATAGCTGTATGCTTCTGAATAAACATACCCACCAAAACGACCGTCTACTTGCGCAAAGAGGCTAAAGTTTTTATACCTCAGCGTTGTACTGATACCACCAATTAAATTGGGTTCTACTTTGCCGATATTGATTCTTTTCTGGCTGTCTGAATAATCCGGGTTGACCAGATTGTAATCCTGCATGCTGTATTTAACAGCTGGATTTGAATTGGCCTGACGACTTCCTACCTGAATAATTGGAAGTCCTGTTTTGGGATCTATCTTTGACGAAGCCCAGGTTTCAGATGTGAGAACACCAAAATCTCCTCCTTCGAAGGCATATACATTTGCTCCATCATATCCGCCACTTAATTCCCATTCTTTTATGCCATTGCCGAACTCAACAATTTTGCTTTTGTTGTGCGCCATATTAATGGCAAAATTTAGATCCCAGTCTTTACTTTTGATCGGATTAACATTAACCAAAAGTTCCAGACCCTGATTTTGGATGTTCCCAGCATTGAAATAAAGCTTGCTATAACCGGTTTCAGTAACACCAGGAAGATTGATCAGTTGATTAAATGTATTGGTTTTATACCAGGTAAAATCTACATTGACAAGTTCTTTGAACAATCCGAAATTTGTTCCCAGCTCTATAGAACGTTGTTTTTGAGGCTTTAAATCAGAATTTGGCTTAATGTCTGCATTTACCTGTGTAGCGCTCGGAACAGATTGGTTGTTGTTATTAATGATCGTACCAGGAGAATAGCCTGCGCCTGTTGAATATGGGCCGGCTATACCTGCATTACCTACATAAGCCAGAGATGCCCTTAATCTTCCACTCGATAACCATGCCGGTATATCACTCTTCAAATGGTCATAGAAAGAGTAAGCCAGGTTTACAGAAGGATAGAAGACGCTGTAATTGTTTGCTCCCTTAACAATTGTAGGATAGGTTAAAGTAGACAACCAATCATTACGGCCTGTGATTTCCAGATTTAAGTAATCTTTATAGTTCAGGTTTAAAACCCCACCCAATCCAATTGTAGAAAGTGAGGGTGGAGAAGAAAGATAGCCAATATAATTATTACTACCATCGTAATTTTTTACTGCATTTACGGAATTACCCAAAAAGAATATATTCGGTACTTTTAGACCACCGTCGGTACTTGCGTAGGCCGTTTCCTTAAGCATATTTCCATAATATTCATTTAATACACGGAAATCGATATTCAAGTCTCCGTCCATCACTTTTTTAGCAGCATGGGCCATAAACAATAGGTTATAATCTGTTGTTAAATTGCTGCCGATGGCGTATTGACCCCCTACATTGTTTTTATCATTCCCAAGGTTTTTTGTTTCGCTATGGGTTTTCAGGATATTGATATTTCCTCTGCCAGAAAGATCCAGCCAAGGTGTAACCTGAGCTTTCAGCTGTGCATAGCCTAAAAGGGAATTTTCGGTATTGGTATAGTTGTTCTTGTCAAAAATAGAAAAGGCACTTGTAACGCTGGCTAAATTACCAAAAGCCCCTGGTTTAATGGAGTTATCGGCGTTGCGGTAAATTGCCCGCCAATCATTATAGTCCAGATTTCTTGGTAAGTAGTAGGTGTTAAAAGCAAGGTTTGAACCTCCTCCATAATAATAACGGCTTTGATTGTAGTAGTTTTTAGTCGCTGTATTGGCATAATTAATTCCAATTTCTGTTGAAAAGACCTTATTCAAATCGCCTCCTACTTTCAGGTCAAAAGCATTTCTTTTTAAACCGTTATTAGGGAGCATACCTTTGCTGGAGGTGTTAGAATAAGACAATCGGTAATTAAATTTATCGTTCGCACCGCTTAATGCCAGATTGTTATTGATGTAATTCCCGTTCTGATAAAAAGCTTTCCAGTTATCTGGTTGCGCTACATAGGGCGTTTTCCTGGTTTGGTCGTAGATTACAGGGTGCATTGTGCCATCAAATGCAGGGCCCCAGCTTCCAACCGTATTGGCCTGAGTACCATCAGGGGCAAAATTACCTTCCCGTGTTAGTGCGCTACCTTGTCCATAGGTGTTTTGGAAAGCCATTGGGCTCTTGTAAATGTTTGAAGTTTGATAAGTCGAGTTAAATTCAATACCTAAACCCTGGCCGGATTTTCCTTTTTTAGTTGTAATTACAATGGCTCCATTCAAACCACGTGAACCATACAGTGAAGTTGCGGCAGCTCCTTTCAATACCGTAATGGATTCATAATCGTCCGGGTTTAAGTTTTTTAGCTGTGAACCGCCATCTTGGTCATCGGCACCTACGATATTGTTCTGAAGTACGTTTCCGTCAATAACGAATATAGGCTGGTTATTGGCTGTAACTCCGTTAGAATTCAGTACTTTAGCTCCTCTGATCTGGATGAAAGGCGAAGTCTGAACACCTGCAGAACTCATCACATTGATATTAACACCAGCAACCTTACCCTGCAATGCTGTAATCGGGTTAACCGTGTTTGTTCTGGTGAGTTCTTCCCCATCCAGCCGGGTTGCAGCATAGCCCAGATTTTTGTCTAATTTTTTAATACCCAAAGCCCCTTCTACGGTTACTTCATTTAAGCTATTACTACTAGGTTCCATGTCAATACTTATAGTTGAAGAGGAACCTACTGTAATCTCCCTGGCTTTGTATCCAATATACCTAAACTCTAGAATACTGCCTTCGGCCGTAGAAATGGAGAATTTACCCTGTGAATTTGTACTTGTGGAAGAACTGGAGTTCTTTACCTTCACACTCACAGCAGGCAGCGGTGTTCCGGTCTCATCTTTTACCGTACCTGTAATGGTCCGGTTGTTCTGGGCATAGAGTCCTGTGCACCAGAATAATGCAGCCAGGCATGGCAACACTACTTTTAGGAAAAGTTTAGTCATAATTGTTTGGTTTTGGTGAATATAATAGTTGAAATGTATTTTAGATGAACTCCAAAAAGGGCAATCAGGTAAACTCGCTATGTTCAACAACCAGGTTTGCAGCACCCAGTAGTTCTGCATCATTTGCAATCTCAGATATTTCAATGGTGGTTAAGTCCGCAATTCGCGGTATACAAAATTCATTAATGGCCTGCTGAATAGACGGCAGCAGTATTTTGCCTGCAATGGCCCCTCTGCCACTCATAATGATCGTTTCAGGATTCATCATGTGGATTAAAGTTGCAATGCCCTTGCCTAGATGAAAAGATGATTCCGACAGGATGGATACTGCAAGGGGGTCACCGGAACGCGCAGCCTCCAGGAAATGATCAGCCGGATGTTTACTCTCATCCTGTAAAAGCCATCTTAAACTGGATTCTGAACCGGTATTAAGCTCATTCTGGGCTTTAGTGGCCATGACTAAAAGAGAGGTTTCTACTTCCAGGCAGCCCCTTTTTCCACAGGAACAGAGGTTATTACTTTGAGACAATGGGATATGACTAAATTCACCAGCAAAGCCACTATGGCCTCTGAAGATCTTTCCATTAATGATCATGCCCAATCCCGTTCCCCAGCCAATATTGATCACCATAGCGTCCTGTTTGCCCTTCGCCTTTCCATGTTTAAGCTCAGCCAAGGCAATCAAACTGGAATCATTGTCTATAAATACAGGTAAATCGAGCT
>NZ_DATMRL010000314.1:0-6939 GCF_035566355.1 Pedobacter sp.
GCAGATGGCGGACTGACCGTAATGACTGATGTCTTTTTTCCTCAGAAACCAATGAACCGGGTCTATTTTAAAACGGGTGCACCCAATGCAGGGTACATCCTGAAGAAAGTGAAGTACACGCCTTTGAAAAGTACCTTATAGCCTCAATATTTACACAAACGTATTCATGCAATCGTTTGTGTAAATATTTCATCTTTGGCAAGTCTAAATTCTGGTTAACTTGTGGCTTTAGCCACATCAATGAACCACATGAATGTTAGATCTTATTAATTCGAACCGTTTAAAAACCTATGCTTTACTTGCTGTAGCTGCATTTGCAGGTGTTCCTGCTGCTGCACAGAAAAAACAGAACGTCCGGCCAAATATCATCTTTATACTCACTGATGACCTTGGTTACGGAGATTTAGGAGTGTTTTTTCAGAATCAAAGGGCTCAGGCAAATAAGCAAAATGAGCCCTGGGAACTTACCCCAAATCTTGATCGGCTTGCAGCAGAGGGGGCTATTCTGCCCCAAAGCTATAGTGCAGCCCCGGTTTGTGCACCTTCCCGTGCGTCCATTATGCTTGGGGTTAGCCAGGGCCATGCAAACGTGAGGGACAATCAATTTGATAAAGCTCTCGAAGACAATTATACCCTGGCCAATGTTTTAAAACAGGCCGGATATCAAACCACGGCCATTGGTAAATGGGGCTTGCAGGGTGTAAATGAAAAGCCAGACTGGCCTGCCCATCCGTTAAAAAGAGGTTTTGATGACTATTTTGGTTATATGCGGCATAGCGACGGACATGAGCATTATCCTAAGGAGGGCGTGTACAGGGGCAAGAAAGAGATTTGGGACAACTATACCGAAAAGAGCCAGGATTTTGATAAATGCTATACCGGAGACCTTTGGACAGCAGCAGCAAAAAATTGGATCATAAAACATCAAAACAGTAAAAAAGCAGATCAGCCTTTTTTCATGTACCTGGCTTATGATACCCCACATGCTGTACTGGAACTACCTACACAGGCTTATCCTGAAGGCGGCGGGTTAAAAGGAGGCTTACAATGGCTGGGAACCCCAGGGCATATGATCAATACGGCTTCCGGAACAGTAGATTCCTGGATAGATCCGGTTTATGCAAATGCGGCTTATGATGACACTTATAAAAGATACGCTACTGTAGTGAGCCGGATTGATCATCAGGTGGGCGATCTGGTACAATTGTTAAAAGACCTGCATATCGATTCTAATACCATAGTCGTATTTTCTTCTGATAATGGCCCTTCCATCGAGTCCTATCTGCCTAAAAAATATGTACCATTTCAACCTAGCTTTTTCGGTAGTTTTGGCCCTTTTGATGGGATAAAAAGGGATTGCTGGGAAGGTGGTTTGCGGATGCCGGTCATTGTTTCCTGGCCTACACACATTCCAGCAGGTAGTCGTGTCAATTCACCTAATATTTCTTACGACTGGATGCCTACTTTTGCAGAGGCAGCCGGAATAACTGCTCCAGCCAGAACGGATGGTGTTTCCTTAATGCCTGCTCTGCTTAAAAAGAAGGGACAAAAAAAGAGCCTGGTCTATGTAGAGTATTTTGAAGAAGGAAAAACACCTGATTTTAAACAGTTTGCACCCGAGCATAGGGGGAGGAGACGAAACCAGATGCAAATGATGCGAATGGGCGATACGGTTGGTGTGCGTTATAATATTCAGTCAGCCCAGGATGATTTTGAATTGTATGACGTGGTTAACGACCCCGGACAGACTAAAAATCTGGCTGGCCGCCTGAACTCTGGTTCTAAAATTCAGCAGGCTATGAAAGATAAGGTCTTGCAGGTAAGACAGGCAGATGCTTCTGCTCCAAGACCTTATGATAAGGCTTTTGTTCCAGCTACGGAGGCTAAACAGGTGGTCCAGGGTATACAAACGGAGTCTTATGAGGGAAGGTTTAACTGGATCCCCGATGTATCTACGCTTAAAATTGCAGAAAAAGCTGTGGCTAAAGTTATCGGAACAAATACCCTCAAAAAACACCCAGTTCATATTTTTAAGGGTTATCTGCATGTTCCTGCAGATGGCGAATATACTTTCTATTTAAATGCAGATACCAAAGCCTTTTTCCGCTTGCACGAAGCTGCGCTAATTGATGAAGACTACGGATATAAAGGAGCTGAGGTGAAAACTGCAAAAGTTTATTTAAAAGCAGGGATGCATCCTTTTCAGTTGTCTTACCTTACAAGTGCGGCATTTAAAAAACGGAATCTTAAACTGGAATGGGAAGGGCCGTCTATCAAAAAGCAGGCTATTCCTGAAAATACTTTCTATAGAAACAAAATCTAATATCGAAGCATGAAAAAGATATATTTTAGTCTGTTTATGGTCTTGTCGGTTTTGTTGCCGGTCACTGCGCAGCAAAAACCAAATGTGATTTATATTTATGCTGATGATCTCGGTTATGGAGACCTTAGCTGTTATGGGGCAACCAAATTACATACCCCTAATCTGGATCGCTTGGCACAGCAGGGCTTGCGTTTTACCAATGCTCATTCTACTTCTGCCACCTGTACACCTTCCAGATACGCGTTGATGACCGGACAGTATCCATGGCGACGGACGGGCACCGGAATATTACCGGGTGATGCAGCTTTAATTGTACCTCAGGACAAAATAACACTCCCCAAATTGTTTAAGCAAGCAGGCTACGCGACCGCTATTGTGGGTAAATGGCATCTGGGCTTGGGGGAGAAAGTAGAAAAGGACTGGAATGGAGAAGTTAAACCCGGACCTGTTGAGGTTGGTTTTGATTACTCTTTCATCTTTCCGGCCACTGCAGACCGGGTACCTACGGTGTTTTTGGAAAACCATCGGGTGGTAGCTTTGGATCCTGCTGATCCTATAGAGGTGGATTATCAAAAGAAAGTTGGCAATGACCCCACGGGTAAAGAACATCCGGAATTGTTAAAAATGCAATCTTCTCCTGGCCAGGGGCATGACAACACAATTGTTAATAGCATAGGCCGTATAGGTTTTATGAGCGGTGGGCATCAGGCACGCTGGGTAGACGAGGAGGTGTCGAGTACGTTTATGGAAAAAGCCGCTCAATTTATAGAAGATCACCAAAAACAGCCCTTCTTTCTTTACTACACGCTAACAGAGCCTCATGTACCGCGTATGCCTGCCACACAATTTAAAGGTAAAAGTGGGTTGGGCTATCGTGGTGATGCGATTTTACAATTGGACTGGACCATTGGTCAATTGATGAAACAGTTAAAGTCTTCTGGTTTGGATAAAAATACATTGATCGTTTTTACAAGTGACAACGGCCCGGTACTGGATGATGGTTATCAGGATGGTGCCGTGACCATGCGAAATGGGCATAATCCTGCAGGCCCATTGAGGGGAGGAAAATATAGTGCTTTAGAAGGGGGGACGCGTTTGCCATTTATTGTAAGCTGGCCCGGTCGGACAGAGGGTAAGGTTTCTGATGCGCTGGTTTGTCAAATGGATTTACTGGCTTCTTTTGCTGGATTGTTGAAACAAAGTATTCCTGCCGGGGAAGCCAGAGACAGTGAGAATTTGCTGGCTGCTTTTTTAGGGAAGGATAAAACGGGACGTAAGGTCTTGATTGAACAGGGCCAATGGGATGCAACTGCTATTATTCAGGGCGACTGGAAGTATATACAGCCTCATCCGGGTAAAGTTTATATGGAAGACGTGGGGATTGAATCGGGTAATTCAAAAGAGCCGCAATTGTACAATTTAAAATCTGATATTGGTGAAAAGCAAAATCTGGCCAAGCAGTTTCCGGAGAAGGTAAAGGAAATGGACGATTTACTGATTAAGGTTAAAGGTAACTAGTTGGGGGGGTGAATTTTTTTGAAAAACCCTTAGACTCTACTTCGAGGCTATCGATATCAGGGGCGCGAAGAGCGCCCAGATCTCTGAGGCCTTTCCGCAGGGTATAAGGGTTTTTCGTCGCAAATTGCAGAGGGGGGCGACCTGGGATAGTGTAATATAAATTAAGGTGGGCTTTAAATTTTAAGGAAAAAATAATTAACATTGGCCCCTGAAACAACTAATCTCATATAACCAATAATTGAAACCAAATGTTTAACCAGGGGCAACAGGTATTAGAGCATGAGCAGGAGATCCTTTTGCAGCTACAAATGGGGGATTCAAATGCCTTTGATCTCATTTATAAACATTATAGCCCAAGGATCTACCGGAATATTTTGAGACTTGTTAAGCAGGAAGCGCTTGCAGAAGAAATTTTACAAGATGTATTTATGCGTGTCTGGGAAAAAAGAGCAGCCTTAAATGTGGAGAATTCTTTTAAGTCTTACCTTTTTAAGATTGCTTACAATCTGGTAATGGATTTTTTTAGAAGGGCAGCGTTTGACAGAAATTTAATGGCCCATCTTAGTGTGGTTTCTACAGCATTCTATAGCAATACAGAAGAGATTACGGATTTAAAGGATACGCAAGCCTTGCTGCAAGAAGCTATTGAGGCACTACCGCCGCAGCGTAAGAAGATTTATCTGATGTGTAAAATTGAGGGGAAGAGCTACCAGGAAGTAAGCCAGTTACTCGATATTTCCAGTTCTACCATTAGTGATCATATTGTTAAGGCAACCAAATCTGTTAAGGAGCATCTTTCAGATAAAGACTACGCGGTGCTGATGGCGGCTGTAGCCATAGCCTTGCATAACTGATTGTTTAGCCGGCA
Source organism: Pedobacter sp. (assembly GCF_035566355.1). Lineage (GTDB taxonomy): Bacteria > Bacteroidota > Bacteroidia > Sphingobacteriales > Sphingobacteriaceae > Pedobacter. The sequence continues at coordinate 4,710 of NZ_DATMRL010000314.1, forward strand.
TTTTAAATGCTCGATGAAGAAAATAAAAATATTTTTCATCGGAGCAGAGGATGAGCAAGCCTCATTCGTCATAAGGTTAAAAGAGAACTATTTTGAAAACATTGGAATTAACAGATTTATTTAAGCGATACTTGCAAAATACCTGCTCAGAGGAAGAATTGGAACTGCTGATGCTGCATTTTCATAGTCCTGATGTGAGGGCTTTAAATGAACTGGTTGCACAAGAATTGGATAAAAATGATTTGGGCTCTGCCTCTCAGGAACAGGACTTACAAGTTTCGATTGACAGGGTTTATCAAAATCTCAGGAACAGGATTTCTGATCAGGCTATTGATCGTCAAAAGACAGTAAGAAGACTTTGGTCTCCTATAGCGGCAGCAGCAGCGGTGCTTTTGATTGTTGGTTTGGGTATCTTCTTTTATATATCCTATTATTCACCTCGCCGTGCCGATGGAAGAGATTCAACGAAAAATCTTGTAAATGACGTTATGCCAGGCGGTAATAAAGCTTATCTTACATTGGCTAATGGTCAAAAACTGTCTTTAACCGATGTGGCTAATGGTACTCTTGCCAAAGAATCCGGTGTGGAAATTTCTAAAACTGCAGATGGACAAGTGATCTATACTTTGCACCATGCTGAGGGTGGGATGACTGCAACCAACACCATTGAAACACCAAACGGTGGACAGTATCAGGTTTGTTTGCCTGATGGCTCTAAAGTATGGCTGAATGCAGCTTCGAAACTTATATATCCTGTTTCTTTCGCTACTCAAAAAGAGCGCAGGGTAATTTTAAGCGGCGAAGCCTACTTTGAAATAGCAAAAGATAAGCAACATCCTTTTCATGTTAAGACCGCAAATCAGGAAATAGAGGTACTCGGAACTCATTTTAATGTAAATGGCTACAGCGATGAGGGTAGTATCAGAACAACACTGCTGGAGGGAAGTGTCCGTATTCTTGCAGGAATCGGTAGCGGTATGAAGCGCCGGGATGCCTATGGTGTAGTGCTAAAGCCAGGACAACAATCTATCCTTGCAGCAGGAAAAATAAATGTAACTGAAGTTGACGCCGAAGAAGCGGTTGCCTGGAAACAGGGGGTGTTCAACTTTCATAACGAAGACATTTTTAGCCTCATGAGAAAACTTGCCCGCTGGTATAATATAGACGTCATCTACGAAGGCAGCGTCCCTGATGTTCGTTTTGGTGCTGAAATCTCCAGGAGCCGATCTTTAGCACAGGTACTAAAAGTATTGGAGAAAACCGAAGGTGTTAAATTCAAAATTGAAGGAAGGAGGGTTATTGTTATGCCATAGTTTTACACTAAACAAGGCAAAAAACCAGGAGTGATTGGACCCACCCCTGGCTGATGGCCGGGTTAGCTTTTGAATATAATCTACTACAATTTTTATCAACTTAACCACAAACCATTCCCTTGCGTGCGCCATATGGCGGAGCTTTGGGATTAAAACCAAATGTATGAAATTTTATACGCTATTTAAGCGTAAGCATTTTGCTTATGTAGCAGGCACAATTCTGCAAAACACGGCATCCATTGTTCAATGGATACTTCATGCAGACCATAAAAAGTATATAATGCGGATTAACCTAACCATTATAATTATCGCATCTTGTTTAATACAGGTCAGTGCAGCGGGCTATGCCCAAAAAGTAACTATGGATAAAAAAAATACTTCCCTGCAGGATGTGATTAAAGAAATCAGGAGGCAGACTGGATATGATTTTGTTTATACTATGGCACAAATGGAGCAATCCAGACCTGTAAATATTAAGGCAGAAGATGCCAGTTTAAAAGAAGTGCTTGATGCCTGCTTTGCCACCCAGCCGTTTAATTACATTATAGAAGATAAGGTAATTGTGATCCGCAACCGGGTGGTCATTGAAGAAAAGCACATAAAGGACCCTATACTCATTGAAGGGATAGTCAAAGACGAAAGCGGAATGCCCATTCCGGGAGCATCTATTCGAATTAAAGGCTATAATGGAAAACCAGTGGCCAGTGGCAAAGATGGTGAGTTTAAAATTGTGGTCAACTCTGAAAATGATATTCTGGTGGTCTCTTATATTGGCTACAATACCAGAGAGGTACGAATCAGAAACGGCCATAAAAATCTAACAGTTACCCTTGAAATATCAGAAACTGCAATGAAAGATGTGGTGATTACAGGGATGACTGTTCGTAAGAAAGAAAGTTTTACAGGAGCAACGGCTT
>NZ_DATMRL010000315.1:0-5414 GCF_035566355.1 Pedobacter sp.
AATGAAACTCAGGGCCAGTTATGGTCTGGTTGGTAATGATGCAATTAGTGACAGAAGGTTTTTCTATTTGTCGGACGTTAATTTAAATGGAGGTAATTCTGCCGTATTTGGAACCAATAACGGCTATGGACATAATGGCGTTGCTATTAATAATTATGAGAACAGAGATGTAACCTGGGAAGTATCAAAACAAATTAACCTTGGCCTGGAATTAACTTTCCTTAAAAATATGAGGCTAACGGCAGAGGTTTATAAGAATTATAAATCTGATATCCTGCAAAACAGATCTGATATTCCTAGCACTATGGGTTTGGAGGCGGCCATTACTGCAAATATTGGAAAAGTGGAATCTCAGGGTATTGAGTTTTCCCTTGATGGAAAACATAATTTTACGCAGGATTTCTGGATTTCTTCCATGGCCAATTTCACTTTCGCCAAAAATAAATTCACTCAATATGAAGAGCCGAATTTTGACGAAAAATATCTCCTTCATCAGGGGGTAGCCCTGAATAGAAATTTTGGCTACGTAGCGGAGCGTTTATTTGTCGATGACAATGAGGCAAGAAATTCACCAGCTCAGATATTTAGTAACAATGGAACCCCTCCAAGAGGCGGTGATATTAAATACCGGGACCTGAATGGCGATGGAGTTATAGATTCAAAAGACCAGACCTGGCTGGGTAACCCCACAGTACCGGAAATTGTGTATGGATTCGGGTTCTCTACTGGATATAAAAATTTTGATTTAAACGTGTTCTTTCAAGGGCAAACCAGGGTTTCTTTTGTTATTGACCCTGCCAGAACAAGTCCGTTTATAAAAAGTCCGGATTCATGGCTGCCGGGTAATACTCAGGTGATTAAACAATATGCAGATGATCACTGGTCAGAAGATAACCAGAACCTGTATGCGCTTTATCCAAGGCTAGGTACGAACGGAGGTGAGATAGAAAATAACCGTCAGAACAGTTCCTGGTGGCTGCGTGACGGAAGCTTCCTGAGAATGAAATCGCTTGAGTTTGGTTATACGCTCCCGAAGAAGTTTGTAAACAAAATCAGACTTAGGAACTTGAGGGTTTATTTCAGCGGCCTTAATCTGCTCACCTGGAGCCCATTTACTATGTGGGATCCTGAATTGGGCGGGAATGGATTTGCTTACCCCCTTCAGAAAGTATATAACCTGGGTATAAATGTTAATTTATAATTATTTAAAGAGGATTTAGACATGAAATCATCATACTCGAAATTTTTATATGCAGTAGTTCTGGCGATGTCCTTAATTTCCTGTAAGAAATATTTGGATGTTACGCCAGATAATGTGGGCACCATTGATTATGCATTCAGAAATCGGAATGAAGCGGAGAATTATTTATTTAGCTGTTATTCTACTCTTCAGAAATTTCAATATCCATGGCTTGACGCGGGCTTTGCAACTTCGGGAGAAATTGTATATCCGGGTCCAACGGAAATAACCGACAATCAAGGGGTTAATCCTGTAGGCTTTAACATCATGAGAGGAACACAAACGTCTAGTAATCCGGGGTTGAATTATTGGGATGGTTCGGAAGGTGGAGAGGCAATTTTTAAAGCGATAAGACGCTGCAATACCATGCTTGAAAACATCAATAAACCAATTGATCTGAGTGATTCGGAAAAAAGAAGATGGATTGCTGAGGTTAAGTTTTTAAAAGCTTATTACCATTTTTATCTTTTTCGGATGTACGGACCTATTCCAATTACAGATGTAAATCTGCCGATCACCAGCTCTACAGAAGAGGTAAAAGTGAAAAGAAAACCAGTAGATTCTGTAGTGAATTATATGGTTCATTTAATTGATGAAGCCGCACCTGACCTGCCTCTTCAGATACAAAATCAAATGCAGGAACTGGGAAGAATTACAAGTGTGATCGCCCTTTCCGTAAAGGCGCAGATTTTAATGACTGCTGCAAGTCCTTTATTTAATGGAAATCCTGATTATGCGGGCTTCAGCAATAAAGACGGACAACAATTGTTTAGCCAGCAGGTTGATCCCAAGAAATGGGACCTGGCCGCTGATGCATGTGCTAAGGCATTGGATGCTTGTACCAGAGCTGGGTTGAGCCTGCATACTTTTATTCCTACAGCAAATATGCCTTCCAATCTTCCTGATTCTTTAAAGCGCGTTTTAACCTTGCAAACCGCAGTTACTGAAAAATGGGAGATAAATTCAGAACTCATATGGGCGATAAATCCGGTATATGGTTATGGCAAGCAGGAAAGAGCCATGCCGAGACTGACACCAGCTTCGGCTGCAAATTTAGTTGCTCAGGGTACTTTTGCCGTACCAATTGCTGAACAAGAATTGTTTTATACTGAAAATGGGTTGCCAATTGATGAAGATAAAACCTGGGATTACAGAAACAGATATGCTTTGAGAACGAGTGCAAATGCAGATCGGTTTTATGTTCATAATGGCTATGAAACGGTAAATGCCCATTTTAAACGGGAGCCGAGATTCTATTCGTCGATTGCTTTTGACGGGGGTGTCTGGTATGGTAATGGCGTACTAAATGATCCTTCAAATGCTCTGTATGTACAGGCAAGAGGCACGAGTGGTATTGCAGGGCCTAAAGATGTAAGTCACCTGAATATTTCTGGATACTGGCCTAAAAAACTGGTAAATTATTTAACGACCTATGATAAGGATATGACCTGGGTGGATTTTCATTATCCTTTAATGAGGCTTTCAGATCTGTACCTGATGTATGCTGAAGCATTGAATGAGCAGGGCAAAGCCTATGGTGAAATATTGCCTTACATCGATAAAGTGAGGCAGAGGGCTGGTATTCCAGGAGTTGCTGAAGCCTGGACTTCCGCGCTTTCAACAAATCCTTCTAAATATACAAGCAAGACCGGCCTGCGTCAGATTATTCATCAGGAAAGAAGAATTGAACTGGCATTTGAAACTGTACCCGGCTGGGACCTGCGGCGCTGGAAGGAATTACAGTCTGTTATGAGTAAACCGATGCAAGGCTGGAGTATTTATGATGAGCAGTCGGTAAATTATTATCGTGCCCGCACTTTATTTGTTCCGGTATTTAATACGAAGGATTATTTGTGGCCTATTAAATCGAGCAATTTGCCCGTTAACACAAATCTGGTTCAAAATCCATATTGGTAATCACATAACACCACATATTATGATGAATATAAAAAAATGCATATTGCCTGTATGTTTGATGATACTGGCCATCGGTATAACAGCATGTAAAAAAAACAATGGTTTTAATACGGTTATTTCAGGCGATACAACTAAGCCTCTGCCAGTAAGTAACATTAAAGTTGATAATTTTAACGGAGGAGCCAATATCACTTATGATCTTCCTAATTCTCCAAATTTGTTGTATGTGCTGGCTAAGTATAAAATTAATGACAATACGTCGAGAGAAACTAAATCTTCTTACTATACAGACACTGTTGTTGTGGATGGCTTTGCTAAAGAAAAGGCCTACGAGGTAACTTTATACGCTGTTACACGGGCAAATGTAATGTCTGATCCGGTTACAGTAACTGTAAATCCTAAAATGCCTGTTTACAGTGCCGTAAGGCCATCATTAGTGTTGTCTGCTGATTTTAGCGGTGTTAATGTAACAGGTCTTAACCCTCTAAAAAAAGAAATCGGTATTATCATGTTAAGCTTTAATAAGAATACTGGGGCTATGGAGATTGAGGACCAGTATTTTACAAAGAATGATAAAATTGATTATTCTATTCGTGGCTTCAAATCAGAGGAGCGCAGGTTTGGAGTTTACGTAACGGATAAATGGGGGAATATTTCCGATACTTTACAAAAAAGCCTGACGCCGCTCTTTGAGGAGGCCATGGACAAAAGTAAATTTAATGCTCTAAACCTGAACAACGATACGCCTACAGATTTTGGTTGGGCAATTCCATACTTATGGGATAACAAATTAGATGGAAATGGCTGGCATACTAAGTTTGGTGAACCCTTACCCTTTACTTGTAGTTTTGGTGTAGGAAAAACCTATAAATTAAGCCGCTTTGTTTTGTATCAGCGCATTGGGGCTGGGTATACTTACAATTATGGAAACCCAAGAGAGTTTTCTTTATGGGGAACAAATTCATCAACACCTCAGGATATTAAACTTCCTGTGAGAGCACCTGAAGGTACAGTTATAGGGAATTGGGTGAATTTAGGGAATTTCGTTTTTCCTGATCCGCCATCAGGAAATCGTCCAGGGGCAACCACGTCGGCCGATGAGGATTTTGTTAAAAAAGGCGTCAGCTTTAAAGTTCCTTTTCAGGCACCTTCAGTTAAGTATTTAAGGATTGCTGTGGCAACGACCTGGGGAAATGTAGCTGCTGCGCATTTGATGGAAATCACGCCTTTTGGGGTTGCACAATAGTCAATTGTTATAATTAAAATAAAATTATATTCTGATGAAAAATCTTATATTTTTATTCGGTTCAGTTCTGCTCTTTGTTGTGCTGAGCTGTAAGAAGCAGCAGACCGATTTCAAAGACTTTTTTGGTGGTCATGAAATTGTGTATACAGGTAGTGTTGATGGGGTAACCAACAGGACCGGAAATTTGCGTACCCAATTAAAATGGAAATCCAGCACGGATCCCAGTATTGTAAAGTATGTGATTTACTGGAACAATAAACGGGATTCTCAGATCGTTGCGATCAATGGTAAAACCGACAGCGTTTCTGTTATCATTCCAAAGCTTCAGGAATTTGTGTACTCCTTTACCATTTATTCTTACGATGCCAAGGGCAATAAATCTATTCCAAAACAAGTCGATAATGTAAAGGTATACGGGCCAATATATCAGGGCGGCTTATTAAACAGACCCTATAATGCAAGTAATCCTTATATGTTAAATGCAAATGGATCATTGATTTTGAATTTTAATCCTCCGGATACGATCAATATTAATACGGTTATTAAATATACTAACCAGGCCGGAGCAGTCACTGAAAAGACGTTGAGACCGGATAGCAGTTCTATTTACTTATCCGACTATAAGCTAGGTACTGATGTTCAATATCGGTCATCTTACATTCCTGGCAGAGGTTCCCTGGATACTTTTATTGTTTCGGCCTATTCTACATTTCCAAGAATCTATAGTTATGTGCTTTGTGACAGACTTTTGTTCAAGGAAGTGCATTTACCTAACGATGCCGGTACATATGAGTCAGGAACCAGCATCAGTAAACTTTGGGATGGTAGTGTTGGTCCTCAGGGCTATCCCAATATCTTTCATAGTGACGGAAGCAGCGGAATGCCACACACCATTACATTTGACCTTGGAAAAGTATATGACAATTTAGCCAGGATAGAGGAAACCGGGAGAGATTGCTGTAATAATCCGGATGACTTCGAAGTCTGGGGCATTGATGATATTACCAATGC
>NZ_DATMRL010000316.1:0-4724 GCF_035566355.1 Pedobacter sp.
CTTCTAGTTGTGCGGGATCTGACGTTACGACAAAGTGATGCGCACCAAGGGCTTTGGCTGCCTCCTCTTTGGATGGGGAAGTACTGAGTACGGTAACTTCGGCACCAAATGCAAGCCCAAATTTAACGCCCATATGTCCTAAACCACCCAGGCCTAAAACTGCCAGTTTGTGGCCTTTCCCAACTTTCCAGTGACGCAGTGGAGAATAGGTGGTAATTCCTGCGCACAGCAATGGTGCAGTAGCGGCCAGGGATAATTTTTCTGAAACCTGTAATACAAATTCTTCGCGAACGACGATAGAATTGGAATAACCACCATAAGTAGGTACACCAGATCTGTCTTTGTTGTTATAGGTTTGGGTACTGCCTTCCAGACAGTATTGTTCCAGTCCGTCCTTACAGTTTTCGCAAACCTGGCAGGAATCCACCATACAGCCCACACCTGCAAGCGCACCTTCTTTGAATTTTTTAACGTGATCACCTACTTTAACGATCCGGCCAACGATTTCATGGCCAGGTACCATTGGAAACAGGCCTGGAAACCAATCATTCTTAATCTGATGGAGATCTGAGTGGCAAACACCACAGTATAATATTTCAATCTGGACATCATGAGGTCCTACATCCCGGCGTTCAAAATTCCAGGGTGCTAAATCTGTTTGTGCATCTTGTGCAGCATATCCTTTTGCTTGTATCATGGTTAAGATCTTTGTTATTGTACCTAACAAATGTAAAGCTTGCAAGTTAATTGGCAGTTAAAACATTCAAAGGAATACTTGCAAATTTCAAACAATTATAGGGAATCTTCAATAATCGTATCGGCGAAAATTTTTTGTTTAAAAATTAGACTATTCCCTGTCTGCGGCAAAATGAATAAACTGAATAAAAGCAGTGCCTGATGTTTAAAATAGCCATTTTAACCCCACAAGACCGCTTTTATAGTTTTTTGACCTGATTTATGTAAACCCTTGCCAAGGCTGGCTTTTTCTGTCTTTAGGCATTCTACATTATATTCGCTTAGCGTTTGGCCAACCTGGGCGTTAACCTGAAAAGCCTTTAAAAGAGTAAGGAACTTAAATTTTTAAAAATCCCTATTATGAAAAATTTAGAATTAAAAAATCTTGGTGTTCAGGAAATGAACGCAGCTGAAATGACAAAAGTTAATGGTGGCGGTCTTTTAGGCGGTATCCTTGATGGTCTTTTAAGTTCTGTTGCTGGAACAGTAAATGCTGTTACTGCTGACTTATCTACATTCCTGAACAAAACATTAGTTAATGTTGCAAAATTTGTTTGGGGTTTGTAAGAACAACCGAATGATGACCCTTGTTCCGAACCAGGAGCAAGGGTTATTTTAATATACGACTATGGCGCTATCTTCACACTCTGCGGAAACAATATCCTCCACTTCCATTGTCTACCGTTCGCAGATCAGCAGGTCCAGCCAACTTATTTATCAGGTTACCGTTCTGGTTGTCCTGGGAACTTTTGCGGCATTGCCCTTTATTAAAACTCCAATCAGTGTAAAAGGCAATGGTGTATTACAATCCTCTCTGGAAAAAACAGAACTTCTGATCCCTGTTAACGGGCGGCTGATCCAATACAGACTGGCAGACAATAAAAAGCTCAACCAAGGGGATACACTCCTGGTCATTGATGCGGGTTTGCCAAAACAGCAAACTGTACTGGTGCAAAACAGGGCCGGGCAACTCCATCAGTTTATACAGGATATCAACATCCTGCTGAACTACAAAAAACAAAGTAAATTCAATCCCCCAAGCTTGCAGACCGGGCAATACAGTGCCTCCTGGCAGCAATTTGCACAGGAACTGGAAAATGCAGATGTTACCAAAAGACAAGCAGAAAGTACTTTTGCCCGCTACAATAAGCTTTACCAGAATAAAGTGCTCACGGTAGCTGAATATGAAAAATATAAGTTCGAAATGGAACAGGCAGAATCTGCCTATCTCATGGTCCGCACAAAATACAGAACACAGTGGCAAACGGAAGCCAACGGTTTTAGAAACGAACTTCGTCAGTTGTCTGGTCAGGAAGCGGAGCTGAGCGAGCAGAAAAAACAGTATGTACTTCGGGCGCCGGTAACCGGATCTGTGCAAAACCTGCAGGGCTTGCAGAACGGAGCTTATGTGTTTGCCAATCAAAAGATTGGAGAAGTATCGCCTGATGCGAGTGTAATGGCTTACTGTTATATCAAACCTTCAGATATTGGATTGATCAAAAAAGGACAGGAAGTAAGGTTTCAGATTGATGCTTACAATTATAATCAATGGGGTTCTGCGGCGGGAAAGGTGGTAGATATTTCTGATGATATTGTGATTCTTAACGGGAATCAGTCGGTATTTAAAGTAAAGTGTATCCTGGACCAGGATCATCTGACCTTAAAAAACGGGTATAAAGGATTTTTAAAAAAAGGAATGAATTTTACGGCGAGGTTTACTGTAACCAGCCGTAGTCTGTATCAGTTGCTGTATGATAAGGTAGATGATTGGGTAAACCCCAATGTAAACGGAAGGAAATAAGGCTATGAGCATCAAAGTAAAACAAAGGGACATTACAGATTGCGGTGCAGCCTGCCTGGCATCCATCGCGTCCTATTATAAATTGGACCTTCCTGTAGCCAGGATCAGGCAATTTGCCGGAACGGACAAAAAAGGAACTAATGTTTTGGGAATGGTAGAGGCGGCTCAAAAGTTAGGCTTTGAAGCTAAAGGAGTGAAAGGTTCTTTCGACAGCCTGTTTAAAATTCCAAAACCAGCGGTAGCGCATCTTATCGTCAAAGAAATCCTGGAACATTATGTGGTGATCTATAAAGTCACTAATAAAGTGGTCGAAGTCATGGATCCTATCGACGGACAGATGTACAGTAAAAGCCATGAAGAGTTTAAAAAAGAATGGACGGGAGCTTTGGTGCTGTTGCTGCCTTCGGATGACTTTGAAACCGGCAATGAAAAAGTTTCGGTATACGGGCGCTTCTGGAATTTGATCCGTCCGCATAAAGCAATTTTGATTCAAGCCTTGTTTGGTGCCGTTGTCTATACCGTTTTAGGACTTTCAACCTCTGTTTTTGTACAGAAACTGGTCGATTTTGTGATGGTAGACGGGAACCGGAACCTGCTGAACCTGATGAGTATGGCCATGGTGATCATCCTGGTGATCCAGCTTTTTATCGGAACGGCAAAAACCGTGTTTACCCTTAAGACCGGGCAGATGATCGACGCCAAGCTTATTCTGGGCTATTATAAGCACCTGCTAAGGCTTCCGCAACAGTTCTTTGATACCATGCGCGTGGGGGAGATCATTTCCAGGATCAATGATGCGGTAAAGATCAGGACCTTTTTAAACGATGTAAGCATCAATTTCCTGGTGAATATATTCATTGTGTTTTTCTCCTTTGCCATGATGTTTACTTATTACTGGAAGCTGGCCCTGCTTATGCTTGCGGTGATCCCCTTATACCTGCTCATTTACTATGTGACAGATAAACTCAACAAGAAAGCGCAAAGGAAACTGATGGAAGATTCTGCTGAACTGGAATCTCAGCTGGTGGAAAGTCTGAATGCAGTGGGAACAATAAAAAGGTTTGGCCTGGAGTCTTTTGCCAATGAGAAAACAGAAACCCATTTTATCAAATTGCTGAAGGATGGATTTAAATCAAATATGAATTCTGTTTTTGCGGGGACCTCTTCTGAGCTTACATCGCGTTTGCTCACGATCATATTGCTTTGGGTAGGCGCAGGTTATGTCATTGACAGTACCATTACACCCGGAGAATTATTGTCCTTTTATACCTTGATCGGTTATTTTACAGGGCCTGTTTCTTCGTTGATCGGCATGAATAAAACGGTGCAGGATGCGGTGATTGCTGCAGACCGGCTTTTTGAAATTATGGATCTGGAACTGGAAAAAGAAGAAAACCAGATTGAACTGACCCCGGATAAAATAGGGGATATACATTTTGAGCATGTTTCCTTTCGTTATGGTACCAGGGTTGCTGTTTTTGAAGATCTGAATTTAAAAATTCCAAAAGGGAGGTTTACGGCCATTATAGGGGAGAGTGGATCGGGAAAATCAACATTGATGTCCTTGCTGCAGAATATTTACCCGATACAGAGCGGAAACATCCGGATCGGGAAATATGATCTGAAATACATCAATAATTCCTCGCTCCGTCGCCTGGTGTCTGTGGTGCCGCAGCAGATTGACCTGTTTGCCGGTAATGTGATAGATAATATCGCAATTGGCGATTATGAGCCCGACATGCAGAAGATTATAGATATTTCTACACAACTTGGGCTTATTGGATTTATAGAATCGCTGCCCAGGGGATTTCAGACCTACCTTGGAGAAAACGGAGCTTCCTTATCCGGAGGCCAGAGACAGCGTATTGCTATTGCAAGAGCTTTATACCGTGATCCGGAAGTGCTTATCCTCGATGAAGCGACTTCTTCCCTGGACTCTGCATCAGAAAAATATGTACAGAGAATGATTGATATTTTAAAGGCAAGGCACAAGACGGTTATTGTAATTGCACATCGCCTGAGTACGCTGAACAATGCAGATAAGATCATCGTGCTGGATAAAGGTGTGGTTATTGAGCAAGGAAATCACCAGGAATTGAGGCATAAACCTAATTCTCACTACGGACATTTGTGGAAACTTCAAATGCCGGAGGAAGTGTAACTGAAGCAATAGAAGAAATAGAGATTG
>NZ_DATMRL010000317.1:0-3102 GCF_035566355.1 Pedobacter sp.
AATAAAATTTATAGGTGCGTACAACAATATCTGGTGGCGTAAACGAAAGGATAATTGAAGTGCAATTGAAGTAGAGTCTTGGTCTTAAATCTCCAATGTAAGTATCGTTAGCGTCCTGTCCTTTACTATCATATAAATTCAACAGATCTGGTGAAACTGCATAAGGTGGATTGTAGACCGCATTGTAATTAGGAATCATTGAACTCTTAAAAAACTGTCCTTCGGCAGTGCTGCCACTTTGAGGAACGTAGGCCCAAATGATCTCATTACTTGTTGAAGGGTCATAGATCCTGTCTAAATTGCTTGTTATGGTATTTACGTTGTAAATGTTATAATTCGCAGATCCAAAAGAACTCAGCTGAGTAAGGACAGATTTTTTTGCCAGGCCCTTAGTGGCATAATCTACTGCCAGATCCCATTTTTCTTCATACAGATACACCCGGGATAAGAGTGTATATGCAGCCGTTTCACTCATTTTATAAACACCTTTACTCTCCGGATAGTTCATCAAGATGCTTGCGGCGTTTTTTAGATCTGCTTCGATCTGGGTATATACCTCTGCTATTGAGTTTCTTTTGAAAAACTCATCGGTAACTTCCATAGTCAGCTTTAAAGGCACTCCAGGGCTATTGGCTGGATCTACACCTGGGGAATTGAAAGGTTTACCATACAGGTTGACCAAAATGAAATAATAATAAGCTCTCAAGGCCAGGGCCTGCCCTTTGAGGTTCTGTTTGTCGGCATCTGATCCGGTCACCTGGTCAGCATAGGCCAAGGTAACATTGCAGCCTGCAATACATTTATACAGGATCTGCCAGGAATCCAGATAGGTTGTTGTACTTAAACCACCTGGTTGGAGCAACTCCTGGTACATGTTCTTAGACCAGGTGAACGCCGGTCTACCGGTTATAACCACACTTTGATAAGTATCCTGTCCCTGACCACCGTAACAAGTCACATCGTCTGTAACCATATTCAGCAATAACTGCAACTGGGTTTGGTAAGGATAGGCTTCTCCAGCCATCAATGCGGTAAGATCCTGAACGGTTGTTGGCTTTATAAGGTCCTGGCTCTTTTCAGCAAGGAATTTTTTACATCCTGTATTGGAAATCAGAATTCCGGTAACCAGGATGGATATATATACTAGGCGATTCATGTTTTGATACTTTAGAAGGTTGCAGATAAGTTAATAACATGGGTACGAGCTAAGGGCTGACCACCAGAAGCGACCTCGGGATCTACTCCTTTAAAATCTTTGCTTACGAAAGTGTAGACATTGCTTAATGTATACCCTACACTGATGCTTTTACAGAAGATTCGTTTTGCATATTTTTCGGGCAGCATATAGGATACATTAATGTTGTTGATGCGCAAATAGGATGCATTGACTACTCTTGCAGAACTATAATTATATAAAGTATAAGGAGATGCTGTAGCCGATTGCCCTACACCAAAAGCTGTTGAGGAGCCGGAAGGAATGGTAATAAAAGGAACACCGTAGTAAGGTAACGCCGGAATATTGGTAAAAACCTCATCACCTGGCTGGCGCCAGCGGTTGACCAGCTCTTGTGGTAAATTATTATATTCACTTGGCGTACTGTTTACAATATTTGATGGATATAAGGGGGCCAGAAGTTTGTTTCCGCCTAATGAAGCATAGAGATTGGTAGAAAAGGTGAAGTCTTTGTAGCGCACAGAACTACCAAAACCGCTTGTAAAATCTGCATTTAGTTTCCCTGCATATTTCATAAAAGCAGTAGCATCCGTTTTCACGTTAATATTATCTGTAGCTGTTGGGATGTTAAATAACGGCAAGCCTGTTGCAGGATCCAATCCTTTAAAATCAAATACCCAGAAACCGGATACCGGGTATCCCTCTTTATAATAGGTTCCGGATGCTGCAGTAGCCCAGGTTGGATTAGGGGTTAACGGGTTGGTTACTTTGTTGTAATCTTTGGTACTGTTTATGGTTACTGACCAGGTCAGATCTTTTGTACGCACAGGGATAAAAGTCATCTGTACTTCAAATCCGGAGTTTTTTAGCGTTCCGCCATTCATTGGCATCTGTAATACGCCATTTTCATACGGCGTGTTTCTCATTACGATCAAATCGGAACTATTTTTGATGTAATAATCTGCACTGGCACTCAATCTGTTCTTAAAAAAGCCAAAATCAAGTCCAAGATTAATGGTCTGTGTTTTCTCCCATCTTAAGTTGGCATAAGGAAGGGAACTGATATTTAACAGTGATTCTCCGGTCAAGGTGCTGATCGCAGTGCCCGCACCGGGAATTTTTGCAATCAGGTCCGGTCCGTAATTCTCGGCCACATTTCCCTGGAAGCCATAACTGGTCCGAAGGCTAAATTCATTAAACCACTCGGATTTATCAAACCAGTGTTCTCTGGCTATATTCCATTTGCCACCCAAAGCCCAAATCGGGTTAAAACGGGTACGGGCGTCCTGTCCAAATTTATTGGAGGCATCTCCCCTTAAGCTGGCGCTGAATACGTAACGGTCATCATAACTATAGGCACCGGTTACATAATAAGAGACGTAATTTGCAATACCATCTGTATTGTTGAAATTAAACCCGCTGGAGTACAATGGATTTGCAAAAGTGGTTCCGTTATTAACTATAGTGGCCGGCGGATTGATCACAATTTTTCCCATATCGGGCAAATACCCATAAATGGTACTGGCTGATCCTTTATATTGGTTGCTTCTCAGTTCGAGCCCCGCCATGGCAGAAATGGTGTGTTTCTTATCGATAACAGTTCCATAGCTCAGCTGATTTCTCCAGGTATAATTAGTATTCCGGTCATCTTCAAGGGTCTGCATACCACCTACTGGTAACTGTGACATTTTATATTGTGGTGTTGTTGGCCCGTACTGGCCGTATTCATAGCCCCTTTTTACTGTCATTGCATTGCTGAGCTGGGTCTGATATCCTTCTGCATGGGTACTGGTGTAACCTATTCCAAAATCAGACTGAAAACGGAATCCTAATGGGAGATCATATTTAACACTAAGGGCCGAAGTCAGACTAGTTTTAGTATTGCTGTTTCCCGAATTGGCCAGTTCATTGAAGACATTATAGTTGTA
>NZ_DATMRL010000318.1:0-7808 GCF_035566355.1 Pedobacter sp.
CAGGTGCCAACGGTTAGGTTAAAATAGAGGTCTGGTTTAATCTCCCGGAGATCAATAATTACACGAAGGAAAGCTTCCAAATCTTTAGCGTATTTTTCTCCGGCTCCGGCCGCCCCGTTCCCGGCGCCTACGCCATCAAACTTAAAGCTGACCACGCCCTGATCCTTAACAAAACCTTCAGTGAGTTTTTTAAAATAAGTAAAATAATTTTTATCTGCAAGGCTCAGGCCATTGTCGTTAGGTTTGAATGGCAGGTTCAAGGTCTTAATACTGGCCAAGCGACTAGTTTGTTCATCACCATACCCGCCCCATGGCGATACCCAAACACCCATATTTGAATTGTATTTTTTTGCCAGTGAGTCCATATGTTTGAACCCATTTGGTAATTGATTGCTGAAGTACCAAAGTCTGTTGTAATCATCCCAGCCACTGTCCCATAAAAAGGCACTAATTTTTGTCTTACGTTTCAGTACCAGACTGTCTCCAAATGTTTTGATACGGTCCATTGCATTTCCCTCCGTGATTTCTTTGCGATCGTAACCAACATCATACCAGGAGTTGTAATGAGGAAAGGCCCGGTAGGGTACTGCCCTCACTTTCTCGAGATAGTAAAGAAAGCCCCTGCGGAGTTGTTCCGCAGGGGTGGTTCCCCAGGCTACGCTAACCTCAAATCCATCTGCTTTATGGAGTGCAGCTGAAGCTGCAAGGCTAGTCTTGATTCCGGTTGAGCTGACTTGGCTCTGTGCCATCGGATGTTCAAGGGCAAAGAAAAATGGCCCGCAAAGTACTGGCGAACCATCAACTTTTCCGGAAAGTTCAGGCTGGTATACTTTAGGGATATTTACCAAGGTGAGATTGGTCACCAGCTGCTTAGAATCGTTGACATTGAAGTTTTGTTGTATGAAATTGCAGTCGTTGTGCAGAGAAATGCTCCAGGTTATCTTAATGTTTCCTGATTCATCTGACATTTGATAGACCAGTTGCTTCCCGGATAATCTGTCCAGCATCTTTATTGCATTAGGGTTTGCAGAGACATCTCCATTATTTTTGCTTGTGATGTGAAAATCGGAAGCATATAATGTTTTTCCGTTATTAAGTTTCAGTTCGAATAAGCAGGTATCCTTTAAATCTGTGCGTTTAGATAAAACTTTATCTCTAAAGGAGATCTTATTTATCCGATCATTTACCAGACTTATACTCATTTCAAGAATATTGTTGCTTAGTACATTGTTAACCGCCGATATGTTGGCCTTGTCTGGTCTTTTACCCGCATAATAGACTTGTGCCATAGAAGAAGAACAAGTGTGCAGAGAAACAGCTATAAAAACCAGGACAGAAAGAATGTGTTTTTTCGAATTTTCCATTTGAGCATAATAATAATGGATTTAGATGGAAATTTCCTGAACAAACGTTTGCGTTAATTGATTCTGTCTTTGAGAAGCTTTTAATAGACAATGTGGGTTGGATTGTAATAATATATTAAAAGGCCTTATAATTTTATAAGGCCTTTTAATATATTATTAGGTACTTCTGTTAATCAGTTTAAGAAGAATTGCTATAACAGCAATAACCAAAAGTACATGGATTATTCCCCCGGTATAATAGCCTCCTAAAAAGCTGATTGCCCAGATAATAACCAAAATAACTGCGACGACATAAAGTAGATTTCCCATAAAATTAGTTTTAGTTTGATTAATGAACATAAACTAGCTTAAATAGTTTAGAGAAGATGACGATTGTTACCTAAGGGAAACCTTTTCAAATCGTTCAACTCTTAACTGACCGAGAATATAGATACTGTTAAAAGTATAACCTGTAAGTCCTTCGTTTTTAAGAAAAGTAAGAATTCTAGGCTTGATAGCTATAAACAAGGAAGTGCAATACAATTCAAAATTGTTTATAATAAATTTCTTCTGATAGGCCTCAGTTAAATAATCGAAATTAAAGACCAATTGACTGGCGTGATTCAGCGTGATGAGTCTTTCGTGATCAGTTGCTGCCTGACTTAGGTACTTATTACTGCTAACGAAGCTTCCGCTTAGTCGGTTAAAACTCTTTATTTGTTCTTCATTGAAGTTCATATTGCCCGCAAATTTAGCTGATAATGTCCCGCAGATTTAAGAAAAACCAAGATCTTTGAATAATAGCTCTTTGTAATTACTTCCAATAGGTATTTCATTATGGTTAATAAAGATGCGATTGCCTTCTATATGGCCAATTTTAGATTTGTTAATAATAAATGAACGATGAGTTCTTAAAAAAAGAGACTTAGGTAGCAATTCTTCAAAGCTGGAAAAAGGCATTTTAGGCAATAGCGAATTGCTGGAGGTTATTATTTTGGTGTAGTTTCCTTGTGCTTCGGCATACAATAGTTCATTATATCTCACTTTATAAATCTTTCCATCTGTTTTAATGAATATGAAATCCTCTGCAATCGAGCCAGTTGCTTCACTTGCCTGCATGACTCCTTTAGGCTCAAGTTTCTCGAGTGCTTTATCTACAGCAATAATAAAACGATCAAAAGAGAAAGGTTTTAATAAATAATCGCAGGCTGCCAAATCAAAAGCATCAATAGCATATTCTTTGTAAGCAGTTGTGAATATCACCTGAGGCTGACCTTTCAGTGTTTTCACAAATGAAATTCCGTCCATTATAGGCATATTTATATCCAAAAAAAGAAGATCAATCTTTTGGTGTTGTAATACAGATTTCGCTTCAAGCGCATTCCCGCAAGAAGCTACAACATTCAGATAATCTAAATGGCTGCAATAACTCTTTATGATGTCTCTTGCAATCGGTTCGTCGTCAACAATAAGGCAGCTTATTTGGTTCATTACCTCATTTTAAGTTGTAAAGTAACATTGTAAAAAGAATTATCCTTTTTAATGTTTAATTCATGCTCGGTGGGGTAAAGCAAGCTTAATCTTTTAGTCACATTATCTAAGCCAAATCCACTGCTTCTATTAACGATGCTCGTCTCATTTTCCTCTTTTCCGTAAGAGTTTTTAACAGAAAAGAGGATAGAATTACCCCAGGTTTTTAATTTAATATCGATATATATCTTTTCGTCAATTGAGTTTTTAGAGTGCTTAAAGGCATTCTCAATAAATACAATCAACAACATTGGAGCTATCTTTATCTCGGGCACAATTACTTCTTCCATGTCTGTCGTTAATACGAGTCTGTCGCCAATTCTTATCTTTTCAAACTCAATATAATTATTGATGTAGGCTATCTCATCCTTTAATGGTACATATATTTCTGTAGCATCATAAACTGAATAGCGCAACAGCTCAGATAGTTTCAATAGAAGTGCAGGTATTTTCTCATGATCCGTAATTGAAAGCCCATACATGTTATTTAGGGTATTAAATAAAAAATGAGGACTCAGTTGTGATTGTAACAAATGCAATTCAGTTTTACTATGCGCAGCCATTTTTTTAGCCTCTTTCAATTGATTCTCCGAAACATCATGAACGATCTTGATTAATGCACCTAGTGCCAAGCTAATCAATACAAATGGAACCCATGATAGTAGTAAATTAATAGCGACCCTTCCGTGCAGTGGAAAATCGGCATGAAAAAATAACCATGCCACACAAACAACAATGGAGATACACAACCCTAGTGATATTGTTTTAGGAAGGATTTTTAGACGTGCAGACCAAATTTGTACAATATATCTACCTGTAAAAAGGCCTAGAAAAAAGAATACCGTTCCCGCGAAAGCTGCAGCTTCGTCTTCAGGTACCTGAATAGACTTAACATAAGATTCGATCACTAAATAGATTGGAATGGAAACAATAAGAGATAAGAATATATAAAGCGGCTGACCAAAGAAGCCAATCAATGATTTAAATTTTATGTCCTCTACAGTATTTCTGATATTCCTTGTATCGCTCATAAGCAACGAATTTGGAAAAGTTCTTTTGATCGATAAATATTTACTGACGAACCGGTCAGAATCATTGACCGAACCGCAATAATTGGGTACATAACTCTTTAACACCCCCAAATAGCTTTCCGTCAACGGATAGCCAAGTTACAACATATTATTTTTCAGAGCGAGCACGAACAACGAATATTTGATCCATCAACAACCTGACCGATTTAAAACCAATGGTAGTGAAACCAGATCTCATTTTCTTTTTCGCCTTGTTAGTCTCCTTTACTTCTTTCGCACAAGTAAAACCGGGAGTCATTTCTTCAACTGTAAAGGATTCAAAAAATGAAGCCATTATTGGTGCCACAGTACGCTTACTTAAAACAACAGATACTGCAGTTGTTGTCACAAAAATGACAGATGGCGATGGAAAGTTTCAGTTCATCAATGTTGATATAGGTGTTTACATATTAAAAATAACAGCCGTAGGTAAGAAAGAGTTCAATTCGGCCCCCTTACATATTATTTACGGTAAAGGTATTGACCTTCCCATGATCATCCTATTTCCGTCTAAAAGTACAGAGCTTAACGAAGTAGTTATAAAAGCAAAGCGACCATTAATTCAAATGGAAATAGACAAGACAGTAGTGAATGTTGATGCCATGATTAGCAGTGCAAGCAGTAATACCTTAGAAGTACTCGAAAAAACTCCTGGTGTTGTCATAAATGCTGGTGGCGACATCACATTAAATGGCCGGTCCGGAGTCATGGTATTGATTGATGGGCGTCCAACTTACATGTCGGGACAGGATCTTTCCCTTTATTTAAAATCACTTCCCGGCTCTTTTTTAGATAAAATAGAACTGATGGATAATCCTCCCGCCCGTTATGATGCTTCTGGAAATGGAATCATCAATATCAAATTGAAGAAAAATAAAATAGGCGGCTTTGTAGGAAGCATTGCTACTGGTTATTCGCAAGGAAAATATGGAAGGAGCAACAATTCTTTAAACCTGAACTATAACTATAAAAAGATTAATCTATTTGGTAGTATGGGCTATAGCTACGAGAAAAACTACAGTGACGACAATTTCACCAGAAACTTTTTTGATGTCAATAATGGACCAACATCAACAGTCTCTTTGCTGAACAAGCAAAAATCTAAAAGCGAAGGATTAAACACAAATCTTGGACTAGATTATGTGGCCACTACCAACACAACCTATGGTTTTCAGGTAAATTTAAACGACAATAAAAACATTGAACTTCTTAATTACTACAGTGATAATTACATCGCCGGGCAATTAGATAATATAGGCAAAGGGAATACCATCGGAGATAACAACAGAACCAACCTGGGCGCAAACATCAATTTTCTGCATAAATTCGGGAAAACAGGAAAAGAACTATCTGCTGATATAAACTACTTAAGTTATCGAAGTACCGGCATCAATCATTAATAAACAAGCTGTATCAATCAGATGGAACACCAATCAGCAACGATGAATTTCTTTACTATTTACCATCTAAAATAAACATATATACTGCTAAAGCAGATTATGTGCAAACCTTAAAAAACAATGCACGTTTCGAAGCTGGATTTAAGTCAAGCTTTGTAATTAACGATAACAACTCCGGTTATTATAACATTACTGATCATGGACAAGTTATTGATAATGGTAAATCAAACCACTTTAAATTCCGAGAAAACATAAACTCCGCTTATATTAATGCTCAAAAAGGATGGGAATATCTCTCTGTTCAGTTAGGATTACGCTTGGAAAACACTCAATCCAAAGGCCAGCAGTTAGGAAATGAAATCGTACAACAAAGTCAATTTAGTAAAAACTATACCCAGGTTTTTCCTACCTTGTTTCTAAACTACAAATTTGACACAGTTGGCCGAAACACACTAAACTTTAGTATTAGTAAGAGAATAAACAGGCCCAACTACCAATACCTAAACCCATTTCTATTCTTTAGAGACAGGTATTCATACACGATAGGCAATTCGGAATTAACACCTCAATATCAGTTCCGTTACGAGCTTAAATATCAATACAAACAATTGCTTAGAGTGGGTTTGAGCTATAATAGATTTACGGATGTAATTTTCCAAACCACAAAGGTGGTTGATAATGTTTTTATCAAGAAACCTGAAAACGTAGCTTTTGGTTACATGTTGCTGCTTAATAACAGCATATCATTAATGCCAAAAGATTGGTGGAATCTCAATTTAGAACTTCAATTTTCTAAAATGGGATTAAATGGGATGGCTTATGGACAAAAATTAAATCCGAGTACCTATGTGGCAAGGATCGGTGGATACAATCAATTTCAGTTTAAAAAAGGCTGGAGCGCTGAACTTAACTGCTATTATGCCAGCAGAGATCTAAATGGGCAAACCTTTACTTCTGGAATGTACAAAGTAAATGCAGGAATTCAAAAGAAGATATGGAAAGACAAAGGAAGTATCAGGATTAATATGGATGACATTTTTCATTCATGGGTTTATGAAAACCGTTCTGTAGGACTAGCTCGGGCCTATTCATTTCAAATCAGTGAGTCTGACACCCGGCGCATAGGTATTGCTTTAACCTATCGCTTTGGTAAGGAGGTGTTTAAGCGGAAAAGCAAATACACAAATCACACACTTGACGAAGAAAAGAGCAGGATGTGACCAGCAAACAGTATGTGTATTCATTATATGTGTTGAATAACATAAAATATTTTATTAGGCCTTCTATGCAATACATTAATCAAGTTAAACACAAATTAGGGCAACTTGAGTCATTTAAAATATCACTTTTTCAGCTTTTTGACTTTCTTGATATAGGCTTCTAAAAACTGATCAATGCCAGATGTCGTATAACCTAAAAGTCTTGAGTTTTCGCCAAGTTCAGAAGAAACAATAGTTGTTTTTTCTCTAATTTGAGTCATGCAATACATATTTATGGCCTGTTGCATAGGTAGCGTAATGTATTGCTTGGCTTCAGCGATTTTACCGCTTAAAATAATTAGTTCAGGGTTAAATAGCTGGATCAGCATCGATATCCCTTTCCCCATATTAGTGCCCACATTTGATAATAACTGGATGGCATATTGGTCGCCTTTGTTGGCCGCTTTAATAATAACGGCTGGTTCAATTCTTTCCAATTCTTCATTAGAGAGATTGTTAAGCATAGAGTTTTTGCCTGATAAAATACCTTCCTTAGCCATTTCTGATAGCGCATTTCCTGATGCAATGGTTTCTAAACAACCATGTTTGCCACAATAACACAATGCGCCGTTTTCCACAAAGGAGATATGACCCAGTTCTCCGGAGAAACCACAGGTACCTTGCCTCAATTTGCCATCCATAATGATACCCAGGCCCACTCCCCAGTCCATTAACAAGACCAGCACATTTTGTTTACCCTTGGCCATTCCATGCATAAATTCTGCCATTGATGAACCATTCACATCATTTTGTATCACTACAGGTAAATTCAGCATCTTTTCAAATGCGGCAGTTAGAGAAACATTTTCTCCATTACTTAAAAAATAACTGTAGTTTTCGCCCCTTTCAGCATCAATTAAACCAGGCATACCTACGCTACAGCCAATCAATTGTTGGTTATTGATGTCCGCAGATTTTAAGATATTCTGAATGTGGGTGTTTAGAATATTAAAAAAATCAATCCTGCTTTTTGAAATGGGTAGTAGAATAGTTTTAACATCAAGCACAAAGTTATAGTTGTTGTCTATAATGGCTATTTTGGTGTGAAATAGTTCGATATCAATGCAGAGAATCTGGATCTTTTTATCCATTAGGCAATAAAGATCAGGCCTTCGGCCGCCAATAGATATTCCATAACCCTTCTTTTCTATCCAACCTTCGTCAATTAAAGCAGTCAAGAGTTTCAATATACTGGGTGTACTCATA
>NZ_DATMRL010000319.1:0-13386 GCF_035566355.1 Pedobacter sp.
CAAAGCTGTTCTTACCCTGTCTGATGGTAAGAATATTATATTGGACGAAGCTGCTGATGGTCATATTGCTGATCAATCTGGAGTGACCATTACAAAAACCAAACAAGGAGAAATTATCTATGCTGTAAACAACCATCTAACCAGCAAAGCAGTAAATCAAATTTCTACTCCAAAGGGAGGTCAATATCAGATTCAGTTGCCAGATGGAACCAAAGTATGGTTAAATTCTGCTTCTTCTTTGCGTTATCCGGCAAGTTTTTCCGGGCCGGAAAGAAAGGTAGAACTTTCTGGAGAGGCTTATTTCGAGGTTACCAAGAATAAAAACATGCCCTTTAAAGTGCTGACAAGAAAACAGGAAATCACCGTATTAGGGACCCATTTTAATGTCAACGGTTATGAAGATGAAGAAACTATAAAAACGACCTTGTTGGAAGGAAGTGTGAAGGTAAAAATAATGGGGTCTGAAAATTCAGCGCTGTTGAAACCGGGAGAGCAGTCTGTTTATGAAAAGAACGGCCTAAACGTAGTCAATGCAGATTTGGATGAAGTTATTGCCTGGAAAAACGGATATTTCTTATTTCAGGATGAAGATATCCATGCCGTTATGAGAAAAGTTGCCCGTTGGTACGACATAGAAGTGGTATACCAAGGCAATCTGAGCCGGAAGCATATAGGAGGATCGGTATCCAAATCAAAAGATCTGAGTGATGTTTTGATGATACTAAAGGCAACCGATGAGGTGAATTTTAAAATAGAAGGAAGGAGGGTTACAGTTATGCCTTAATCCTTTAAAGGCCTGTAATTAAAAAGACCAGAGGCGTTTGAGCCGCCTCTGATCAATATTGGGTTACAGGCAATCCAATTTCTATCGAGAGAAGTAAATTATCCATTAACCAGGAAGGGTAGCGGCATGTATATGCTGTGTCCCAACCAAATCAACCCAAACTAACCAAATGTATGAAATTTTAACTCTTAATTTCTACGGTCATTGCCGTATGAAACGTAAAATTCTATTGACCATGAAACTTACAGTGATACTGCTGTTATCATTTACTTTCCAGGTGGTGGCAAATGGCTTTGCCCAGAATAGAATTACAATGACAGAAAAAAATGTTTCCCTTAAAAAGGTATTAAAGGAAATCAGCAGGCAAAGTGGCTATGACCTCGTTTTCGTCTCCGATGCTTTGCAATACGCTAAACCAGTCACTATCCAGGTTAGAGAAGTGAGCCTGGAACAGGCACTAGAACTGAGTTTCAGGAATCAGCCTTTAATTGTCTATGACATCAAAGGCAAGGCTGTGATTGTAAAAGACAGGAAGATCAGTGCCGATAAATCCAATCCAATATTAGTCCTCCCAGTAGATATTAAAGGAAAAGTTCTGGATGAAACAGGACAAGGAATTCCGGGGGCGAGTATTAAAGTTAAAGGGAGCCCTAAAGGAACAATTACAGACCTTAACGGGCAATTTAGTTTGACGGGAATTGATGAAAATGCAATTCTGCTGGTGTCCTATGTAGGTTATGTGAGCAAAGAAGTTAAAATTACAGGAAAGGGCCCATTAACCATTAATTTAACCGCAGAATCCGGTCAACTGAATGAGGTGGTTGTAGTGGGCTACGGCACGCAAAAGAAAATAAACCTCACCGGATCTGTATCTGTAGTAAAGGGAGAAGATCTGGAGAACCGGCCTGTTACGAATGCCACCCAGAGCTTACAAGGGATCGCGCCAGGTTTAAATGTATCTGTTGGAGGGAATACCAAGCCGGGACAAAGCTTTAACTTAAACATACGCGGGGCAGGAAACCTCAACGGGGGAGACAGTCCCTTTGTACTCGTAGATGGCTTGGCCATGTCCCTATCAGATGTCAATCCAAATGACATCGAATCCATTTCAATACTGAAAGACGCAGCAGCTTCTGCAATATATGGTGCAAGAGCTCCTTATGGTGTTATCCTGGTCACTACAAAAAAAGGAACAGCAGATAAAACCACCATATCCTATTCCAACAATATAGGATTTACCTCTCCGGTAAAATTGCCCGAAATGGCCAATTCTTATGAATTTGCTAAATATTTTAATGCAGCAACATCCAATGCCACCGGAAGCAAACAGTATTCTGATGATAAACTGGCCTTACTCCAGCAATATGTGAATAACCCTGCGGGAATGAATATTTTTCCAGAGGTAACAGATAACTATTACTCCAATTGGGAAAACTCTGCAAATGGTGTGGCCAATACCAATTGGTTTGATTTTCATTATAAACCTTATGCGATGCGTCAATCGCACAATCTGAGCACGAGCGGCGGTAACAAAAATACCCAGTATTTTATATCGGGGGCTTATTATAAAGAAGGCGGAAGTTTACGCTATGCAGATATTAACTATAAACGTTATAATCTGAATGCCAGCATCAGTTCTCAACTCAACAGCTGGATCAAGTTGAAACTAAACACCAAATTCACACAGTCTGATTACGTCTCCCCCTTTTCTGGTTTCGAAGGCCTGTTTTTTCACAACCTGGCCAGGATGCGGCCAAATGTTTCACCTTATGACCTCAATGGTAACTTTTCGGAAATGTCTATGGTGCCCTACCTGCAATCAGGCTCAAAAGATGAAACCAAGAGTTACACACTGGCCATTTTACCCGGACTGGAACTGGAACCTGTAAAAAACTGGAAGATCATGGCAGATTTTAACCTTCTGCGGACCAATACCAATGAGGATGTTTTGAAATTGCCCGGCCTGATCTATGGTATAGATGGAACACCTAAATATGTCAACAGGTCAGAGTACGGTATTCCAATTCTTGGTGGTTATACGAGAAATATGAATGCAACCAATTATTTTTCGCCAAACGTGTACACATCTTATAGCTATGTTTTAAATCAGGACCATACTTTCAATGCCATGCTTGGTTTTCAGCAGGAGCTCAATGAGTACAGCGCCCTTTCTTCTTCCACTCAGGATTTAATCAGTGCCTCCCGTCCCGGACTTTCTCTTGCCACCGGTAGTCAAACAACCTTGGAAAACAGAACGCACTGGGGTACCAGAGGTTTTTTCGGAAGACTGAACTACAACTATAAAAACAAATATTTAGTAGAAGTAAACGGCCGGTACGATGGATCCTCCCGTTTTGCAGCCGATAGCCGCTGGGGATTTTTCCCTTCCGTGTCATTAGGTTATAACCTGGCAGGCGAAAAATTTATGGAGGGCATAAAAGATCAGATCAGTTTATTGAAGATCAGAGGATCTTACGGACTTTTAGGCAATCAATCTGGCGCCGGATTATATTCTTATGCCCAGACCATGAATATCACCATTCCAGGTCCTTCTGGAGCAGGGGGGCAATGGTATTTCCAAAATGGGAGAGAAGGTTATATTGCTGCACCCGCACCCTTCAACCCAGGGGTTACCTGGGAAAAAGTTCAGATGGCAAATTTAGGTCTGGACTTCGAAGTATTAAAAAGTCATTTAACCGGAAGTATTGATGTTTTTCAGAGAAATACCCGAGATATGCTTGGCCCTTCACTGGACATCGCGGATATGTATGGAGGGACACCGCCGTTAAGTAACAATGCAAATTTACGAACCAACGGATGGGAGTTGTCTTTAACCTGGAAAGATCAGTTGGAAAACGGAATCCGGTACTCCATAGGCGCCATGTTGTCTGATAATAAATCTGTTGTGACCAAATACCAAAATCCAACAAACAGCAATCCATCAAACACCTGGTATGAAGGTAAAAATGTTGGAGAGATTTGGGGATATCGCACGTCAGGATTGATTCAGAATGCAGATCAGGCAGCCGCATTTAATAAAATGAACCATTCTTATCTGTCGTCTTCAGCCTGGGTACCAGGAGATGTGAATTACAGAGACCTAAACGGAGACAACAAAATCGATATTGGCAATAATGTACTCGGTAATATGGGAGATTTAAGCATTATAGGAAATACTACTCCAAGGTACGCTTATTCTTTTAACGGCGCAGTAGAATGGAAAGGTTTCTCCGTATCGTTTCTTTTCCAGGGCATAGGAAAAATGAATTATGCCCCTAAGCCAGGCGACGTCTATTTTTGGGGAGCTGGCGCATTGGCCCAGGTTACTGTATTTAACCAGCATCTGGATTATTGGACTCCCCAAAATCCAGGAGCCTATTATCCTAATCCTTATGCAGCTCCCGCAGGATCAATCAGTACTTATATCAATAAAACACAGCAGGTGTCAGACCAGTATCTGCAGAATGCAGCTTATCTGAGGCTTAAAAATGCGACGATAAATTATGCTTTGCCATCCTCTTTGATTAAGAAGATCAGGCTTTCCAAAGTGAATATTTTCGTCACCGGAGAAAATCTATTCACAATAACCAGGCTTGCTAAAATGCTGGACCCGGAAACAGTTGCTGCTGCAGTTGACCCGGGGAAAAGTTATGCTCAAAACGTTACCGCAGGAGGAGAGCCGGGAAAGATCTATCCCCTGAGTAAAGTCTATTCTATAGGAGTTAATGTTGGATTTTAAATGATGATGAAAATGAAAGTAAATACCATAAAAACAGTTGTCCTTATAGGCATAGCTCTTGGATTATCTGCTTGTAAAAAGAACTTCCTGGACCTTCAGCCCCTGGATTCCTTAAGCACCACCAACAGCCTTTCTTCAACAAATGAATTGAAGATGTACATGAACCAATTTTATCAGAATACATTTCCAGGTCAACCCACAGGGGTAGGCGGAGCTGGAATCGCCTTTAACGATGCTGGCACAGATAATATGATCTTCTCTTCCTTGAATGCCCGCACCAGTGGCTTATCTTCTCTGAGTGATGCTTCCGCGCTAAGTGAGTATAATACAATAAGATCAATTAACTATTTTTTTGAAAATTACAGACATGCAACTGGGCAGGCTTCTGAGATCAATAAATACGTTGGAGAAGCCCGTTTTTTCCGGGCTTATGTCTATTTTAATTTGATCAGAAAATATGGCGGTGTTACCTGGGTAAACAAAGTACTTCCCGCGGACCAGGAAGTTATGGCTGTCAAACGGGATTCCAGAACTCTGGTTGTAGACTCTATACTCGCCGACCTGGATAAAGCCATAGACCTCTTGCCCGTTGCATCCAATAGTTCCTCTATGAGAGTACACAAAGATGTTGCCCTGGCCTTCAAATCGCGGGTAGCTTTGTACGAAGGATCCTGGGAAAAATACCATAAGGCAAAGAATGATGCCTTTTTTGCAAAGGACATCACTGAGGATAAAATAAAGACTTATTATGAGAAGTCAAGAGATGCAGCAGCTGCAGTGATCAACAGTTCCCGCTGGTCAGTATATTCAACAGGAAAACCTTTGCAAGATTATGGAAACCTATTTATTACCACAGATCTTTCAAACAATTCTGAAGTGCTTTTATGGAAAAAATACAATACCAACGACAATATAGGGCATAGCATCAGCAAATATACCTCAACCGATGGTGCAGATATGGGGCTTACCTTATCATTAGTGGATGATTATCTGACCAGGGACGGACGCCCTTTCACCGGGAATGAGCGCAAGCAGGCACAAGCCGTTTACGGCAGAGAACTTAGCCCGGACCTCAGAGATCCAAGGTTAAGCCAGACTGTCGCAATGCCAGGCCAGCCCCTAAAACCAGGTGTAAACGTACCAGCTTACCCACCTATTAATCAAACCGGGTTCAACAGAAGTACTACAGGTTTTCCCTTATATAAATTCCTCGAATACAACAATGCATCAGCTGTTTCCGACGATTTCAAAAGTATGGCCCCTGCAATCGCTTTCAGATACGCCGAGGTTTTGTTAAATTATGCTGAGGCCTTAGCCGAACTTGGAGGAGATCCGGTGGTGGTTGCCAATGCCTTAAATCCACTCCGATTAAGAGCAGGCATGCCTTTGGTCGATGTCAACAAAGAATACAATACAGATCCTAATTATCCATTTTATTCTTTAAGTTCTGTTATTCAATGCGTAAGAAGAGAAAGAAGAGTGGAGCTGGCAGCAGAAGGAATGCGATTGGATGATATTTTGCGTTGGGCTGCGGCCGATATTCTGCTGGTTGGAAAACGGCCGCTAGGGGCGCTTTTTGTTGGCAGTGATGTGGCAAGCCAAAACACAAGTGCCGGCTTTTATGGATCCTCTTTGTTGTACTATGATACAGCTCCTTCGGGAAAATCAGTAAATCTATACCTCACCGGAGCTCAGGGTGACGCTTTACGATATATTGACCCCTATAAGAACTTATTGCCAGGTGGCTATGGTTTTAACCTTGGAAGAGATTATTTAGTTCCGATTCAACAAAGAATGCTTCAACTGACAGGCGGAAACTGGAGCCAAAATCCAGGATGGTAACACAAACTAAATTGTATAAAGAAATGCGTATCAATAAAAATAACTTACGGCTATTGTCATTCATGTTCTGTTTTTTGGTCTTGATTTCCTGTAAAAAACAAGCTTTACCAGCTAAACCTGAAGATTCAACCTTTTCAGCGGTGCTGGAAAGTAATTCAGTTGTCCCCGCTGCAGGGGGAACAGTGAACATTTTAATCAGCACCCAAACAGACGGCTGGTGGATCAGTAATCTATCTGCCAATTGGGCAACAGTTAACCGGACCTATGGTTCCGGAAATTTTAAATTGCCTGTAACTGTAAAAGCAAATACATCCGGTGTCAAAAGAAGTGTAAATTTACAAGTCAATCCCACCTTCAATCTTCCGGTGGTGAACCTTACTATTAACCAGGACAATTAAACAGATGAAGAAATTATTTGTATTACTATTACTTTTCTGCGGGTTTGAAACCTACGCACAGCAGGAAAAGCCCAACGTGGTCATCATCATCTCTGATGACCACGCTTACCAGGCCATCAGTGCATATGGGAGTAAGCTAATGCCGACACCCGGCATTGACCGGATTGCTAAAGAAGGTGTCCGTTTTGACAAGGGCTATGTAACCAATTCTATTTGCGGACCTAGCCGGGCCGTAATCCTTACCGGAAAGTACAGCCACAAAAATGGTTTCAAAGACAACGAAAACTCCCGTTTTGATGGAAGCCAGGATTCCTTTATCAAACAACTTGGAAAAGGAGGGTACCAGACCGCCTGGATAGGAAAGTGGCATTTGGAAAGTGAGCCTCAGGGCTTTAGTTACTGGCAGGTGCTACCCGATCAGGGGCAGTACTATAATCCTGATTTTATCATGCAGGATGGAAGCCGGAAAAGAGTGGAGGGATATGTTTCCAATGTGATTGAAGATGCTGCTGAAAACTGGCTTGACAAGCGGGATCCATCGAAACCTTTCTGCCTGGTGATCGGGCACAAAGCAACGCATCGCGTTTGGTTACCGGATACCGCCGATATGGGGATGTTCGACAAGACAACTTTTCCTTTGCCTCATAATTTTTATGACGATTACCAGGGCAGGGAAGCGGCTAAAGTACAGGACATGAGTATTGCTAAAACTATGATTATGGGCTATGACCTGAAAATGTTTGGTTCAGAGGGTGCTGCAGACAAGGATGGCAATATCAAAAGAATGAATGCCGCACAAAGAGCTAAATTCAATCGGTATTACCTGCCTGTAGAGGCTGATTTGAAATCCAGGAATCTCTCTGGCAGAGCGCTTACAGAATGGAAGTATCAGCATTATATGCGGGACTATCTAAGTACGGCTGCCTCTCTGGACAGGAACATCAAACGGACCCTGGATTACCTGGATAAACATCATCTGGCCAAAAATACCATCGTCATTTATCTATCTGATCAGGGCTTTTACCTGGGGGAACACGGCTGGTTTGATAAACGGTTTATTTATGAAGAGTCTTTCCGGACACCCATGGTCATGCGCTATCCAGGGGTTATAAAGCCAGGTACCGTATCCAATGATTTTGTGATGAACTTAGATATTGCACCAACGATTCTGGATGCTGCGGGGGTTTCTATACCAGGAGATATGCAAGGCAAATCTATGCTGCCTGTATTGAAGGATAAAAAAATCAAAGGCCGTGAATACTTGTATTACCACTACTATGAAAATGGGGAACATTCGGTTTCTCCTCATTTCGGGATCAGGAATAGAAGGTACAAACTCATACGTTTCTATAAAAGAGTGGAGTCATGGGAGCTTTATGATTTGATGAAAGATCCGAATGAGGTCCATAATGTATATGGCGAAAAGGGCTATCAAAAGATTATGCATCAGATGAAAAAAGAGCTTAACAAACAAATCGCACAGTATGACGATCTGGATGCAAAAAAGATAGTAGAGAAGGGAATTTAGAGAAAAATTCTGTACAGCTGCTTCAAGACTAACGATATCAGGTCCGCTGAAGGAGCGGACAGATCTCTAAGGTCTTTCCGCAGCGTACGAGAATTTTTCCTGGCAAATTGCAGAGGGGTGGAGAAGTTGGTGTGTTAACTCGTATATCGTACCAGAAACCTGGCTTCTGTACGTTTGCTTGAGGTCTTGATGGGGTCTTGTTGGGATAAAGGGTACCCTTATCCCAACAAGACCCCATTCAGATATGCATCAGATGAGATTTACCCCCGTAAAAAGTTCTTTTAAGCTCAATCTATGGCGGAATTTCTTTTTTGCAGAAAAAGGAGGAAGAGCGCTGTATGAGTAAAAATCCTTATAATTGTTATGTAGCACATATATGTTGCGTAATGCTTATAAGAATTTTCAATTTTATCTCTGCTCATCAAAATTATGTTAAGAACTAAACCGTTTAAATTCGCTGTCTTATTATCTTTAATTTCTGCCGGGGCATCTGCCCAGATGAATATCATTCCTGCGCCATTACATGTTAAGAATGAAACCGGGCATTTCTCCATTACTGAAAGCACAAAAATTCACAGCATACCTGAATTCAAAGAAGTGGCAGAACTATTTGCTGAACAAGCTTCTTTTAAGAATAGAAAGATCATTGCAGGTGCTGTCCAGCCTGCTTTAGCCATTCGTTTTATGGCCGCTAAACCGACCGATAGTTTGGGGGAGGAAGGGTATATTCTCAATATAGGAACCAAGGAGGTAACCATAAAAGCAGCGAAACCACAAGGCGCGTTTTACGCCACACAATCTTTACTTCAGTTAATTACAACCGATCACAAAATCCCATGCGGACAGGTGTACGATAAGCCTCGGTTTAAATACAGAGGCTTACATTTAGATGTTTCCAGAAACTTTTATCCGGTTGCTTTTGTGAAAAGATATATCGACCTCATGGCCAGATATAAACTCAATACCTTTCACTGGCATTTGACCGATGATTCCGGATGGCGTTTGGAGATCAAGGCCTATCCCCGCTTAACTCAAAATGCAGCGTGGCGGGAGGGTAAGAACTGGAAAGATTGGCGGGCACAGGGCGAAAAATTCAGTGAAGCCGGTAACCCAAATGCCTACGGAGGATTCTACACCCAGGAAGAGGCCAGGGAGGTTGTAAAATACGCAGCCAGGCGTGGTGTTACGGTAATACCTGAAATTGAAATGCCTGGTCATTCTTATGAGGTATTGTCTGCTTATCCGGAGTTGTCTTGTTCTGGTAAGGAAAATAATAAAGAAAGTGATTACAATGTTGCAAAACCTGAGGTATACACTTTTTTACAAAATGTACTTACTGAGGTAATGGACGTTTTTCCGTCCAGATATATCCATATAGGCGGCGATGAAGCAGGTAAAGCAGCCTGGAAAACAGATCCACTCTGCCTTGCACTTATGAAAAAGGAAGGATTTACTGATGTGGAACAGTTACAAAGCTATTTTGTGAAACGAATAGAAAAGTTTATTGTAAGTAAAGGACGAAAGATGATCGGCTGGGATGAGATTTTACAAGGTGGGCTTGCTCCGGAAGCTACTGTAATGAGCTGGCGGGGTGTACAGGGGGGAATAGATGCAGCAAAGATGGGGCATGATGTGGTGATGACCCCTGCGGCATTTGTTTATTTTGATTATTACCAGGGCGATCCGAAAACGGAGCCGGAAGCTATAGGAGGTTTTGTTCCTGTAGAAAAAGTATATAGTTATGAACCGATACCTGCCGAACTGACTCCTGAACAAGGAAAATTTGTATTGGGTGCACAGGCAAATTTGTGGACAGAATATATTACAACTTCCGAGCATGTTGAATACATGGAGTATCCAAGGGCTATAGCTCTGGCAGAAGTGACCTGGAGTAGTAAGCAAAACAGAAACTGGAATGATTTTCAGCGTCGTATGCAACATCAGTATGGCTACTTGCAGCGCTTAAACGTGAATTATGCCAGGCCGAGCTATCAGGTTACGATAGTTCCGGAATTTATATACCAGGAGAACAAAGCGATGGTGAGCATCCTGTCTCAACAAGATAAGGCTACAATTTATTATACCACAGACGGTAGTCTGCCAACCGCCAATTCTAAACTTTATCAGGAGCCATTTGAAGTCAGAGGCTCTCAGGTGGTTACTGCAGCAGTTTTTGCCAAAGGAGATCTAAAGGGTATGCCGGTAACTTTACCTATCGATTTTCATAAGGCAATTGGGAAAAAAGTGATCTATAATCTGCCGTTTAGCAAAAATTACCAGGCAAAAAAAGAAAGTACTTTAACCGATGGATACAGAGGTGGGATCAGTTACGGCGATGGTGTATGGCAAGGTATTGAAACTAATGATCTGGATGTTACTGTCGATATGGGAGCATCTGTTGATTTAAGCGCTTTGAGTGTTGGTTTTATGCAGCTGATCTCTCAAGGGATTTATTTGCCATCGTTTGTTAAAGTATTGATTTCGGATAATGGAACAGAT
Source organism: Pedobacter sp. (assembly GCF_035566355.1). Classification (GTDB taxonomy): domain Bacteria; phylum Bacteroidota; class Bacteroidia; order Sphingobacteriales; family Sphingobacteriaceae; genus Pedobacter. Next base: position 10,791 of record NZ_DATMRL010000319.1, read on the forward strand.
TTTAAAGAAGTTGGATTGTTGAATAATGAAGTGCCAGATACAGAAAGCCAGTTGCTGACTAAAGATTTTAAGTTTGATCTTAAGGGTAAGAAGGCCAGATATGTGCGGATAGTTGCAAAAGATAAGCAAAAGGGGTATCTGTTTGTGGATGAAGTGATTGTTTATTAAGAGCGTTAATCGTAGGAAGGTGAATTTTTTGGAAAATTCTGTACAGCTGCTTCAAGACTAACGATATCAGGTCCGCTGAAGGAGCGGACAGATCTCTGAGGTCTTTCCGTAGCGTACGAGAATTTTCCTTAGCAAATTGCAGAGGGGGGAGCAGGCATGGTGTAGAGGGAGCAGGCATGGCGTAGAGAGGACCGGCATGGTGCAGAAGGGATCGGCGTATAGGAGAGACCGGTGTGGTGCGGAAGAGACGGGGCATGTTGCGGTGTTAGAGTGAGGTGAGAAGAGAAAGGTTCTGGGATCGTTCTGAAAACAAACGTTTGTGTGGATTTATAAGGGTTAAAAATATATTGCCTTGAATATTCTCCTTTAATTTAAGGTAAATGAAACCTGAATGCATGCAATCATGCACAAATATGTCTTAAACCAAACAAGAACGATTACATGAACAAGTCAAAATTTTTAAGTTTGATGGTTTTAACCCTGGGTCCAGCAATCCTCAGGGCGCAAGATCTGCCATCCGAACTTCAGACTCCGGAAGTGGTATCCGTAAACCGTATGCCCATGCGTGCGGAAGCCTATGCCTATGAGAGCAAGGCGCTTGCGGAGAAAAGGGAAAAAGAAAAGTCTGCCTACTTTATGTCTTTAAACGGATCCTGGAAATTCAATTGGGTACAGGACCCATCCAAACGCCCGCTTGATTTTTATAAAACAGATTATAACGACGCCAGCTGGAAAGATTTTAAGGTACCCGCCAATTGGGAAACCAATGGTTATGGTTTGCCCATTTATGTGAACCAACCTTACGAATTTACTGGTCAAAGAAAGAGAGGAGCGCGGTTAAATCCACCTTTTGATATTCCGGAAAATAACAACCCGGTAGGATCCTATCGTAAAAAAATTATCATTCCTTCAAACTGGGATGGCAGGCAGGTATTCATTCACCTTGGTGCCGTTAAATCTGCTTTTTATATCTGGGTTAATGGTAAGAAAGTAGGTTATAGTGAGGATAGCAAACTCGCTGCTGAATTTGACATCACCAAATATGTGAAGCCTGGAGAAAATCTTGTAGCCCTGGAGGTTTACCGCTGGAGCGATGGCAGTTACCTGGAATGCCAGGATATGTGGCGGATTTCCGGAATAGAAAGGGATGTATACCTCTATTCTACACCTAAACTGGATGTGAATGATTTTAGAGTGAGCTCTACCCTTGATCCAAGCTACACCAATGGTTTGCTGGATGTAGAGGTAAAGATAAACGACTATCGGATGGATCAAAATACCAACCACAGCCAGGCAGATGTTTTTTCTGTTGAACTGGAATTGGCGGACGCGAATGGCTCAGTACTCTGGAAAGATGCGTCACCGGCTAAAGAAGTGTTGGGTAATTACCATACCGAAGTCCGTTTTAAGAAAGAAATACCTGGTGTAAAGGCATGGTCTGCAGAGATTCCTTATCTGTATACCTTGTATATCACCTTGAAAAACAAGAAGAATGAAGTGCTGGAGGTCGTTCCGCAAAAGATAGGCTTTAGAAGCATTGAAATTAAAGGAAGTGACTTTTTAGTCAACGGTAAACGCATCTTTCTGAAAGGGGTGAACAGACATGAGCACAATGCCACACAAGGGCATACCCTTACCCATGCAGATATGCGCAAGGATATGGAAATGATGAAAAAGCTTAATGTGAATGCGGTTAGGCATTCGCACTATCCACCCGATCCTTACTGGATGGAGCTTTGCAATGAATATGGATTGTATGTCATAGACGAGGCGAATATCGAGTCGCACGGAAGAGGTTATGACCTTGCTTATACATTTGCAAACGATAAACAATGGCGTAATGCGCATTTTGAACGGATTACCCGTATGTACCAGCGGGATAAAAACAATCCTTCTGTGGTAACCTGGTCTTTAGGAAATGAAGCCGGAAACGGGATCAATATGTATGAGGCTTACGAATGGCTTAAAAAGACCGATGCAACGCGACCAGTACAGTACGAACGGGCAGAGGAAGACTTTAATACAGACATGATTGTTCCTCAATATCCAGATCCTCAATGGTTGGTTCAATATTCAAACAACAAAGAAACCCGGCCTTTGATCATGAGTGAATTTGCCCATATTATGGGAAACAGTTTAGGGAATTATGATGAATACTGGGATGCCATTGAAAATCATCCTAAACTCCAGGGAGGCTTTATCTGGGAGTGGATAGACCAGGGGATTGATACAGTGAAAAATGGCAAAAGAATATTGGCTTATGGAGGAGACTTTCCTCTTGAAGGGCCGGTAGATCAGAATTTCAGTGACAACAATTTTTGTGTAAAGGGTGTAGTCACAGCGCACCGCGAACTGACTCCAATGGCTGTGCAGGTGAAAAAGACACACCAGTTCATCAAAACCAAATATTTAGGCGACGATAAGATCA
>NZ_DATMRL010000320.1:0-4426 GCF_035566355.1 Pedobacter sp.
AGATCTTACTTAGTTGTATTTTTTTTCTCAGTTACTTCAGTACGAATTTCTTGAGCAAGTACTTTTAAGTCTTGCATTGCTTTACGCACTCTGGTACCAGCAGCACCATTACCTGCGTTATAAAACTTTTCTACATCTGCCTCAACTCCGGCAACCAGTTCTTTTAATTTTGAAAATTTTTCCATCGGATTTTGTTTAATTATAAAATAAATTATGGGTTTAAAGATAATAATTATTGGTTTTCAAACAAATCAATAACGCTTTTGATCTGAATTTATGTATACGGACTTTTGAATTTAAAAACCATTGCATTTTCTGTTTGTTTAATATTTCACATCTTTCAATTGAACAGCCATGAAAAGTAAAGAACAGAATAAAAAAAGCAAAACGCCTGATAATAAAGACTATAACCCCAACAAGCCACAAGATCTCACCCAACCTCAATTCAACAGTGCCAGTGAGCATAGAAGCAGTCAGGAGCTGCCACAGATCGAAAATTTAAATCAGGAAAATGACAAAAAAAATCTGATCAATGCTTCTAAAAAAGCCAGCAATAGCCCTTCTACCCCTAAAAATGATGATTCTTTACATGGTAAAAAACCTGTAAATACTTAATAATTTCCCGTTACGCCCAATTCAAGTCCTCTTAATTCCGCTAAGCCACGCAGTCTTCCTATGGCAGAATAGCCTGGGTTAGTCACCTTATTCAGATCGTCCAGCATCTGGTGTCCATGATCCGGACGGAAAGGAATCGGTGTATCCCTCAGGTGGTTCTCCGTGGTTACAGCTTTCATAATTTCGTACATATTGACATCTCCACCTAAATGATCTGCTTCATAAAAATTGCCTTCGCTGTCTTTGGTCACATTCCTTAAGTGCAGGAAGTATACACGATCTTTCACTACGTCAAAAATCTCCAGCAAATTATTGGACACGCCAGCGCCTAAAGAACCTGTACAAAAACACACGCCGTTAAAAGGCTGATCTACGCTCGACAAGATATATTCAAAATCGGCCTTGGTGCTGGCTATTCTTGGTAAACCCAGGATCGGATAAGGTGGATCATCGGGATGAATGGTCATTTTTACGCCTGTCTGTGTGCAGACCTCAGCAATAGAATTCAAAAACCAGCTGAGGTTTTGTTTCAAACCTTCCGTTCCTATAAGCTTGTACTCATCTATGCTGTTTTGCAAGGCAGACAGTTCAATTTCCTTCTCATTCGGAATGCCCATGAGCACATTAATTCTCAGTTCCTCTAATGCCTTTTGATCCATTTCCTTAAAACGGGCACGGGCTTTTGTAACGATGGCAGGATCGTAATCTTGCTCTGCTCCTGCTCTTTCTAAAATGAAAAGGTCAAATACAGCAAGATCTGTCCAGTTAAAGTATAAGGCTTTAGATCCATCGGTCATTTCCAGATCCAGCTGTGTACGGGTCCAGTCTAAAACAGGCATAAAATTATAACAAACGGTTTTGATACCGCAGGCAGCCAGATTTTTTAAGGTCGTTTTATAGTTCTCTATATACAGCCCGGCGTCTGCCCTACGTGTTTTAATGGCTTCATGAACGGGTACGCTTTCTACAACAGACCATTGTAATCCTGCTGCTTCAATGATTGATTTTCTTTCTTCAATATCTTTTACCGGCCATACTTCGCCATGCGGAATATGATGTAGTGCGGTCACGATACCAGTTGCACCAGCTTGCTTTACATCATGAAGGCTTACCGGGTCTGCCGGACCATACCAGCGCCAGGTTTGTAGTAATTTATGTGGTTGAGTTCCCATATGTTCTTTTGAAACTCAATATTAATCAAATTTTGACTGCACTGAGGGTCTAAATCTTAAATATTTACGGAAACGTTTCCGGCTAAACTTGCTTTAAATACGCTTCTTTCCAGTAGGAAGTAAAGGCTGGGCTAACCTACAGATGTGAGACTCGATCCATTCTGATCTACTGTAAAAACATGGTTCACGCCGCATTTGAGGGCAAAATTGTTTCGCTGATGACCTACCGGAAAGTCAAAGCAGACGGGATAGGTGTATTCTGCAACTTTTTCAAGCACAATATCAACAACGGTTCTGCCAAACTCTTCTCCCGGATCGTCAGGTTTCAATTTAAAACCTCCTACGATCAGTCCTTTTAGCTTTGCGAGTTTTCCGGTTCTTTTCAAATTCCAGAACATGCGGTCTATTCCATAAAGGTATTCGCCGGTATCTTCTACGAAAAGGATTTTTCCGTCGGCATCTAAATCTGACTGGCTTCCGGCCAGGGTTTCAATGATGCTTAAGTTACCTCCCACTATTGTAGCTTCGGCTCTTCCAGGTCTGTTCTTTTCGTGTGCAGGACTGGTATATTTCAGGGCTTCTCCAGCTAAAGCTTGCCGGATAGACAGAATGGTTTCGATTTGTATGGGTTCGGCCAGAGTCCAGTCGGCTGGAAAGCTGTTGCACATTTTAGAATGCAAAGAGGCGATCTTAAAATTCCTGCTCAAATGGCAATGTAATACCGTAATGTCGCTAAATCCAATGATCCATTTGGGATGTTCTGTAAAGCTTTTAAAATCGATCTTGTCGATAATCCGCACTGCTCCGTAACCTCCCCTGGCACACATGATGGCTTTAACTTCTATATCGTCCAGCATCTGTTGAAGATCTGCTGCCCTTTCCTGGTCTGTACCTCCATAGGTAAAATCTCTGGCACCTACTGTTTTTCCTATCTTGATCTTATATCCCCAGCTTTCCATCAGTTTAACCGATGGCGCAATCTCTTCCTGCGTAATAAAACCGGCCGGACATGTGATTCCGATGGTATCGCCGGGTTTAAGATAAGGCGGAATACGGTATTTGCCGGAGTTTAGAGGTTCTTCAGATGGAATTGGGCTTATTGCCCAGCTCTTTACTGTGGAAAGTGAAGCTCCGGCAAGGAGTGCTGAAGATAGAAAATGTTTACGGTCCATTAGCAAGGTTTAGTACTTGCAAATTAGTATAAAAAATCAATATTACTCGTCGAGGACTGGACTCCTTGCCTCGCTGCGCTTTGGTGGCAAGGCGCCCTGAGGTCCTCTCGGAGTAATATTGACTTTTACATAGCGCCTAGCAAGAGGGAAGGGTCCGGGTATGGCGCAGATGAGTTGACCTTAGTAAGAAATTGGTGCAGGCTGTTTAGATCTTACATTGATAATGGTGCGATTGATATATGGAATTAACGCGATGACTAAAACAACGACAACCAATAGGATGCTGATTAGGGTGTAATAATCCACTGCAGACCTGATTTGTGCCTGAACATCGACTGACCTGCTGAGTAAACCAGTTGCGATTTTTGTTGCCTGATCTGCGGGTAATCCTTTCGCCATTAACATTCTTTTGTAAGTTGCCAAACGGTCTACGGCTACGGGGTTAAGATTGGTCAGCTGCTCCTGAAAACGGTTAACGTGATTGGTTTTGTTGTACAATTGGTAAAAGTTAACCAAGGCTATACTGCTGCAAAATCCAAGAAATCTGAAAAACACACCGACTGCTGATGCTGTTCCTCCCAGGCGTTCCGGAACAGAAGATATGGCAAATACGATAATTGGTGTCATCAGCATACCTGCACCCATGCCCTGTAAGATTAAAGGAATGACAAATGTGGGTGCATCGGCCTGTGTATTAAAAAGGAAGACCATCCAGGCATGATAGATCAGTAGCAATACGAAGCCGTAAATCCAGATCAGACGTACTGGCCTTTTAAGAATCAGTAGTCTGGAGGATATCAGGATACTCACGATGATACCGATGATATTGGCCAGCATGATATAGGAAATATGATAAGGGTCCATGCCAAGTACATTCGCAAAATACAGGTTAGTTACACCAAGGGCGCCTCTAACAATGTACAGTACAAAGATCAGACACATCCCTACAACATAATTGCGGTATTTAAACACTGTCATGTTCTGGCTAGGCCTTTTTAAATTCAACTGGCGGCATACATGGATAACCAGGAGCACTACAATAGCGATGCAGCTTTTCCGGATCCGGCTATCCTGCAGCCAGTAATACTGCTGTCCATAGGCAAGCACATATCCAATAAGGCAAAGTATGGCAGCATAGATCACAAAACTAGGCCAGTCGATCTGGTACAATGGCATTTTTTTGTTCAGTCTCACCGCATTCATCATGCAAAGCAATAGAATTGCTCCGGGGATATAGCAGAACATAATTCCCTTGTACAAGAAATTATAGTCGTAATTATCTACTACTGGCGCAGTTAACAAGATAGAAATGGGTGTGATACAAAGCAGCATACCATAAAAAACGGAGTAACCTATTTCCCTGGCTCTTTCGCCTTGCAACCTGCTAAAAATAAGGGTAATACAAATACTGGTGGTCATACAGTTGGCCATACCCTGTATAAATCTGAAAATGAACAGCACCAGTAA
>NZ_DATMRL010000321.1:0-6875 GCF_035566355.1 Pedobacter sp.
ATCAAGGCTCGCTGCAATGCGCCAACGAGAATAGAGGTCTGGGGTGATCATTTGTTAGGCCCCCAGGAGCGGAAGAAGGGAGAGCTGTCAACGGAACGTGGAGTAAATGGCCAATGCGGCCAGGATAAGAGCATTTATGCCGCGAAAGTCCCTTTACTGCTTTTCTTCTGAGGCTATCTTTGCTGTTACAAATGATCAAACTTACCTGCAGCAATGAACTGACCGAAGAACGAAATTACCCCTGTTGTAAAACCCGAACAAAAAACTACCTTTACGGTAAAAGAACGTTCTTTATAAAGCTGAAAAGTCAGTGTGTTTTGGAATTTTACTTGACACGATTAATACAACCTCAAAATTTATTTTCATTTTGTTGATAAAAAAAACTTCAGTGCAATCTGGCTGCACTGAAGTTCTTTAACATTGTCCTTTCAACGTTAACAATTAACAATTAAAGGAAGATATGAAAATCTCAACAACGCCAGAATCAACAACAAACCAACCATCCAGCGCAATTAAACGCGCGCTAACCAAAAAAGTAAAAGCCTATACCTTAACCGAAATCCTTGTGGTTCTGGTGATTATAGGTATTCTTGTGCTCCTTGCACTTCCAAACCTTCTTCCTTTAATCACCAAAGCAAAGAGTACAGAAGCTAAAGTGCAGCTGGAACATCTTGCTACGCTCGAGAAAAGTTATTTCTATGAAAAATCCAAATACAGTTCGGATCTGAATGAACTGGGCTTTATCCAGGAAAAACTCTCTACCGATGGTAAAGACGGAAAAGCGAATTACAGAATTGAAATTGTACGCGCCAATAACACTGGTTTCCTGGCCAGGGCAACAGCTGTAGCCGATTTTGATGGTGACGGTACTTTTAACATTTGGGAGATCGATCAGGATAAAAACCTGAAAGAAGTAGTTGCAGATTAAGGGTTTATCATCATGATCGCAACGCTCAATTTGCTCGCTTTACTGGCGCTGGTTTCTGTCTGTTATCAGGATATGCGTTACCGTGGTGTATACTGGATCTTTTTTCCTGTACTCAGCGCTTTATTTTTCTTTTTGAAGCTTAAACAGGTAGGCTGGGTCAATACCTTGCAGGATGCTGGCTATGCCATTGCTTTCCTGGTGGTCCAGTTGCTGCTGGTCTGGCTCTATTTCAGCGTTAAACACCGCAAACTCTTCAACATCGTAGACAGCTACCTTGGCCTTGGGGATATTTTATTCCTGGTGACGCTGACCTTTTACCTTTCTCCGCTGAACTATGTGGTGTTTTACCTGCTGAGCCTGATCCTGGTATTGGTTTACATACTGGTAACGAAAAGGATCAAAGGCATGGACCATATCCATATTCCTTTGGCTGGCCTGCAGGCTGCTTTTTTAGCCATGCTCTTGTTTTGGGATTTGGTACAGCCTCAGTTACAACTCTGCCAGGATTCCTGGATTTACAAAACCTATTTATTTAATGGCATTTAACCCGGGAAATATGAAAACGATACCTATAGAACTAGATATGGCGTTTATCTCTTCTGTAACGAGAGAACAGGCCTGGCATTACAGGATCATTCCTAAAGACAGTGATGAGGGCAGTATGGTCTTGTTTTGCGATGAGAACGCGGAGCAGCATATGCTGACCGATGAACTGGAAATTGTACTTGGAAAGCGCATCCGCCTGGAAGGAATTCCTTCAGATACCATCAATGAATGGCTGAACCTTCACTACCTCAAAGAAAACGGACAGCACCAGTTTCAAAAATCTGTTGTCGCCATAGAAGGGGATGGTTTCTTGAATGAACTGATCCGGGAAGCGCGCAATTTAAAAAGCAGTGATATTCATATTGAAATTTATGAAGAGCGGTGCAGGGTGAGGATCCGGATAGATGGGATGATGGTGGAGCGTTATGTGCTGAAGAAAACGGAGTATCCGGCCCTGATCAATAAGATCAAGATTATGGCCAATCTGGATATTGCAGAAAAGCGCCTGCCACAGGATGGAAGGATCAATTTCAGAAATGGGGAGGAGCAGTTTGATATCCGGGTATCGGTGTTACCTACTTTACATGGAGAAAAAGTGGTGTTGCGTTTGTTGAATAATAATGCGGCAAATATTGACCTGGAAAAGGTAGGCTTTTCTGCATTTGACCTGGCCAATTATATGCAGGGCATTAAAAGACCCAATGGCATTATCCTGATCAGCGGGCCTACAGGTTCCGGAAAAACCACTACGCTTTATGCCACGCTGAAGTATTTGAACAAAGAGACCCGGAACATCTTAACTATTGAAGACCCAATAGAATACACCCTTCAAGGTATCAACCAGGTTCAGCTGAAAGAGAGCATTGGCCTTACCTTTGCATCGGCACTGCGTACCTTTTTAAGGCAGGATCCGGATGTGATTATGGTGGGAGAGATCCGGGATCCGGAAACGGCTAACATGGCCATCAGGGCGGCTTTAACCGGACACCTGGTGTTGTCTACAGTCCATACCAATTCTGCCTGGGGAACGGTATCCAGGTTAATGGATATGGGTATTCCTTCCTTTTTGGTGGCCAATACGCTGAATACCTCTGTGGCGCAGCGGCTGGTCAGGTTGCTTTGCCCCAATTGCAAAACGGAGGAGGATTTTGATCCGTCTTTTTACCCTAAACAATTTAAGCCTTTTGCACCGGTACACCGGCACTATGTGGCGCGTGGCTGTGAGCAATGTTATCATACAGGCTACAGTGGCCGGAAGGCTGTATATGAGGTGATCCCTCTGGATCATGAACTGACACAGGAAATTAAACAAGGAAACATGTATATCAATCCTTTACTGGATCTGCGCGGAATTAAAACTTTAGGTGAAAATGCCTTTGCTTTATTCGCCGCAGGCCAGACAACTATAGAAGAAATTTACCCTTTATTATTTACAAATTAATGCGGAACTCAAAATTAATCCATCGATTATTGAAGCAGGTGCTCTTGTGTGCGGGACTGTTTACAGCCGGTTTAACCGGTGCATTTGCACAAAATCCTATGCCAGGGCAGCAAGCTAACCAGGTGCAAAGCCCGGCGGCCGAAGAACGGCTAAGGCTGGTCAAAGAAAGGTTAAATAACCTGGCCATTACGGTACCTGGTTTAAACCAGAAAGTGCAGATGAACGTGTCTAACGTTTCTGCTCAGGAGTTTTTACGTGCCCTGGCCCAATCCAATAACCTGAACATCAATATTGATCCTCAGTTGAATTTCAAGGTGTTCAACAATTTCACCAACGAAACGGCTTTAAATGTACTGGTCTTTTTGACCAAGGAATATGGACTGGACATTAACCTGATTGGATCTATTATGTCGGTAACCAAAGCCAAAGATCCTGTGCCTGTGGTGCCGGTAAAGCAGATCAATGTGCGTTACAATCAACAGAACAATACCTTGAGCTTAGAACTGGACAACGATACGCTGGCGCAGGTGGCCAGGAAGATCACTATGGTTTCCGGGAAGAATGTGGTGGTGCCGAATACTTTACTGACAAAGAAAGTAACGGGCTTTATGGCAGATGCTCCTTTTGAAACCGCCCTGGAGAAACTGGCTTATACCAATGACTTGAAGGTGGTTAAAACCAATGACAATGTATTTGTTTTCCAGGCTTTGGGCGAGGATGAGCAATTGTATATTGACAGTGAAAAGAACACGGCGGTGAAAAGAAACCTGAAGCCGGTCAACGTGGCGAACGGCAATCAGGGAGTTGGTGCTAATTTCAGTCTATTGAGCAGAGTGGTGGGAGGAAAGAAATTGCTGAGTGTGGATGCCATGAATGTCAATATGATCGATCTGATCAAAAATGCGGCCCAGGAACTGAATGCGAACTACTTTCTGTATTCGGATATTAAAGGAAGCATCACCATGCGGGTCAATGATATTAGTTATGATAATTTGTTAACCGCTGTTTTTCAGGGTACAGACTACACCTTTAAACTGGAAAACGGAATTTATATGATCGGTGACAGGAAACTGGAGGGCTTAAGGGCGCATAAAATTATCCAGTTGCAGAACCGTTCGCTGGACACCGTACAGAATATGATTCCTAATGATTGGAAACGGGGCGTGGAGATTAAGGAATTCAGGGAACAGAATACCATTCTTTTATCGGGATCGGCACCTCAGATTACCGAAATAGAAGGTTTCATTAAACAGCTGGACAAGCTGGTTCCCATGGTGTTAATAGAGGTGACGCTGATCGATATCCGCAAAGGTCATGGCGTTAAAACCGGGATTTCTGCCGGGGTGTCGGACAGTATTTCCAATCCGGGAAAGATCTTTCCGGGGATTGATTACACCTTTAGTTCCGGAGCGATCAATAGCTTTTTATCCAAACTGGGCCGGAACAATTCGATTAACCTGGGCAGGGTAACGCCTAATTTCTATATCAATATTAGTGCGCTGGAGAACAACAGTAATGTTGAAGTCCGGTCTGTACCTAAATTGTCTACGTTAAACGGTCATTCTGCAAACCTGAGTATTGGAAGCAAGCGCTATTACAGTACGAAGACGCAGAATGTGATTCCGTCGTTGACCACACAAACGGTGATTACGGAGCAGTTTACGGCGGTTGATGCGAATTTGAACATCAATATTAAACCGGTGGTTTCGGGTGATAGTCAGATTACGCTGAACATCAAAGTAGATATTTCTGATTTTATTGGCGATCCGCCTTTGAATGCGCCGCCTCCAACCTCTACCAGTAAGTTTGAATCTATTGTACGTGCAAAAAATGAGGATATGATTGTTTTGGGTGGTTTGGAGCGTACGGAGAGCAGCGAAAGTGGTTCTGGTGTGCCGGTCTTGTCGCGGATTCCAATCTTGAAATGGTTGTTCAGCAGCCGCAGTAAATCGAATAATAAGGTAGTGACTGTGGTGTTTATTAAACCAACTATTATTTACTAGTATGGCTTTTGATTTCAATTTTAAATCGGGGCTGAGTAGTAGTAAAGGGCTGGAACTGAAACTTCAGGCCGATGGTTTGATCGATGTGCGTTTGGTTGAACTTTCGCTGAAAGGTAAGATGATCCAGATCGGGCTTAAGAAACAGTATACTGCTGAACTGGGCCAGATTGCTGATGGGCTGAGCGGTCCTCTGGCGATTACGGTAACTGGCCGTGGGGTGTTGATTAAGAAAACGAAAAAGCTGGATGAAGTTAGGGAGGCTGCTCTACAGCAGGTGTTTCCTGGTTTCAATTTGACGGAGTTCTATGTTCAGAATTTTATTTCTGGTGAGGATTCCTTTCTGGCCGTGGTGAGAAAAGACATCGTTGATAAAATGATCGCTGCTTTTAAGAAAAAGGGGGTGGAGGTCTTGATGTTGGGCCTGGGGCCTTTTGTGGTAGATCAGGTACTCCCGCAACTCAACGTATACCAGGATTCATTGAGTTTTGACGGGCACCGCATCAAATTCAGGGAGGACAAGAGCTGGGAGAGTTATACCCAACAGCTGGAAACAGATACGGGTTTTGCACTAAAAATTGATTTGGAAACCATGCCTGAACCGTTTTTGTTAAGTTATGCTACGGCATTCCAGCTGATCCTGGCTGAAGTTCTGGAGCCCATAGAGGTGGATGCTCCGGAGATCGGGGAAAACAGGGCGGAGTATATCGCGAAGCTCAAATTTGAGAAAAGAGGTGTGCTGGTACTGGGCCTTTTTTTTGTGCTCCTGCTCCTTAATTTTCTGTTGTTTGGTTTTTACAATTCCAGTAACCAGGAAATGGAAGGCCGGGCGGGCAGGAAATCTGATCTCTCAGCCAATAAGAAGAAAATGGAAACGGAAATTAAGGAAAAGGAAGTTCTGGTGAAGAAACTGGGTTGGAATAAGGGCCTTGGTTATGCCTATATCTGCGACCAGATTGGAGCTGGCTTACCCGGTTCTGCTACGCTGACCGAAATGTCTGTGGAATCCGGTCTGATTAAATTGAAGGGAACTGCAGAGAATGTGTATGCCATCAATGACTGCATTTACACTTTTAAGAAGAAATCATGGGTGAAGGATGTGCAGCTGGAAAAGTATACCGCTGATGACCAGAAGCAGGCACAGGTTTTTACCATTACTTTAAATTACTGATCTAATGAATAAGCTCAATTATAGACAGCGAAATAAACTTTTGCTTCCACTGGCGGCCTTTGGCTTATTGCTGTGCTGGTTTTTTGCGTTTAGCAAAACTTTTGATGCCATTTGTTTGCACCATAGTTTTGAGCAGGAAGCTGCCGGCCTGGCGCAAAATGACCTTTCTTTTAACCCTGTACATGCGCAGAAAAAATTGAATGCGCTGAATGAAATTATCAAAGCGTACAGGGTGAACCCTGAGCAGTGGCACAACGACATCTGGTTGAAAGTGTCTGCCATTGCCGGGGCCAGAAATGTGTCTATTGACTACACTTTAACACAGCCTTCCATAGAAAGAGATTCTACTGCTGTAGGGATCAATCAAAGCCTTCATTTTTATGGGGGCTATGTGGAATTGGTGAAGTTGATGGATACTTTGGAGCGTATGCCGGGAATTGGAAAGGTGTCTGCGGTGCAGATGAAGGCGCCGTTAAAAGATTTGCTAAGCGAACGGAAAGATAAATGCGTGTTAAAAGTGGATTTTAAAGGGATTGAACGGGAAAAATAGGCTCCAATTATCATCCAATTGTCAGCTTTAATTAATGTTAAGAAATGATTAATCCTTTTTGCTTTTCAATTGTCATATAGCTAAATTAACGTAAGTTAACACACTCATGGCAACATGATTAGCATATGAACAAGAACACTAAATAATAAGCAAATGAAAACTCTAAGGTTTAAATCGTTAATTGTCGCAGGAACCATCCTCCTCATCAGTGGCTTTACTACCACCAGCGCCCTTGCTCA
>NZ_DATMRL010000322.1:0-4623 GCF_035566355.1 Pedobacter sp.
AATCGGGATGTGGGTTGATTTGCAGCCAATGTGTACTTTCCGCTATGCTACTGCAGGTGCCGATTACAAAAACATTTTCATCAAGACGCGATATTTCATCTTTAATTTTAGCAGAATCCTTTTGATTCACTATGATTAAAATGGTCATTGTTCGAATTTTTAATTGCCACAGCCGATTAAATTAAAAAAGGGGAAATAGAAACACACCCAAAAAGTGTTTTGTGAAATTGGCAAATTTAAAGCTAATTACTTTATATTTGTAACTATTAAAAATTTATAAAATAAACTAATGAAAAAATATCCTATTAGGTGTCCCGTTACGGCTTACTTGAGTGTGATAGACGGTCATTGGAAACCGTTACTTCTTTGGCATTTGCAAACAAAACCGTTGCGTTTTAAAGATGTTCTGTCACGTGTCCCAGACATCTCGACAAGGGTACTTACAGAACAACTTAATGAAATGGAAGAGGATAAGCTGATTAGTCGCAGAGCCTACAATGAAACGCCTCCGAGGGTGGAGTACGAATTAACTGATTACGGTAGGACTTTATTACCTGGTTTGGCCTTGTTACGCGAGTGGGGCCTACAGTTTTTAAAAGAAAACAAACACCTCCTTCATCCCGATAGTGAATGGAATCAAAAAATTATCGAGCTACTATAAAATGAAGATCACATAGTTGGCGCTGCTCTTCTGCTTTTTTAATTGCCGGCGGAAAAACACATACGCAAATGAAAACGGCTATTATCCGACCAGGAACTGTATCGGGGTTTTAGAACTGTCGTTAAAAGCCAATGTTGAAATGACTAAAGGCGTGAGTCTACTGCGTAGGCCGAAAGAGGTGGTACCTCATTTCCACTAACAGATAACCAACTATGCAGATTATTGTGCCATCGGGGCAACCAATCTTACATCAATAAATCCCGGCAAACCACAATGATTGCCGCACCGCTATATAAATAATTCTCACAGAATATTCTCATATCGCAACCTAACTTTTTTAAGGGATAAAAAAAGTGTGTAATAAAATTTGGGAATTTAAAGACAATTACTTTATATTTGTAACTATTAAAACTTTACAAACTAAACTAATGAAAAAAATTGAGTATATACAATCAGCTAAATTAGCTGTTTCAGCAGGGCCTTTCAGCACAGGCGTAAAAGCCAACGGTTTTTTATTCTTATCAGGCCAGGTGGGAATTGACCAGGGCGGTAAACTGGCTGATGACTTTGATCTTGAGGTGAAGCAGATATTTAAAAATCTTGATGCTGTACTGTCGGAACAGAAGTTGACGTTCGACAACATCGTGAGCGTTACGGTATATTTAAAAGACATGCAGAATTTTAAACGCCTTAACGATATTTATAAAACTTACTTTAACGACTATTATCCGTCAAGGACCTGTATCGCGGTTTTAGAACTTCCCTTAAAAGCCAACGTTGAAATGACTATCACCGCCTTCTGATTATGCCTGTAGTTACATTTACTTTGCTGAAAGGTCGGCCGGCCGCCCTGAAGACCAATCTTGGTATGAAGTTTTCGTCAATAATAATTGCCTTATTTGCTTTTGTATTTAATGTCCAATCACAAAATGTTTTAGGGTATAGAATTCATGGCAATATTATATCAGATCATTCTCCCGTCGAATTTGTCAATGTTTTATTGTATTCATCCAAGGATACTGGAAAGATCTTAAAAGCAAGCACTACTGATTCAATAGGAGAGTTTACTTTAGATCATGTCTCCAACGGAAATTATATCATCAAAACATCATTGATTGGCTATCAACCATTCGTAAAAATTATAAATCTTAAAGATGAAGATTTTTTACTTAAAGATATTGATATTAAAAGCGATGCGGCGTTACTCAAAACAGTGGAAGTAACTTCTCAGAGAGATATTATACAAAAGACTACCACTGGATTTATTTATAATACTAAAGGTCAAATCAGCCAAGCAGGGGGTACAGCTACAGATTTATTGCGCAATACTCCCACATTGGTTGTAGATGAAGATGGAACCATCTCTATTAGAGGGAAGACACCACTGGTATTAGTAAATGGTCGTAATAGTGGCCTGACTTCTACTGATCGTATTCCGGCCAATTTAGTTGAAAGCATCGAGATTATATCGAATCCCGGAGCAAAGTATGATGCCGAAGCAGAAAGTGGTATCATCAATATCACATTAAAAAAAAATAAATCCAATGGTACCAACGGATCTTTAGCTTTTGGTATTGGATTTAGTAGTATGCCTCGTATGAATAGTGCGATCTTACTCAGTCATCAACAAGGAAAATGGAATATAGGTCTATCCTATGACAATCGATTTGCTAAAAGAAAACGGGAAGTACAAAGCGACCGATTAAATTATTTACTGCAAGATAATCATGATCTTGTACAGCAGGCTCATGATCATACATTAGTGGAAACACATAATTTAAAATTAAATGCAGACTATACCGCCGATGCTCAAAACCGATTTTCTTTTGAGTTAATAGGCAATATAAACAATTCAGATAATCACGAAGCATTGTACTCTAAAATTTTTAGAATAAATAATGTCTTCAAAAACAATAGCTATAGATTTAATGAGGAATATGAACATGGTAATGAAGCTGAAGGTGCATTATCCTATACACATCTATTCAATAATAAAAAAGAAAAATTTAGTATATCTGTAAATTCATCGATTGGTCATGAAAGACAAAATACTGATATCACCAATAATGCATTAAACGAACAAGATATACCAATCTCAAATGCTTTTCTACAACGAACCCATGACTATGAAATTTTGCATATCACCAATGCTAAGGTGGATTATACATTGCCTATCGGATCCAATGCACTCATAGAAACCGGTTATAAATCTACTTTTAGAAAAAGTAATTCAGATATTCTTAGCGAAGATTTTATTGGCCAACAATATGTCCCCAATGCAAAAGCATCTAATCTATTTAATTATTCTGATCAGACTCATGCAGTATATTTCAATTACTCCGATGTCATTGGTGGTGCAAAATTTCCTAATGTAACTTATTCTGCAGGATTACGAGGTGAATACACGACTTATCAAGGGGCTAATGCAAATCAATCGGTTGATTTTAAGAAAAATTATTTAGAACTATTTCCATCGGTTAATCTTGCTTATCATATCAATGAAAATGATTTATTAAAGATCAGCTATAGTCGTAGAATCAATCGCCCTTCATTTTCTTCTTTAAATCCATTCATTGATATTACAGATTCACTCAATCCTCATGGAGGCAATCCTTATTTAAAACCTGAATTAATTCATTCATTTGAACTAAGATACAGTAAAAAATGGAAAAGCATGACCTATATATCATCTATTTATTATCGTCACACTACAGATATTATCAGTCGATTTATTTCTTTATTCCCCAATGGCGTGGCTCTGATTACTCAGCAAAATTATGGTAAAGGTATCACCTATGGCATCGAACAAATATTGACAGGATCACCCATCAATCATCTGAATACCAATCTAAGCCTTTCACTATATAAACAACATATCGATGGCTCCAACGTGTCTACCGATGCGATAAAAGATCTCGTGAGTTGGTACTGTAAATGGATCAATAGTTATGTGATCGATAAAACATCTAAAGTACAATTGACCGCTAACTACATCTCACCCATTGCAACAGCACAAGGGACGCGCATCGCTGTGTATAATGTCGATATGGGATTTCAAAAAAAATTATTCAATAATAAAGCAGCATTAGCTTTAGTCGTTACCGATATATTTAATACTCAAAATAATGGATTTACTACATTGACATCCGATTTTAATTTTCATCGCACCGGTAAAGTAGATACGAGAGCTATACTTCTCACAGTTACTTATTCATTTAGATCAAAAGCTAAAGAAGAATTACTAGAGAATAAATTTGGAAATGATTGAATTCTTTCTGCATCAATATTTAGCAGATAATTCTCCATACTTTTCATTATTCTATCTTTTCTTTAAAATTGTAAGCTTCCCCGAAATCAAACATTGTCGAAACAGGTAAAAAAATATTCGAGTAGCTCTATTGGGATTGTAGATCCTTACGTTTTTGCTGTTGGTCACAACAAGAATTTTATAATAGTCAAGCAGCATCCCACAAAGGGCTTTGAAGGTGATTATTTAATAAATTCTCGCTCTTGTCCCATCCGGCACATAATGAACAGCTTTGAGTTTTACTAACATTTCAAAAACTCTTGTCTTAGCACCTTTGTCGCTGCTATCGTCTGATTCTGGGTCGATGATATACGTGTGGTATTTTACAGCAAGTGTCTTTTTTAGTTCTTCATTTGATTTTTCCCAAAGTGTAGGGAATAGTTCAGCGACATTGGAAGTTGCTGGTTCTTCTCCTTTTGTTAACATATCTGTAAAAAAGCCAAAAGAAATTCTAATGTCTTGTGGTCGAAAAGAATTTATTTGGTCTTTAAGAATCTCAATTTCTTCTTTTTTATGAATCTTCTTTTTTATTGGGTCAAAGAGAGATGAAATCGAATGTCCTGGATCAGGAAATGGGTGTTCAAATAAATTTTTTTGTAACAATAGAATTAGTCCGATTGCATCTTCTTTCTCAACCCTATTATCCGAATCGTGT
>NZ_DATMRL010000323.1:0-2910 GCF_035566355.1 Pedobacter sp.
TACGACATTTACACCACAGAAAAAAAGGCCCTGATAAATCGGTCTACATATCAATAAGATTTCTACTTTTGTTTTTTTTATAAAAGTATCAAAGCTTAACTCACCCAGAACCATAATCTTAGGATAATGAACCCACATCTAAAAAAGTTATCCGCAGCCGGATTGCTCATCACTCTTGGTATCATCTTCGGCGATATCGGCACCTCGCCACTTTATGTTTTTCAAACTTTACTTATAGAAGGTGGAAAAGTAAATGAAAGTCTGGTGCTGGGGTCCATTTCCTGTATCTTCTGGACACTTACCCTTCAAACTACTTTCAAGTATATATTTATTACTTTGCAAGCAGACAATCGTGGTGAAGGCGGCATATTTTCTTTATATGCGCTGGTTAGACGATATGGAAAATGGCTGGCCATACCTGCCATCATAGGCGCAGGAACCTTACTGGCTGACGGGATCATCACCCCCCCTATCTCTGTCACTTCGGCAATTGAAGGCCTAAACCTGGTTCCCTATTTTTCTAAGGCAATTATACCGGGCAATGATCTGGTCCTGCTGATCGTCATCACCATTATGCTTTTATTGTTCTTTTTCCAGCAATTTGGAACAAAGATCGTAGGTTCCGCTTTTGGACCAGTGATGTTGATGTGGTTTTTAATGCTGGCCGTTGTCGGGAGTTTACAGCTGGCCCACTATCCTCAGATCATAAAAGCATTAAATCCGTATTACGGTGCTGCACTTTTAATAGAACATCCAAAAGGATTCTGGCTTCTTGGGGCTGTGTTTTTATGTACAACCGGAGCAGAGGCGCTGTATTCAGACCTGGGACATTGCGGAAGGAAAAACATCCAGGTCAGCTGGATCTTTGTAAAAGTTTCTCTCCTTTTAAATTATCTTGGCCAGGGTGCCTGGGTATTGACCCAACCGGTTACAAAAAATTTCACTGGTATAAATCCATTTTTTGAGATCATTCCACATTTCTTTCTGCTACCAGGCATCGCTCTGGCCACTATGGCAACCATTATTGCCAGCCAGGCCCTGATCAGTGGTTCCTTTACCTTGATCAGCGAAGCAATCAGTATGAATTTCTGGCCAAAGGTTACCATTAAATATCCTTCAAATATCCGCGGACAAGTGTATATACCAAGTATCAACTGGATCCTTTGTTTTGGTTGTATTGCTGTTTCTTTATACTTCCGCACCTCCGCAGCAATGACTGCCGCTTATGGTTTCTCCATTACTATAGCTATGCTGATGACCACCATACTCATGTATTATTTCATGAGGTATGTAAAACACTGGCCATTATGGATTGTAACAATTATTTTGTGCGTGTTCCTTTGTGTTGAATTCTCCTTCTTTGTTGCCAATGCCGTTAAGATTCTGAAAAGATTGTTCTTCCTTGTATTTGAATTTGGGCTGATCTTTACCATGTATATCTGGTTCAGGGCCCGTAAAATCAACAACAGGTTTCTGAACTTTATTGACCTGAAGGATCAGTTACCTCTGTTAAGAGCACTGAGTGAAGACCCTAGCATATCTAAATATTCTACACACCTGATCTATTTAACCAAAGCGAATAACAGCAAGCAAATTGAGCAAAAGATCATGTATTCGATTTTGAGCCGGAAACCCAAACGCGCAGATGTGTACTGGTTTGTACATATTGAGCGGACAGACGAGCCCTATACAATGGAATACAGCGTAGAGGAATTAGACGATGATAAAGTGATCCGGGTTGAATTCCGTTTAGGTTTCAGAATACAACCGAGAGTAAATGTTTTATTCAGAAAAGTTGTGGAAGATATGGTTAGCCGCAAAGAACTGGACATTACCAGCAAATACGATTCCCTGAACAAATACAATCTTGCTGCAGATTTTCAATTTGTCATTATGGAAAAGTTCTTGTCTTACAACAACGAATTCAGTGTGAGTGAGGGTTTCATATTAAACAGTTATTTTGCCATTAAAAAACTAGCTCAGTCTGAAGCTAAAGCCTTTGGTTTGGATACCAGTGAAACCCGGATTGAGAAAATACCTCTGGTGGTTAAACCATTAACGGCAATAGTTTTAAAAAGAGTTGATCCTTACTCACATAGTCCTATTTAAAAATGATTGTAAATTCGTGTTATGATAAAATCACCTCCTGATCCTGCTGCACTCTTAGTTTTCCGTAAAGCTTTAGAAAAATTTGTCACTTTCAGTGAAGAAGAGTGGATGTTATTCGCACAGCATGTCAGTACTTCATTTCTTAAAAAGAAAGAACATTTTGCGTGTGAAGGAGAAATAGCCAACGACATTGGTTTTATTTTAACAGGCTCTGTGCGCTATTATCACATTAAAGACGGTGAAGAAATTACCGGCTATTTCAGTTTTGACGGGGAATTGGTCAGTTCTTACAAAAGCTTTTTGACCAGGCAACCCGGAACAAGCTATATCCAGGCATTGGAACCCACTACCTTGCTGCTGATCTCCTATGACCATCTGCAAGACATGCTTAACCATCCCCAGCTTGCCTATAAAATGGAGCGTTTTGGACGCCTTACTGCCGAATACTATCTGTGCTGTTACGAAGAAAGGATCAGCTCCTTCATTACCCAGACGCCTGAAGAGCGTTACCAGGATCTGATTAGCAAGGAACAGGAGATCCTCCAGCGTGTACCACAGCATTATATCGCGAATTTTCTGGGCATTACCCCCGTTTCTTTATCAAGAATCCGCAAAAGATTATTGTTCCAGCCATCTTAATAAAATTCCTTATCTTTTGTTAACGTTTTGATCTCCAGCACAAGGCTACCTTTGATCAGATAAAAAACTAAAAAGATATGCACACGATATTAGGCGCTGGAGGACCAACAGCAAATGCACTGGCCCGCGAATTATCTCTGAATAAAGAAACGATCCGTCTGG
>NZ_DATMRL010000324.1:0-5863 GCF_035566355.1 Pedobacter sp.
AGCCCAATACTGAGATTTAGGAATTCCTTTGCGCATTCCGGTCAATCCTTCCTGAGCGTTCCATGGCCGTTTATAATCTCCAATTTCCACATCTGTGATCAACTCGCCATGCTCATCCAATTTTTTGGACCAGGGCCAGCAAAAACCTGCAGTAACTCTGGCGGTATAACCTTCTGCGACTTTAGCCCTTATGGCCTGCTCTACTGCTTCTGGAGAATCCATAATGGTAAATTGGAAGTTAGGTTCATCCATCCATTCTACATGAGCTGTTTTCCTGATTTGCAGGGTATGATCAATCCAGTCGCTGAATCTTTCAGATCCTCCGTTTCTGAATTGAGCCTGTAAGTCGTATTCGTAAACTTTACAACCCGCAGCTTCAGCTTTTTCTCTTATAAATGCAGACGACCCAATCTCTCCTTTTCTTACCACTTGATAGTCATCAATTAAGAAGACAGAAACCTTTGCTGCATTTAACAGATCTTCTACCTGCAATTTTCCGGTCGACTTAAACGGATATCCGGTCTTTTCACGAATGCGGTGCGCTTCATCCATCAAAAGGACATCTATTTCATTAGATTTTGCTTCACCGTAGGACATAAAGTATTTAAGGAGACTATTTGAATTGGCTCCGAGTATTTTACGTAAGGTTTCAGTAAATGCCTTTGACCCAGTTGCATAATGGGCGTTAAAATTTCTTGCGGTCAAATCGGCCAGCAATTGTAAGCCGATAACGGATTTACCTGTTCCCGGACCTCCTTTTACAATGATGGCGTGTTTATGTTTATGTTCCAGCCCTTTACGAACAATGCTCATTACAGTATCGTAGACAATTAACTGTTCATCGAGAAGGATATAATCACCAGGGGCTTTTACTTTTCCAAATAGCTTAAGTTCTCCTTTGAGTTTTTGCCTGATCACTGTGGATACCTGCTGAAGGAGTTTTTTAGAGGGCCGCAGCTTGCTTTCTTCTATTTCGCCAAGGATCTGTAATCCGTCACCTGATTTCACTTTACTGCTGATAAAATCCGAAAGTTCGGTTCTGTGATCTGCTGTGAATACTGGAAACCGATCTAATGCTTTTTGAAACCGTTGGTCCTGAAGAACGTCATCTTGGAGAAAGGTATAGTTGTGTAAATAGCTGCATGCAGAAAGTGCAATGGGATGTTCTCCTTGGTAGAAAACTGTACTGTTGTCTTGCAAGTAATACATGTAATTTCCTACTTGTACACTTGGGTGCAATACAGACCGGTTCCCCCCACCTACCCAGGTTACGACATAGTCACTGTCATAATCGGTTAAATTGCACTTATCCCATTGTTTCAGTTCAATGATAATTGCATGTTTCTTTTGGTTTTCGTCTTTTCCACAGATAAGCACGTCAATCCGTTTACCACTGAGCGGGAGTTTGTATTCGACCATGACGCCAAGATCATTCAGACCTGCGCGTTCCAGGATATCCGACAGGCGGAATAAGGAATTGCGCCAGGACATGATCTCGTTTTGCGAGGCCTGAAACCCAAAGCATTTGAAGAATTCTTCTTTTAACAGGTCTGCTATTTGGTTGTTAACGTTTAGAGCTATAAAATTAGCTGAAGATCCAGCGTACAACCTCATAGTTCATTGTATTTGGTTGCCGTTCCTTTTGATTTATCTACTGGGTATTTTTCGGCATTTCTCTGGATCTTGTCCAATACAATTTGTTTTACATCGAAGCCGTATTTTTCGGCCAGAAGGAAGGCATAAGCAAATACATCGGCGAGTTCTTCCTTGACCTTCTCTGGTTTTGCTTCTGTAGCGTTTTTCCATAGGAATGCTTCCAGAAGTTCTCCTGCTTCTATGTTTAAAGCCAAGGCTAGATCTTTGGGATTATGGAATTGTTCCCAGTCTCTTTCATTGCGGAATTCTATCAGCTTTGCGGTTATCTCTTCTATATCTTGCATGTAAAACCAATAAATTAATTGAAAAGTTAATTTGTGATTAAAGCTAGGAAAATATGGAGAATTATCTCAATTTATTGGAGGGAAAGAGAGAAGGGCTAGGGTTTATTCCCTCCATGGAAATCAAAATGCCATTCAAAGTATTTCATTGTTTGATCGTTATAATGGGTACAGTCATTACCAATTACGGCATCTTTGGCTTTTTCTATGGCCGGTGTTATATACTTCTGCTTAAGGCCGATAACTTTACCGTCCTTTACGCTAATGTATCCTCGTTCATAAAGGTCATCGCAGCCCATTCTGCACATTGACATTACTATATCCAGATCTGTTCTTTCTTCGTGAGTACACTTAGACCTCTTTTTAATGTGTGCAGCATGTAGAAATGCAACGGGATAATTGGTATGGCAGATCCCACAAATTGCATATTTCTTCCTTTTGAATAACCATCCCCTAAAAACAGGCTGTTCTAATCTGGCTTTTATCGACTGGCTTTTGTCGGTGTGGTCCATCGCTTTTAATTTGTCTTCAGAAGCTTTTCTATCGTCGCTTGTAGAATCATCAAAATATGTTTCACTCTCCAAATCCGTAAAGTCATCCAGTACCAATATTGACTGGTCTTCGTTCAAGATTCTAAAACTTCGGATAATCGTTCCATCTCCATATCCTAGTAACTGATTAAATCTCGAATATGGAATTGACCTGGATGTTAACTCGGCTATGAAATAAAGATATTCCCAGGTTGCTTCAGTTTTTTTATTTACGGGCCAAATCTCCCGGGCCACATCGGCATTACGAAATTTAACGGTAACTATACCAGAAGAAAAAATAGCATTGTCTCTTGCAAATAGAATGACATCTCCTCTTGAAATTTCATTCCAATATTTTTCTCTCCCTTTTCCAGGAAGTGCACCCCATACCTTAAATTTACCATCAGGGTAATTCTCCTTCAGTTTATTTTTTTGCCCTGGAGTAAGAAATTTGGCAATTCGTTCTATGCTAACAGATTTCTCTACAGTATTCTCATAGTTCTTCCTTGCAATAGATAGCGAAGCTGGTTGAAGGATTACCCGAGTCATTTTAAATCAAAGTATTATGTGATAGAATACAAATATTTGTATCCAATATTAATATTTTGATTAAAGTTATAAAATAGTATTAATGAATTAAAATCAGGGTTACATAGTAATAAAGCCAGGCATCAATTTATACCAGGCTTTACGTTTCTACAATATTGAAAATCTTTTCTACTTCAAATCTTCGATATTTATAACAGGACTTCTATCCCGAAAATCTTAGATTATTAGATCACTGACCAAATTTAATTCATTATTTAGAACTTTATCTATTACACTTTTTTGCCTCAATCAATTCTTAACATTCTCAAAAAGGATATTTACAATTCCCATTTTTTTCCTTTTAGCCTCAAAATTTTCAAATGTCAAAGGTCCCAACAAACCTAGTTCTGGTGATAAAGTCTGTTTTTGAATAGGCAGGATATAATAGTTTGTGATTGATGTATCTACCTTTGAGGGATAAGTAAATGGATGCTGCTTAGCTATAATATATTTATCATCATGTCCAACCGAAAACACAGTCGAAGGAATTACTCCAATAAAATCACCAGACTCTAACTTAAAATCAATATAAACATCTCTCTTATTGCCGTCCGTAGTAGTTAGATAATAATCGCCAATGATATTTTTTCTTTCAAATTCATTCGCAGTACACGAAATTATAAAAGTAAAAGTCACTAAGATCAACCTCAATTTCTTCATTTCTTTTTTAATCTATTTGGTTCTAATTTTTCAGTAAATCTATATGTTTGATAATAATTACTCGCAAATTCCCTCAATAACAAACGGCCAACATGTTTTATATAAATTTTAGATGTTTTGCAACCAGTTCATTAAAATAAGCATGGCCGGACCATACATTCTTATTTCCAATAACATAAAATCGTTATCGCTAGGTCAATGAGCTACGATATTTTCTTCCAATTTTTTTTCTAAAGGGGAGGTATCTCCTCTCCTAATAATAGCTAAAGCTTCGGCATTACACATTCAACAAATGCCTTCCATGGTCAGCTATTTTGATCTCATTGTCATAAGGCTTAAATAAATTGATTTTACTGGGCGTATCCTATTAAAATGAAGCTTGGGAAGAGCACTTTTTATGTTCTTATAGCTCAGCGTTATTAAGAATACAACTAAAAAAGTCATAACAATTATTCCTACTGACCAGCCCAAAACGTTCAATTCATATCTATAAAATGATGAATATTTGTTCAGCATATACGGACTTAAGGATCTCAATTTCCTTGTGGTATCAACAGGGTGAGTTCCACTATCAGTAAAATATTCGAGTTTACCATTAATTTTAGAGTACCATACCTTTCCAAGAGAATATTGGGTCAATGTATCGGGATATCTGATTTTCTTAAAATAATTTATCGCATGTATGTTTATTGGGATTAGAGTATGAGCTGTGTTGTCGTCGCAATTTGCAGGCTCATATTTGTAGCCGTCCCAATACATGCATTGTTCATTTTCGTTTGGCAAATGGGTTCGGGTAAGGTTATTTTCCCATAAAATAAAACATCCACTACCGAAAATGAGGATACAAATACTGATAAAAGCACTTCTCCTGAAGGGTAAAGATTTTGGAGGTTGAACAACTACTGGCTCCTTAATATGAAGAAGGCCTCTGATGATAGGTGGTGTTCCTGCTCCTCCGGTTGGGCCCTCTGTAGTCGGCACGGGTATAGTCGGCACAGGAGTTTCTTTCTTTTTCCGCCATTCGCTATAAGTATCAAAGCCTATAAGCCAGGCGAGTAGTTTTACGGATAACTCATCTCTAAGTTTAGTTCCTCTTACCAAGAAATTAACCAGCGGTCTAAATTTATCCAATTCAAATTTTTCAATGCTTCTTGCTAAATCTTCATATTCATTCGATGGGTCGAAGAACCGTCTAAGTAATTGCTCGTCTTTTGACCGATTTTTATCTTTAACAGCATTTAAGCATTCATTTCGCAACTTCTGCCGTCCCGGATGTTGCAGGTTTTCTGAAAGCTGACCAATCTCCTTCTTATAGAACTCTAAAAGCGCCTTTTTATAATCTTCAAACATTGATTCAATACAAACTAATTGTAAAAGTAAGAAGGCATTTACTGAAATATTTACGGTTTCCCGGAATTCCAGTAAATTATGAAAGGCTGGAAAACCGAATCACTTACGGCTTATATATTTGACATACATATAATTAGTCAAAGGCATTAGCTTTCTTCCGTTACGCACTGGATGAGACCCTGCAGATGTAAATACATCTATTGAATCTGAATTTACTTTAGAATAAAAGATCCTACCTACAGACCATTTTGTAAGTGTATCCTGACGTGTTATTCTTTTTAAGTGTGCTAACTTAAATGTATCTAATGCAATAATAGCGGTATCTCCAACCTTCTCATTGCATGAAATAGTTTGATATGCATTACCTGTCCAGTACATACACTTCTGATCACTACTTACTGACCGCCAATATACTCCCGTACTTACCGCAGCAATTCCAACAAAAGATATTATAATATTCTTAATTCTCGGCTTTGATATCCACTCTTTCCTTACACCTATTCTGTTTTTTAAGGGTTGAGAAGTACTATCAATTAATGAATTCACAACTAGACCTTTATCTATAGTAACACCGGATTTGCCGGTATCCTCTCCATCAAAATTGATCAGCCAGGCTAAAAGTTTATAATTCTTCTCATGAGGAACGATAGCTTCTTCTCCTTTCAAAAGTTTCACAAGTGATCTGAACCTATCAATATCAATCTTTTCTATATTCTGTCTGTAGTTGCCGTCTTTATCCTTAACACCAAAAAACAATCTTAATGTATTGTCGTCCTTCGGGCTATATCTTTCACGATA
>NZ_DATMRL010000325.1:0-6518 GCF_035566355.1 Pedobacter sp.
TGTAGGATTAACTGTTATAGCCGTGTAGAAGAACGTAAATGCAATGATTAAAAATGCAAACGTTAAACTATAGGCCAGTGAAGTATAATCACTAAACTGAATCAGCCATGAATTTTGCAGTGAAGGGAAAAACTGAGTTAAAGTTGCAGGAATGAACATTAAAGCCTGGGCAAAGATGATCGGCATTACACCGGCAGCATTTACCTTTAGCGGAATATATTGTCTTACACCACCGAATTGTCTGTTACCAACAATACGTTTTGCGTATTGTACAGGCACTTTACGTACCCCCTGTACAATCATAATAGTAAACATCACCACACCAAAAAGTGCTGCAATCTCTAATACCAGAGCAATTAAACCACCACCTTCACCAACGATCCTTGAACTGATCTCCTGTTGCAAAGCAATAGGCAAACGCGCAATGATACCCACCATAATGATCAGGGATATACCATTACCGATACCTTTATCAGTGATCTTTTCTCCGAGCCACATTACGAATAATGTACCTGCAGAAAGCACAAAAGTTGCCAATACAAAGAACAGTGTATGATTGATGATGATGGCTTCAGTAGGCACCTGGGTCTTTACATAACCCACCGCCTGAACGGCAGTGATGGCTACGGTCAGATACCTGGTGATCTGATTTAATTTGTTCCTGCCGCTTTCTCCCTCTTTTTGCATTTTCTGGAAAGAAGGTACAGCAATACCGAGTAACTGAACTACAATGGACGCAGAAATATAAGGCATAACACCCAAGGCTAAGATCGAGACCCGAGAGAAAGATCCGCCGGCAAACATATCCAATAGACCTAAAAGACCTGATTTTTCATTATTGCCTAAGGCAGTTGCATCCACACCCGGTAAAACCACGTGTGAAACAAATCTATAAACCAAAAGAATGATGAGCGTAAATACTATACGCTCTTTCAATTCTTGAATTTTCCAAATATTACTTAAAGTAGTAAACAGCTTCTTCATTAATTACAATTTTTCGATTGAGCCTCCAGCAGCCTCAATAGCTTTTTGTGCGGTTGCAGAAAAAGCATGTGCTTTAACCTCTAATTTAGATTTAACTTCGCCACGACCAAGAACTTTCACTAAGTCATTTTTAGATGCTAAACCGTGCTGTTGCAAGGTAGTAAAATCTATGCTAGTTAAGTTAAATTTTTCAGCTAAACCTTGTAAAACATCTAAATTGACGCCTACATACTCAACACGGTTGATTGGTTTGAAACCTACTTTAGGTACACGACGTTGCAATGGCATCTGACCACCTTCAAATCCAACTTTCGTTGAATGACCTGAACGGGATCCAGCACCTTTGTGACCACGAGTGGAAGTACCACCACGACCTGAACCGGTACCACGACCAATTCTCTTACTATTTTTAGTAGAACCTGCTGCAGGTTTTAAATTACTTAAGTTCATTATTAACTTATTGTGTTGCCCTTCGCTTTCACTAATCAGGGACAACGATTAAACATATATAAAGGTTGCAAATGTAAATATATACATTTTCTGCAACCTTCATAATTATAAACTCTCTATAGCTACCAGATGATTAACTTTTCTAACCATACCTATAATGGCAGCAGTTGCTTCAACCTCTACGCTTTGGTTTAATTTAGTTAAACCTAACGCTTGCATCGTTCTCTTTTGGCGCTCGCTTCTGTCGATGATGCTTTTTACCTGGGTTATTTTGATCTTCGCCATAATATTATCCGTTAAAAACTTTATTTAAATCTACACCACGGTGCTGAGCTACAGTATAAGCATCACGCATTTTAGTTAATGCATCAACAGTTGCTTTAACCACGTTGTGCGGGTTAGAAGATCCTTTTGATTTTGCCAATACGTTGTGCACTCCTGCACTCTCTAATACAGCACGCATTGCACCACCAGCAATAACACCGGTACCTACTGCAGCTGGTTTGATTAATACAAAACCACCTGAGAACTTACCGATCTGCTCATGAGGAACAGTACCGTTCAACAAAGGAACTTTCACCAAATTCTTTTTAGCATCATCGATGCCTTTAGCAATGGCTTCAGTTACCTCTTTCGCTTTACCTAAACCGTAACCTACGATTCCGTTTTCATCTCCAACAACTACGATAGCTGAGAAGCTGAAAGTACGTCCACCTTTGGTTACTTTGGCAACGCGTTGTATGCTAACTAAACGATCTTTTAATTCGATCTCGCTAGTCTTAACTCTTTTTATATTGATAGTTGACATTCTTATCCTATTTTCAGATTAAAATACTAAACCAGCTTCACGGGCACCTTCTGCCAATGATTTAACACGTCCGTGGTATAAGTAGCCATTTCTATCGAACACAACTTCTTTGATACCTGCTGCGATTGCTTTTTCAGCAACCAATTTACCTACAGCAACAGATTGCTCTGATTTGTTACCGTTACCAGCGAAATCTTTAGATAAAGATGATGCCGAAACCAATGTATTACCGGTTACGTCGTTAATGATTTGAGCATAAATTCCTTTATTGCTTCTATAAACCGATAAACGTGGACGGTTTTCGGAACCTGTTAATCTTTTTCTGATTCCTTTTTTTATACGATCTCTACGAGATAATTTTTTCCCTGCCATGATGATTATTTTTTAGAAGCCGATTTACCTGCTTTTCTTCTTAACACTTCGCCTACAAACTTGATACCTTTACCTTTATATGGCTCTGGTGCACGTAACGAACGGATTTTCGCTGCTACCTGACCGATCAGTTGTTTGTCAATACTTTCTAAAATGATTTTAGGTGTCTGACCTTTTTCTGAAGTTGTTGTTACTTTAATCTCTTCTGGTAACTGGAACACATAGTGGTGAGAATAACCTAAAACAAGATCCAGGGTATTACCTGTGTTTGTAGCGCGGTAACCCACACCAACTAACTCTTGTTGTAATTTATAACCTTCTGTTACACCAATAACCATATTGTTTAACAATGAACGGTATAAACCGTGCAATGCTTTGTGTCTTTTCTGCTCAGTTGGACGTTGTACAGTAAGTACGCCTTCTTCCTGACTAACAGTGATATCTGAATCAACTGCTTGCTTTAATTCACCTTTTGGACCTTTAACAGTTACCACGTTATCTTTAGATATGGTAATTGTTACACCAGCAGGGATACTAATCGGGGCTTTTCCTATTCTTGACATTTTGTTATCCTCCTTTAATTAATAAACGTGACACAAAACTTCGCCACCAATGTTTAGTTTAGCTGCTTCTTTATCCGTCATTACTCCTTTAGAAGTAGATAGGATAGCGATACCTAAACCGTTCAATACTCTTGGCATATTCTCCACACCAGCATACTGTCTAAGACCTGGTTTACTGATACGGGTTAACGTACGGATTGCAGGAATTTTAGTGATGGCATTGTATTTAAGGGCGATTTTAATCACACCTTGAGTATTGGTATCTTCAAACTTGTAGTTTGCGATGTAACCTTTGTCAAAAAGTACTTTCGTAATTTCCTTTTTAAGATTTGATGCAGGAATTTCTACAATTCTGTGATTTGCCTTGATGGCATTTCTTACTCTTGTAAGATAATCTGCTATTGGATCTGTATTCATTTTATGTAATTGTGATAGTGGTTTCCTTTCCGACCCATTCGGAACGACCTGCCATCGGTTAATTCTTATTTTAAACGTAATAAAACGTCAGAGCTGCAGTATAAACCTGCAACTCTAACGTAAATACGGTTTTACCAGCTGGCTTTTCTTACTCCAGGAATTTTTCCTGCTAAAGCCATATCGCGGAACAGTACCCTTGATATACCAAATGTACGCATATAACCACGAGGACGGCCAGTAATTTTGCAACGATTGTGCAAACGAACTGCTGATGAGTTTTTAGGCAACTTATCAAGTCCTTCGTAATCGCCTGCAGCTTTTAATTCTGCACGTTTATCCGCGTACTTAGCTACCAATCTTTGGCGCTTAACTTCGCGAGCTTTTACTCCTTCTTTTGCCATTATTGATTTGTATTTTGATTTTTAAACGGTAATCCAAATTGTTTTAAAAGTTCCAACGCTTCAACATCATTAGTAGCAGTAGTCACAAAAGTGATGTCCATACCTAAAATCTTATTGATTTTGTCGATGTTGATCTCAGGGAAGATGATTTGTTCAGTAACACCTAAAGTGTAGTTACCTTTTCCATCAAAACCTTTATCATTGATACCTTTGAAATCACGGATACGTGGCAAAGCTACGGAAATTAATCGATCTAAAAATTCAAACATGTTGTTATCACGTAAAGTTACACGTACACCAACCGGCATACCTTTACGTAATTTAAAGTTTGAGATATCCTTTTTCGATTTTGCACCTACAGCTTGCTGTCCAGCAATCGTACTCATCTCAACGATAGAACTATCAATGATCTTTTTGTCAGTTACAGAGAAACGTCCAACACCCTGGTTGATCGAAATCTTCACTAACTTAGGAACCTGCATCACGCTTTTGTAAGCAAACTTATCTTTAAGCGCAGTTACAATTTCCTCTTTGTATTTACTTTTTAATCTTGGTACGTAAGTCATTATTTGATCTCCTCTCCTGATTTTTTAGAAACCCTTACTAATTTTCCATCAGCGTTTAGCTTTCTGCCAACGCGGGTAGTAGCACCAGTTTTTGGATCTACTAACTGTACGTTAGAAATATGAAGAGCAGCTTCTTTCTTAATGATACCACCATTTGGAGTAGCAGCATTTGGTTTTGTATGTTTTGACACAAGGTTAACACCTTCAACAGTTACTCTGTTTTTAGCTACAAGTACTTCAATTACTTTACCTTGTTGGCCTTTTGAATCGCCAGCTATAACCTTTACTAAATCTCCTTTACGGATTTTAATTTTTGGTTGTGTAGTTACTTTTTCTTTCATTTTATAATACCTCCGGTGCTAATGATACAATTTTCATGAATTGTTTTTCACGCAGTTCTCTTGCTACCGGGCCAAAGATACGAGTACCACGTGGCTCATCTTGTGCATTTAATAATACTGCTGCATTGTCGTCAAAACGAATATAAGAACCATCCTTACGTCTGATCTCTTTTTTAGTTCTTACTACAACTGCTTTAGAAACGGTTCCTTTCTTAATGTTACCAGAAGGCAATGCACTTTTAACGGTAACAACGATTTTGTCACCAATAGAAGCGTATCTTTTTCCAGTTCCACCAAGCACACGGATAACCAATACTTCTTTTGCGCCGCTATTGTCGGCTACGTTTAATCTTGATTCCTGTTGTACCATGTTATTTAGCCCTTTCTAAAATTTGTACCAATCTCCAGTTCTTGTTTTTACTCAGCGGACGAGTCTCCATGATCAGTACTGTATCACCAATACCGCAATCGTTTTTCTCGTCATGAGCCATAAATTTGGTAGTTTTCTTAACAAACTTACCATAGATCGGGTGTTTCACTTTACGCTCTACCGCTACAACAATAGATTTATCCATCTTGTTGCTTACCACCAACCCGGTTCTTGTTTTTCTTAATTGTCTTTCCATTTCGACTCTAAAGTTATTTAGTTTCAGTAGCAGACTGAGCTTTACGCTTAGTCACTTCAGTATTTAATCGGGCAACATCTCTTCTTACCTTTCTAATGCGGGAAGGATTTTCAATAGCCGAAATTGTGTGCGCAAATTTTAACTTAACTAAGTTTTCTTTCTCTTCCGCGATCCTGGCTACTAGTTCTTCTTGTGAAAGCCCTGTGATTTCTGAGTTTTTCATTTTATTAATTTTTATGTTGTGGGTCTAGCGGTTATAATAACAAGTTACTTACAACATTCAACCCATAACCAATTATGCCTCTACGTAATCTCTACGTACTACAAATTTTGTTTGTATTGGTAATTTCTGAGCGGCTAAACGCATTGCTTCTTTAGCAACTTCTAAAGGCACGCCTTCAGCTTCAAAAATAATCCTTCCTGGTCTGACAACGGCCACCCAATATTCAGGTGCACCCTTACCTTTACCCATACGTACTTCAGCTGGCTTCTTAGTTACCGGTTTGTCCGGGAAAATTCTAATCCACACCTGGCCTTCACGTTTCATGAAACGAGTTACCGCAATACGGGCTGCCTCTATCTGACGACTGGTAATCCAGGTCGACTCTAAAGATTTGATCCCGAAAGACCCGAATGACAATTCAGCACCACGAGTTGCTAAACCTTTCATTCTGCCTTTTTGCATCTTTCTGAACTTCGTTCTTTTTGGCTGTAACATTGTATTTTAATATTATCGTAAAACGATCTGTTAACTAATTATTTGCGGGGTCCTCTGTTCTGAGTATTTCCGCCTCTGTTGTCTCTACCCTGACCACCTTGACCTGGACCTCTTCCGCCACGACCTTTGTCGTTTCTTCTGTCGCCACCGCCACGGTTGTCTCTGTCTCTGCCACCAAAGTTACCACCTTCAGGTCTGCCACCTTTACCAGGCGCATTGCTTGTAGAACCGATGTTAGGAGAAAGATCACGTTTACCGTAAACCTCGCCTTT
>NZ_DATMRL010000326.1:0-2390 GCF_035566355.1 Pedobacter sp.
GATAAATTTCTTGTCCCATTGCTGAAACAGATTCCAGGGGTAAACTGGCAGGTCTTTTCCAAACACTCAAAAGTTAAATATACAGATGGAAATGTTCAGGTTGCACCTGTAAACAACGAAGAATTCAATGCAAGTCTTGCGGGTAGCTCTGGATTGTTTACCGGAGGTGGATTTGAAGGTCCGGCTGAAGCTTTGTTCCTGGGTAAAAAACTGTTGGTTGTGCCAATGAAATTTCAATATGAACAACAGTGCAATGCCTTTGCCTTAAAACAATTCGGGTTGCCGGTGATCTGGGGAAGTAATAAGGATTGGTTGCCTGTGATCAGGGACTGGGTAGAGCAGCCTCAAAAGCATAAATTTTATTTCCCGGATGAAACCGCTGCAGTAATTGATAAAGTTGTAAAGGAGTTTGCCAGATAATTTCCTTTACTTTGCCTTTAGTATACAGGCATGATCAATCAGTTCAGAACACTAAATCCAATAAACCTGCTTATCTTATTCGCATACACCTTTTTTATGCGGATGGCGATATTCATAGATTTGCCGCCCAGGCTTAACTTTGAATTCCTGGAGCCCTTTGCTAAATTTTTTATCCAGATTCCAATTGAAAACAGCTTCTCTCCAGGAGCAAATATTTTCTTTGCCGCTATTTTGACTTTTGTACAGGCCGTTCTGTTTAACCGGATTGTAAATAATCACGGTTTGCTCAATAAACCAGGATATTTGCCTGCTTTGTTGTACATCACCAGTGCGAGTTTATTTATGCCTTTTCTGGTTCTGAGCCCAACTTTGATCTGTAATTTTTTGCTGATCTGGATCATGGATAAATTCCTGAAGATTGGAAAAACACCCAATGCGATTATGATCATGTTCGACATTGGGATGATCATTGCAGTGGGGGCCCTGATTTATTTTCCATTTATTGTGATGCTGCTGATGCTTTGGCTGAGCTTGTTGTTGTATAGATCTTTCAACTGGAGGGAGTGGGTTTCAGGTCTGGTGGGTTTTTTGACCATATTCTTTTTTGTTGGGGTCTTTTATTACTGGCATGACGATATTGCGTTATTTTATAAGATATGGCTCCCATTAACCAATAAATTTCCGTCTGTTTTTAAAATTCATTATAACGATTATCTGGTATTGGTCCCTGTGGTGATCATGATGATCCTGGCCATGATACAGTTGAGAGAGAATTTTTTTAGGAGTTTTATCAGTACAAGAAAGGCTTTTCAGATGTTGTTCTTTATGTTTATCCTGGCTGCGCTGAGTTTTTACATTAAACCGGACTTCAGGTTATTCCATTTTTTGTTGTGTGTGCCTCCGGGAGCAGTCTTACTGGCTTATTATTTCTCAAATGCCACTAAGCGTTGGTTTTATGAAAGTCTGTTCCTGGTTTTTGTGCTTACAATTCAGTACTTTTTGTTCGTTTAACTTTTTTTAACAAATTGATCCCTTGAAACTTGGTAAAGATTAATAGCTTTGTGCCATGAAGTTTGGAGGGTATGACCGGGAACTCCTGGAATTATAAATGCATAATCTGGTAATAGATATTGGCAACACCAACAGTAAAATTGCTGTCTTTAAACAAAGAGAGCTGATTCACTTTGAATCAGTTCAGCAGCTTGATCGGCGCAGGATAGCGGAGATTATAGAAGAGTTTGAAATTAGTCATTCGGCCATGTCCAGTGTTGGTGAAGCGCATGCAGAAGTTGTTGCATTTCTGAAAGAGAATACGAATTATACCGCGTTTTCTACCCGCATAAATACGGGGGTAAATAACCATTATAAAAGCATTTCTACTTTAGGTCTGGACAGATGGGCAAAGGTTATTGCTGCACATCGGTTCTATCCGGGAGAGGATTGCTTTATGATAGACGCAGGGACTTGTATCACTTATGATCTGCTGAACAGCCAGTCGGAATATTTTGGCGGCAGTATCAGTTTGGGTTTTAAAATGAGGTTCCAGGCGTTGCACCATTATACCGGCAGGTTGCCGCTGGTAAAATGGGAAAATGAACAAAAGGAGATCCCTTTGGGATCAGATACCAATAATGCTATATTGAACGGTGTATTGCAGGGGGTGGTCAATGAAGTGAAGGGCTTTATAAGCGATCAGTATAACAAGAACAATAGTGTGAGGATAGTGATAACGGGAGGAGATGCATCATTTTTGATGGAACAGTTGAAAAATTGTGATTTTGCCTCCAGGATGATACACGAGCCTTATTTAGTATTAAAAGGATTAAATGAAGTCATTGCATTTGAATATGTACAAAAAAATTAGTTATATCGCCGCGGTTATGGTTGTGCTGACCGGCATGACAGTTAAAGCGCAGGTTACCACGCAATCACCCTATTCAAAGTTTGGTGTTGGAAATATTAAGGGAATG
>NZ_DATMRL010000327.1:0-7360 GCF_035566355.1 Pedobacter sp.
GGGGGTGTTTCGGGCTGCGTGCACCGTGCCACTCCCCCTGCTAAATGCGACCCCCGGGTCTGCATAGGCGTGTTCATTTTGGTGGCAGGATGCACAGGAAATACGCCTGTCTGCCGACAAGCCAGGATCTTGAAATAAGGTTCGGCCTAAGGAGATTCCTTTCAGCGTGGCAAGGGTAGTATCTCCAGGGAGCTTGGGGAAGTTAACTGGCCGATTCGGTTTCATTTTTGAATCTGATGCTGAAAACATAAAACCCAGTGCTAAAATGCCGAATCCGGCTGCCAATAACCCTACAATAATCAATTTCCCTTTCTGTTGTCCAGCCATATTATTTTATCATTCGTCAATGTTGAGAGAGGGCAAAATTTCGATGTGCAAAAGTAAGAGAAGTGAAGGGGTTTTCCTATATCGTTTAGAATAATGGTAATAATCTATGAGGAGAAGATAAAAAATCTGTCGATCTTAGCAAGAACCGGGTTTAATGGTCATGTTATTAGCGATAGATTTGTTGTATAGAAATTACATATTATTATGAAGACGCAACAAGAACTGGATTATGAAAGGATTGCTGAAGCAATTGCTTTCCTGAAAGATAATTTTAAAGCGCATCCAAAACTGGATGAAGCCGCGGAGCATGTTCATTTAAGCCCATTTCATTTTCAGCGAATGTTCCAGGATTGGGCTGGGGTAACACCTAAACAATTCTTGCAGTATCTAAGTGTTGAACATGCTAAAA
The DNA here is from genome assembly GCF_035566355.1 of Pedobacter sp. Taxonomy (GTDB): domain Bacteria; phylum Bacteroidota; class Bacteroidia; order Sphingobacteriales; family Sphingobacteriaceae; genus Pedobacter. The sequence goes on from NZ_DATMRL010000327.1 coordinate 737, forward strand.
GATTGTTAATGACTACAAATGCAACCTTATTTGATACAGCCTATGAAACAGGTTTATCAGGTACCGGACGCTTGTATGATCTATTTGTAAAAGTAGAAGGGATGACTCCCGGAGAATATAAAAATGGTGGTGCGGCACTCGTCATTAATTATACTTTTGCCGACACCCCATTCGGACCCGTTATCGTTGCTTCTACAGAAAAAGGCATTTGCCATATGGCATTCGTAGACGATGGCGAAAAAAATGCGCTGGAGAATTTGAAGCAGATTTTTCCAAACGCTATTTACAACCAGTTGGCTGACAGAAATCAACAAAATGCTTTGTTTGTATTTAATCAGGACTGGAGCAAACTGGATGAAATCAAACTGCACCTGAAAGGAACTGATTTTCAGATTAAGGTTTGGGAAACATTGTTGAATGTGCCAACCGGTGGATTAACTACTTATGCTGATTTGGCCAGGAAATCCGGATATATAGGGGCATCAAGGGCTGTAGGAACTGCAGTTGGCAAAAATCCTGTTGCCTTTCTGATACCATGTCATAGGGTAATTAAATCAACCGGAGAAATTGGACAATATCATTGGGGTGCTGCCAGGAAAAACATGATTATAGGCTGGGAAGCAGCCAGAATGCATAAATAATGGATAATAGATTTCCTTTTCTAAATAAGGAGGGCGAGAATTTAAATTTTTTCTTAAATGCCGCTGAGAAGTGATTGGTGTATTTATAACCTACTTGTGCTGCTACTTCCTTTAAACTAACACTTGGATCTTCCGTTAACAAGTGTTTTGCTTTCATCATTTTTAAATCGAGGGTAAAGGTGTGAATGGTTTTTCCGAAAATTGCTTTAAATCCTGTTTGTATTTTTGTTCTGTTCATACCTGCAATCTGGGCCAGCTCATCGATAGAATAATGCTGGCGGAGATTGCCTGAGATTATACTTTTCAGGCGTTTAAATACACTTCTTTCCTGCACGGTAAATTTGAGGTCTTGCCGGCTAGCCGTTTTTACGGATAAAATGCAGATCAGCAGTTCGCAGACCTTTGTCTGAAGATAAAGGTGCTTAAATTTCGGCTCACATGGACAATTCATCATGTCGTGGATAATCATACGGACAGGCATGGATAATTGTTCGATATGGAGGTTGGAAAAAAAATCAGTTGTGATCGATATTTTACCCATCATTTGCAGGAGGGAGTCTTCTGAAATTGTAATGTCCAGGAAGAGTTTATTATGTGCTGATTTTTCCTGGTCACTGCTTTCTTTTCTTTTGAAGAGTCGTTTAGTCTTCAGTTCATCATTTCTGATTTGTAAATTAACCATTGGATAATCAGCGCTTTCTAATTCGCATTTCAATAAATATTCGTCCGTTTTCTTAATCTCAATCTTATACATTTCCTGTTAAATCCGTACAAATCCCTGCACATTCTGTACATGGATTACTCTATTTTTGCCACAAATTAATAATTAGTCTAAATAAGAACAATTAAAATATGCAATATTTATCTCAACGGGTCTATGCATTGCTCATTACACTGGCTTTTCTTTTTGGTGTAGTGTCCTTAAAAGCGCAACAAAAAATAACAGTAACTGGATTAGTAAAGGGTAATGGTGAAGCGCCATTACATGGGGCCGGTGTTTTTTTATCACCAGGTAAAAAAAATGCAGTGACTGATGAGAACGGTAAATTTCAACTTTCTGATGTACCAGCCGGGATTTATAAAATCAGGATTACTTTCATTGGTTTCAGAGATCTTACGAAAAATATCGAACTTCCTTTGAAAAGCAGCAATTCATTGGTGTTTTCTCTGGAAGAAGATAAAAATGATTTATCTGAAGTTACTGTTCTGGGACGTACAGCAGTGCAGGAAACCAGCCAGCAGGCTTATAATGTTACGGCTATAGATGCTAAAAAACTATACAATACGACACTTGATATTTCCGGTGCATTAGATCGTGTAGCCGGTATACGTGTCAGAGAATCAGGTGGAGTAGGTTCCAGCTTCAACCTTTCGCTAAATGGCTTTTCCGGCAATCACATCAAATACTTTATTGACGGTATTCCAATGGATAATTTTGGTTCTTCATTTCAAATTAACAACATCCCAATTAATATTGCAGACCGTGTGGAAGTTTATAAAGGTGTGGTACCTATGTGGCTGGGGTCTGATGCTTTAGGAGGTGCTATTAATATCGTTACTGGTGATCGCTATCGTAACTATGTTGATGCTTCTTATTCCTTTGGATCTTTTAACACGCATAGGAGTGTGGTAAATGCAGCAGCGACGACAAAAGGTGGATTGACCTTTCAACTGAACGCATTTCAGAATTATTCAGACAACAACTATAAAGTAAAAGTAGAAGCTTCGGATATCTATACGGGTGCATATGCTCCCAAAGCAACTTTAAAAAGGTTTCATGATACCTATCACAATGAAACAGTGATTGCAAATGTTGGGGTAGTGGACAAAAGTTATGCTGATAAATTATTGCTGGGCATCACTATGGGTCAGAATTATAAAGAGATACAGACCGGGGCCCGCATGGTATCTGTATTTGGCGGATGGCATAGAAAAGGAAATATTGTGATGCCCTCTTTAAAATACAAAAAGACCAATTTAATAGAAGGCCTTGATGTAACGGTTAATGCGAATTATAACCTTGGACAGGAGCAAAATATTGACACCATGAATGTACGTTACGATTGGTATGGCAACAGCAAGCCAAATGGTTCCAACGGAGAACGTTCCAGAAGTTTATACAAATACAAGAACAACAATGGTCTGGCAACGGCCATGTTCAATTATAAACTGGCTGACAACCAGTCTCTGGCCTTAAGTAATGTGTTTACCACTTTCAATAGAAAGGGAAGTGATGAACTGAACCCGGCGAACGCTGAATATGAAAAAACAAAAAAGACCAACAAGAATATTTTAGGCCTTGGCTATAACTTCGAAATCAAAAATAAACTCGGAGCTACGGTATTCGGCAAATATATCTATCAGAACAACATTGATGGGAATGGAAATGTAGATCAAACGGCCATGAAAAAGCTCGGATATGGTACTGCCTTAACTTATTTCTTTACACCAAACCTGCAGCTTAAAACATCGTATGAGTTGACCAACCGTATGCCCGAAGCACAGGAGATATTTGGTGATGTAGAGAACCAGGAGGGAAACCCTGCATTGAAACCTGAAAAGAGTGATAACGTTAACCTTGGAATGAGTTACAGCTTTTCAATAAATAAGCTTAACAATTTTTCTGTGACGGCTAATGCTATTTACAGAAAGTCTGACAATTTTATTTATAACCGATTGAACAGTAATCAATCTAAACTGATTGCGGACAACAGAGATGGAGTTCGTACCTGGGGTGTGGACGGAGAGATCAGATATTCCTACAAGGATTGGTTTACGGCAGGGACGACGGTAACTTATCAATATTTGCAGAACCTTCAAAAGTATGAGATCAATCCAAATACAGGTGAAAAATACACTACGGAGAGCGCGGTATATTTAGATCAAATGCCTAATATTCCATATTTGTTTGGTAATGGTGATGTGTCTGTATCTCTAAAAAATGTGGGTAAAAAGGGCAATAATCTGAATATAGGCTATAATCTGTTGTATGTACATGCTTTCTGGTTGTATTGGCCAAGCCGTGGGGGCAGTAGTTCCAATGGAAGTAAATATGTAGTTCCCAAACAGCTGTCGCATGATATCAACCTGGTTTATAGCTTAGAGAAAGGGCGTTATAATATCGGGCTTGAAGCAAAAAATATTACAGACGCGCTTCTTTACGACAATTTCAGTTTACAGAAACCAAGCCGCGGGTTCTATTTGAACCTGAGGTATTTCATTAATAAAAATAACAACAATTAATATGAAAGCAACTATAACTAAAGTATTCGGAACTTTGGCTTTTGCAGCTATGCTAGGCTCTTGTACAAAAAAAGACAGAGCAGCCGAAAATCTTGGAAACTATATTCTGGCGGTAACCCCTGTGGCTTCTACTGGTGTTGCAGATTACCTGCTTACTGCTGGTGATTTAGAAAAAGGTACTATATCTACTGCTGGAAATGGTGTAGAACAAGACGGAACTTACCGCTACTATGTAACGAGCAATAACAAGTTTTTTAGTATGTTGTATGGCCAGGGTAATCCTGGAGCAGTAACGACTTATAACATTCTGGATGGAAGGATCAATAAGCTGTCAAATTTCCAAACGGAAACTGTTCAGGCATTTGCACCGGTTAATGACGATCTGTTGTTGGTGAAAATTTCGAGAAATATCACCAACCCATTGTCGAGCTGGTATCGTATCAATACCAATAGTCTGTTGATTACCGGTGAAGGAACTGTAAATACGCAGACCCTTTCCAATAATGGGGAAACGGCACACTTTAGCTGGATTAAGCAAGTTGGCAATAAAGTATATGCCCCTTATTTTTCTATTAAAGGATGCTGTGGTGATTCATTTGGTACGGCCTATCCTGATCAGGCATGGATTGCGGTATATTCTTACCCACAGATGCAATTGGAAAAGGTGATTAAAGACGACAGGACCAGTTTTATAGGGAGATATATGACCGATGGTTTAGCCGTAGTAGAAAATGGAGATGTATATGCGTTCTCTTCTTCTGTGGCCACCACAAAGAGTGTTTTAAGTTCCACAAAGCCCTCTGCAATTACCCGAATTACCGCAGGTACTACAGAATTTGACCGGAGTTATTTTTATGATTTTGAAGCGATTTCCGGCGGCTATGTAATTACCGACTGGCTTTATATAGGCAATCATAATTTTGTTGTTAATGCGATCCTCAAAGCTCAAAGGGGGGCTTATTCTACAGGAAAAACTATAGCAATTGTGAATGTGTTAGACAAAACTTTTAAGAAAGTAACGGGACTGCCCTCTGACGCCAATATCGAAAGTCTCACAACCAATAATTATACGCCAAAAGACGGCAAGTTAGCCTATATCGGGGTGAACATGAAGGGTGCTGCCAATTATGTTTATAAGATAGACGCCTCTACCCAGACTGCCACTCAGGGACTGAAAGTTGAAGGTGGGGTAATTACGGCTATCCAGTACATAAAATAATGGAACCTAATTATAAGAACAAAGCGTTGACACCAGGTACTAAAAATGTGGCAACCAAAAAGAAAAGTAAGGATTCCTTATTTACAAGGATTAATAAATGGCTCCATCTTTGGCTCGGTCTGGTTTCTGGTGTCATTGTTTTGATTGTATGTTTAACCGGTTGTATATGGGTCTTTAATGAGGAAATTACCGGTTTACTGGAGCCTGAAACAAAAATAGAAAAACAGGACAAGCCTGTACTTAGTCCCTCACAGCTTAGCGCTATTGCTCTGAGATTATATCCTGGGAAGGTAATTTCTTATGCTCAATACCAGCAGGGACGGGCTATAAATGTATTTTTAAAGCAGCCGAATGAAAAAGGCAGGAGAGGCGGTGGTACGACTTTAAAAATAAATCCTTATACCGGAGAGGTTCTTAAAGCAGAGGTGCGTAAAAAAGGAGAAACTGATTTCTTTAGGTTTGTATTAAACGGTCACCGGTTTTTGTGGATGCCTTATGCTATTGGAAGGCCAATTGTAAATTATGGGACTATGGTTTTTGTTGTTTTGCTGATTACAGGACTGATCTGGTGGTACCCAAAGAAGTGGAACAAAAGCACAAGAGACAAGAGCTTTAAGATTAAATGGGGTGCATCCTTTAAAAGAGTAAACCTGGATCTTCATAATGTGCTTGGTTTCTATTCCTTGCTTTTTTTACTTGCTATTGCGTTGACCGGGATGGTGTATGGGATTAACTGGTACAGCGAAGGTTTGTATTGGGTAACTACAGGGGGAGAAAAGATGGCTAAATTCAGGGATTTGAAATCAGATACGCTTCAGGTTAGAAAACTGTATAGCCCGGAGCAATCTATGGACATTGCCTGGAACAAGGTTATAGCCAAACATCCAAAATCTCAGGGTTTTTATTATTCGTATCCTGATACTGCTGAGAAAAAAGCGACCATTGGCATTACGGTTTATCCAACTGCTGGTCAGTTTTATAATAGCCAGGGATATACCTTTGACCAGCATAGCTTAATAGAACTAAAACGCAAGGATATCTATTCTACACCATATGCTAGTGCTGGCTTTGGAGGAAAATTAAGGAAAATGAATTATGACATCCATGTAGGGAGTATTCTGGGTTTTCCTGGTAAGGTACTGGCTTTTTTATGCTCGTTGATTGGTGCTTCGTTACCTATAACCGGTTTTTTGATCTGGTATGGACGCAAGTTCAAGAAGAAGCACCGTAAGGTCTGATTTAGAGATATTAAAGTACCGAAGGCCAGCAAGTGCTGGCCTTCGGTATAATGAAAAAGGATGACTAAACAGATTTAGGGCTTCTTTGTTACGGTAGGAATGCGGATGGTGACTGTAAAGGTACCAGGAGCAAAGACTTTGAAATCAAAGAATACAGGGTTCACATTTCTATTCTCCACTACAAAATTTCCTGGAATACGATAATAATTTCCGGTTCCGTTATTTCCATCTTTAATTGGAAAACCATTTGGGAGTTCGATAAATCCCCATTCCAATCCGGTTG